>NZ_CP032869.1:1243322-1554153 GCF_003576455.2 Mucilaginibacter celer
ACTGTCATCGCCTATAACACCTGCCACGGTAACTTTTGCACCCAATGATACCAGGTTTTGCACCACGTTACCGGCGCCGCCAAGCGTGGTGGTTTCGTTTTTTACATTAACTATAGGCACCGGAGCCTCGGGCGATAAACGTGAAGCAGTACCTATAATATAATGGTCAACCATCAGGTCGCCCACTACCAGTATAGAAGGTGTTTTGGCGTTATCCCGTATGGTTTCTACTTTATCTTTTAAATTCATTGTTTTTGTCATTGAGTCATTAGGTCATTGAGTCATTTTTGCCTAACAGGTATGCATTGCCTGACATAGCCTAACCTAACCTCTGATCTCCAACCTCTAATCTCTTTTTTACTTTTTCCTAATCTCTTATCTCCAATCTCTAACCTCTCTTTCGCGCAAACGCCTCTGTAATCTCCGCTAACGACAGCGCATTGTAGCACATCTCTTTATATAAACCGCCTTTGCGGGCTGCCAGTATGCCGTAGTGCATATCAGTAAAACCTTCAATGCGGTGGGCATCGGGGTTAATGGATAGCATAACGCCTTTATCAAGGGCATATTGATGCCAGCGCCAATCAAGGTCGAGCCTGAGCGGGTTGGCGTTTATTTCGATCACTACATTGTTGGCAGCACAAGCGTCTATCACCTTTTTATAGTCGATTGGATATCCGGCCCTGCTTAACAACAGCCTGCCGGTAGGGTGACCGAGGATAGTAGTGTAAGGGTTTTCGATGGCGGTGATGAGCCTTGAAGTTGCTTTTTCTTCGTCCATTTTTAAGATGGAGTGTACGGATGCAACTACAAAATCAAACTTCTGCAATATCTCGTCCGGATAATCCAACGCGCCATCATATAATATGTCTGATTCGATGCCTTTAAATATGTGGAAGCCATCCAGCTTTTTATTAAGCGCATCAATTTCTTCATGTTGCTGCAACACGCGCTCAATGCTTAAGCCTTTGGCATAAAAGGCGCTTTTGCTGTGATCGCACATGCCAAGGTATTCCAGCTTCAGGGTATCGCGGCAATAAAGGGCCATTTCTTCAATGGTGTTTACGCCGTCGCTCCAGGTGCTGTGGTTATGGAGGGTACCTTTCAGGTCGTGCCAGTTAATGAGGGTTGGCAGTTGGTTCTTTTCGGCCTTTTCAATAAACAGGGTGCCCTCGCGCAGTTCAGGCTGCATCCATCCCAGGCCTGCTTTGGTATAGATCAGTTCTTCGGTTTCGGGCTGATCGACGGGGACATTGATCCTGTCGAAAACAGCCTGCACGTGTTCGTCTGTACCGGTATTGATAAATAACTCTTTATAATAATCGGCTTTATCAACGCAAATGATATCAACCAAAAGGCCGTTTGATAACTCGCCCTGCACATGGTTTTTATTCAGATTTACGTTTGATAATATTTTTGAGTTTGCCATCGCCTCAAAAGCAACTTCTGGATTGATAGAGCCAATAACAATCACTATTTCGGTGATGATTTCATTCAGCCGCCTAAACTCGCCTGCAAAGTGTTTCAACGCATCCGGGAAAATGGCTTTAATCTCGTCCATCAATTGGTTGGCTTCCTTTTCAACCTGTGCAAAAAGGAATTTACCATTGCTCGCCATCCTGAATTCGATAGCTTTGCGAATTTCTTCCTGTGTTTTTAAGCCGAACCCCTTAGCTTCTATCAGGCGGTTTTCGTTACAGGCATAAAATAATTCTCCTGTATTTTCGATGCCGAGTTCTTTCCAAATGATGGCTACTTTTTTAGGGCCGATGCCTTTAATGCCCATCATCTCTACAATGCCTGCCGGGGTTTTATCCAGCATTTCCTGCAACTCGGCCATGGAGCCGGTTGCCAGCAGTTCGGCTACTTTGCCGGCAATGCTTTTGCCTATGCCATCTATCTTTTCCAGCTCATCCAGCTTTTTACCGGCGATAGGGAAGGGGAGCTTATCAACTTTAAAAGCCGCATTAGCTACCGATTTGATTTTGAACGGATTAACCTCATGCAGTTCCATGAGTTGTGATAGTAAGCGAAGCGTACGGGCTATGGGTTTATTTTCCATAAATACAATGAGGGTGTAAAAATACAAAAAGCCATTGTAATGACAGCTTAGGTGGAGGGTTTGTTTTTGGGGGATGTTTTCTCGCTATGTTTTTTGTAGATAGTCGAATTTGCTTGTTGCAGATTTTTGAGCACGCGAAGGCGCAAAGACACAAAGTTTTTTGGTTTGAATAGTTTGAGATTTTTAAGCACGCTAAGGTGGCTAAGACGCAAAGTTTCTTTTATTTGAATAGTTTGTGATTTTTAAGCACGCAGAGGCGCGAAGACGCAAAGTTTTTTTGGATTGAATAGTTTGAGATTTTTAAGCACGCAAAGATGGCTAAGACGCAAAGTTTTTTGTGGGTTGCTGGATATGCTGATTGTTGGTATTTAAGTGATTGATACTTAGTGTTTTTATTTGAACCCTTGCGTTTTTTTAGCTATTTGTTTTATTAACTTTAATAAAAAAGATCATGCCCGATTACAACACCATTCTTTATGCCGCCGAAACCCATTCAGTTGATAAAATAAAGCAATATTTTGCCGATGGCGGTAGCCCCAATGAAATTCATGACGGGATGCCCGTTTTTACAATGATGGTAGAAATGTATGCCCGCGGCCCTCGCTTTAAAGATTGTGTGCATGCTTTTATTGATGCCGGACTTAATTATGAAGATCAGGCTTTGTTGGCGGTTTTGGCTCACGATACCCGGCGGTTGACAGATGCGCTAAATGAGGATGCCTCGGCTGTTAACAGAACTTATAACTTATATAATAATACTTACACACCTTTAACAGGTGGTACACTAATGCATTTTTGTGCTGAGTATAACAGTGTTGACTGCGCAAAAATACTTTTGCAACATGGTGCGGACGTGAATGCGGTTGCCGCTTATGATGAGTATGGTTTTGGCGGGCATACACCAATATTTCATACAGTTAACCAAAATGGTAACAGTTCGGTTGATATGCTGCATTTTTTGTTGCAGAATGGTGCAGATTTAAATGTTACCGTTAAAGGCCTGATGTGGGGCAGGGGATACGAGTGGGAAACTTTTATTCCGTCGGTAAATCCGGTAAGCTACGCCATGATGGGCTTGCTGCCGCAGTTTCATCGTAAAGAACAAATTGTTATGAATGTGGTGAGTTTGTTGATTAAGCATGCTTATGGCATTGATTATGCGCCGGATAACGTACCAAATGCTTATTTGGCGAGGGGGTAGGTTCTTACATTGTAGTTGGACTTACGGGGGTTTGAATCTTCATAAATCTTTCTTAGTAAAAAAAGCCACCCAACCGGGCGGCTTTCACAATCAAAATTAGTGTATTAATGAAATTTTATTTAATCACCAGGTCGTAGGGTAAACGGGCCTGGGGGGTGCGCATCATTTGGGTAAGGCCTTTTATTTGTTCGTAAACGCGGTAGTTTTCACCAAGTTCTTTTTTAACCATACGGGTTTGTACCTCGGCGCTGAGGCCGTTACCCAGTTTGTTGAAAAAGCTTTTTTGTTCCGGATACGCTACTAAACGGTAATTTTTAATCTTAGCTTTTTTTGCTGCTGATGCAATAGCATCATCAATATTGCCCAAGCGATCAACCAGTCCAATTTTCAGTGCCTGCTGGCCTGTCCATACACGGCCCTGGCCAATGCTGTTGATGTAGGCCTGTGTTTTGCCGCGGCCCTGGGCAACGGCTTTAGTAAAATCATCATAGCCGCGGTTTACGCTGTTTTGCAAAATCAGGCGTTCGTCTGGGCTAAGCGGGCGGCTCACATCGCCTAAATCGGCGTATTTGCCGGTTTTTACGCCATCAAAAGTTACACCTAATTTATCGTTAAACAGCTTTTGCATGTTTGGAAGCACCGCGAAAATGCCTATCGAACCGGTTATGGTATTAGGCTGCGCAATGATGGAATCGGCAGCGCACGAGATATAATAACCGCCCGATGCGGCGTAATCGCCCATCGATACGATAATCGGTTTAGTTTCGTGAACAAGTTTAACCTCGCGCCAGATCACATCCGAGGCCAGTGAGCTGCCTCCCGGCGAGTTTACGCGCAATACTACAGCCTTCACTTTATCATCCAAACGGGCCTTACGCAAAGCTTTTGAAATCGTTTCGGAACCGATGGTATTGTCCTGGCCTTCGCCGGTATTGATATCGCCCGAGGCATAAATTACAGCGATACGGTTTTTTGATGATGAATCATCTGATTTATCGTCGCTGTCGTCGGCTTTGTTTTTGGCATATTCGGTTAGGTCAACACTTTTCAGGTCGTCTCTTAAATCGGTGCCTGTGCGTTTTTTTAAATCGTTCAGTATCTCGTCTTTATATTTTAAACCGTCAACCAGTTTCAGTTTATAAGCATCCTCCGGAAACTGAATGCGCATATTATCAGCATAAGTAAATAACGAATCTTTATTAATACCTCGGCTTTTGCTGATGCCGGTTAAAAAATGATCATACAATGAGCCGAGATACGAGGTTACCTGCAGTTTATTGGCATCGCTCATTTTGGTAAGGAACAAAGGCTCAACAGCACTTTTAAATGTACCTACCTTAATAATCTGGGCTTCAATACCCAGTTTATCCAATGCGCCTTTTAGGAAAGTGGTTTGCGAGCTGAAACCATGAAATTCAAAAATACCTTTAGGGTTAATGTACACCTTATCGGCAACCGAGGCCATGTAATAAAAGCCCTGTGTATAAACCTCGGCGTATGCTATTATAAATTTGCGCGATTTTTTAAAGTCGATAAGCGCATTCCTGATCTCTTCGGTAGTGGCCTGGCCGGCGGTCATGTAGCTTTCATCAAGGTAAATTCCTTTAATGTTGCTATCGGTTTTGGCCCGTTTAATGTCACTTAAAATATCGTTCAATCCGATAGATTTATCATCATCCAATCCTAAAAAATCCAACCCGGCTAAGGGATTATTGGGCGTACGCTCGGTAATGGGGTTTTTAAGCGACATGTAGAGTATTGAATTGGTACTCACATCCACAGGCTTATCGCTGCCTGCCGCTGTTATAAGGCCAATAACAAGTACTGCACCCACAATTCCGATTATTATACCAGATATAATTACACCTACAATAGTAGCCAGAACGAATTTGAAGAATTGTTTCATTAATATTATAAATCTTTTTTATCTATGCGCAAACTTAGTAATAAGGTGCCGTATAATGCTAAGAGCAGTTTCCATTATATTTGTTACAACATGATAAATGTTTTTTTACTCCTTGGCAGTAACCTCGGCAATCGCGAATTGTTTCTGCAGCAGGCAATTGAATTAATAACTGTCCAAATAGCTCCACCGGTTTCTTTGTCATCGATATACGAAACCCAATCCTGGGGTAAAACCGACGAACCCGATTATTTAAACCAGGTACTGATGCTGAAAAGTGATATGCCTGTGCAGGAAATATTAAATAAAGTGCTGGCTATTGAGTTACAGATGGGCCGCAGGAGGGAAGTAAAATGGGGATCGCGCATTATTGATATAGATATTTTATTTTATGGGGATGAAATAATACACGAGGTAAACCTTGTGGTACCTCATCCCGAACTGCATAAACGCAGCTTTACGTTGATTCCGCTGGCCGAAATAACGCCCGATTTAGTGCACCCGGTATTCAGAAAAAATATTTTAGAATTAAAGGCTCAACTAAAAGACAACTTAATCGTAAAAAAACATATTTTTGAATAACACAAAGCTTTATATGGCAGATATTTCACCAGATCAGGACCTTGACCTATCTTTTTTATACGAGATTGCTGATGGCAGCGACGATTTTATTGTTGATTCGATAGGCATGTTCCTCGAGCAATCGCCCGAATTATTGAAAACCATCGGCAACGCTATTACCGCGCAGGATTGGCCTTTAGCCGCACAGGCCGCCCATAAATTAAAACCCAACCTTGGCTTTTTTGGGATGCCCATAAGCCAGGCCACCATACAGGAGGTTGAACTGGCCTGCAAAGCCGGGGGCCAGAACCCCGCCGAAATCGGGCAAAAGTTTAACCAGGTAAATACCATTGTATCGGCCAACCTGATCACGCTGAAACAAATTAAGGAAGAGAAGGAAGCGAATTTGTAAGCTTAAAGCGCAAAGCCGAAGGCCGAAAGCTTTTCTGGAACATTATAAAATAAAAAGGCAACCCATAGAGTTGCCTTTTTATTTTATATAGATTTTTTTAACGTTTTTAGATGCTTTTCGTTTTAAGCCTTCGGCTTTCAGCTTTAAGCTACCTGCTCTATTTTAAAAGTATAGCTTTCCATAATCAGGTTAGCCAGCAGGTTTTTGCAGGCCTGATCAACTTTGGCTTCGGCGGCTTCGGCGCTTTCGGCTTCAAGCTCGAGTGTAATGTGTTTACCTATGCGCACGTTCTGGATCTCGGCAAGGCCAAGGTTTTTCATGCTACCGGTTACTGCTTTACCTTGTGGGTCAAGTATTTCTTTTTTTGGCATTACGTCGATTTCAGCCTGGAACTTTGTCATTTGTGAGTTTTGTTTGAATTAAGGATAAGGTGATATAAATGAATATAACCACCGGAACGGCCACAAATTTAAAAAATAGTATCAGTATTGCCGAAAACATGAGCAGTAAATAACGGAAAATGTTTTTGTTAAAGTCGCGGTTTTTAAATTTTAGCGACATCAGCGGTATTTCGGATACCAGGAGCGAGCACATGATCAATACCAACACCGTAAGGAAATACGGGTTTAGTATATAATGGGCCAGCGCATCATACTGTTGCACTATCAAAGGTAACGATGCAATCAGTATAGCATTAGCCGGTGTTGGCAAACCTATAAAGCTATCAGACTGACGGGTATCGTTATTAAACTTAGCCAGCCTTAAAGCCGAAAATACAGGCAATAAAAAGGCAACGAAGTTTAAAACCTGGCTTACGCCCTCAATTTGCGGAGCCTGTAAAAATAACTCGTACATGATAACCGATGGCAGCACACCAAAGCTTACCATATCGGCCAGCGAATCCAGATCTTTACCGATAAAGGAATAGGAGTTTAAAACCCTTGAAGCAAGGCCATCAAAAAAATCGAATATCGAGCT
The DNA here is from genome assembly GCF_003576455.2 of Mucilaginibacter celer. Lineage (NCBI taxonomy): Bacteria > Pseudomonadati > Bacteroidota > Sphingobacteriia > Sphingobacteriales > Sphingobacteriaceae > Mucilaginibacter > Mucilaginibacter celer. The sequence continues at coordinate 1,250,440 of NZ_CP032869.1, forward strand.
GAGGAAAATGGCGTAGGCAGCCACTATTAAATTACCCTGAAAGGCGAAAACTATCCCTATACAACCGCTAAACAGGTTGGCACAGGTAATAGCATTTGGAAGGTGTTTTTTTACGCGTCTCTTCATTTCGCCATCGAAGTTATCAGGATTTTATTAAGTAATAATGAAGTTACAAATAATATTCTGCTTACTTATAACTTCATTATCGCTAAAATATTACGAATTCATCGAAATCAAAAATTCTTCGTTGGTTTTTGTTCCACGAATCTGGGCCTGTAAAAACTCCATCGATTCTTGCGAGTTCATATCGGCAAGGTGATTACGTAGGATCCATATACGCTGAAGTGTCTCGCGGTCAAGCAGTAAGTCGTCGCGGCGGGTGCTCGATGCGGTGATATCGATAGCAGGGAAAATACGTTTGTTTGATAGTTTACGATCAAGCTGTAACTCCATGTTACCGGTACCTTTAAATTCTTCAAAGATAACCTCGTCCATTTTCGAGCCTGTTTCGGTAAGCGCCGTAGCGATAATGGTTAACGAACCGCCATCTTCAATGTTACGGGCGGCACCAAAAAAGCGTTTTGGTTTATGCAATGCGTTGGCATCAACACCACCTGATAATATTTTACCTGATGCAGGGGCTACGGTATTGTAAGCACGGGCCAAACGGGTGATAGAATCCAGCAGGATCACTACATCATGACCGCATTCAACCATACGTTTTGCTTTTTCAAGTACAATGTTGGCAATTTTTACGTGGCGCTCGGCAGGCTCGTCAAAAGTTGATGAAACAACTTCGGCGCGTACGCTGCGGGCCATATCGGTAACCTCTTCAGGGCGCTCGTCAATCAGTAATATAATAAGATATACTTCCGGATGGTTTTTTGCTATCGCGTTAGCCACATCTTTTAACAACATGGTTTTACCTGTTTTTGGCTGCGCCACAATCAAACCACGCTGACCTTTACCAATTGGAGAAAACAGGTCCATAATGCGGGTTGAATAGTTGTTAGGATCGGTAAACAGGCTCAGTTTTTCTGACGGGAAAAGCGGAGTTAAGTGATCAAAAGGAACGCGGTCGCGCACTTCGGCAGGAATGCGGCCGTTAATGGCTTCAACACGTACCAGCGGGAAATATTTTTCGCCTTCTTTTGGCGGGCGGATACTGCCGCGCACAGTATCACCGGTTTTTAAACCGAACAGTTTAATCTGCGATTGCGATACGTAAATATCATCGGGAGAGGTAAGGTAGTTATAATCAGACGAACGGAGGAAACCATAACCATCAGGCATAATTTCCAAAACGCCTTCGTTGATGATAACATTATCAAAATCAAGGTTAATAGGTGGTTCCTGGGCTTTTTGTTGATTTTGATTGTTCGGATTTACCCTTCTTTCAAATTTTTGCGTACGGGCTTCCGAAACCAATTCTTCCATTTTTACAGGTGCTGCCTCACCGGGCTGTGGTGTTTCTGTTTCGGCGGCAACTACAGGTGCTTCATTTTCAGTTTCTTCCTGTACCGGCTCATCCTCCTGCGTATCAAATAAATTGGTATCATCCAATGGTACTTCAACGCGTGGTTTTGATGATGTTTCTTTGGTTTTTATAACCCGGGTTCTTTTGCGGGGTTTGTCGGCTGTTTCGGCAGGTGCTTCGCCCGGAGCAGGCGTAGGGGTATATGCTGCTTCAACTATATTTTGCTGGGCCCGGGCGGCCTCAATTAGTTGTTGTTGTTCTGTAATGCGGGCAATAAGCTGGGCTTTGCGCAGTTCGTCGGCCTCGGCGATACCTAAATTTTTGGCAATTTCGCGTAACTCCGAAACGAGTTTATCGTTCAATTCAATTTTATCAGACATGATATGAATTATAGTTCAAAAGGGATTTTTTATTGTATCTTTTCTCAAATGGTAAATTTCCAAGCAAGTGTTAAAGCTTAGTATGCGCAAAGTGCATAAGGCAATAATTGAAAGAAATTGATCTTGAAACCTGTTTTCAGTAAACATCCAAACCCGTGCCAGTATTATGTGATGATGATAATAAAAAGCGTGGTGATTTAAATTGTTTCTTTAGTGCAAGAAAAATTCATTGGAAAACGATGCAAGTGTAAACAATTATTTCTTAAAATCAAATTATTAAAAATAAATATCTGTGATAGCATAACGTATAAGCCAAATTTTTAGTTTTTTTGACATTTAAAATATTATTCAACAGTATATGATGTTGCGCAAGGAGTTAATTGAACAGATCAAAAAAAAGAAATCGTTTTTATGTGTAGGACTTGATCCGGATATCAATAAAATCCCCGAATTTTTAAAATCATACCCCGACCCGATATTCGAGTTCAATAAGCGTATTATAGATGCCACTAAAGATTTGTGCGTGGCCTACAAACCTAATGCTGCTTTTTACGAAGCTTACGGCATAAAAGGTTTGCAGGCTTTAATTGATACCTACAAATATCTGCCCAAAGATTGCCTGAACATTATTGATGCCAAACGCGGCGATATCGGCAATACATCTGATAAATACGCCCGCGCTTTTTTTGATGAACAATCGGGCGGAATGAGCTTTGACGCCATTACCATCACTCCTTATATGGGTAATGACAGTGTAACGCCTTATTTGGCTTATGAAGGTAAATGGGTTATTATTTTAGCTTTAACCTCATCGGTAGGAAGCAAGGATTTTCAGTACCTGCAAACAGGCGATGATTTTCTGTACGAAACCGTAATAAAAAAAGCCAATACCTGGGCTGGTGCCGATAGAATTATGTATGTAGTAGGGGCCACAAAGAGCACCGAGTTTACCAACATCCGCCAATATGCGCCGGATAACTTTTTATTGGTGCCGGGCGTGGGCGCACAGGGCGGAAGTTTAGAGGATGTGTGTAAGTATGGTATTACTAAAGATTGCGGGCTGCTGGTGAACTCATCACGCTCGATACTTTATGCAAGCAATGGCGAAGATTTTGCCGAGGTTGCAAGGGCGGAGGCATTGAGTTTGCAGCAGCAGATGCAGGCAGAGTTGGAAAAGGCTGGGGTAATTTAGAACCATGATTTTTAGGATTTGAGGATGTACTTGATAGATAAAATTCACCTTATCATGATCATCCTCAAATCCTAAAAATCAAGGTTTATTCTAATAATCCTGCCGGTATTTTTCCATCCACTTTTGGAAATGAAATTCCCAGCAGTTTCACCATTATCGGCGTCATATCACGCAGGTTCATCTCTTCTATTACAGTACCTTTGCGAATACCCGGACCATGAGCTATAAAACCGGTACGGATATTTTTTGTATCAGGAAAATGGCCATGTGTGCCTCCTTTGCCGGGTTTTATCGCATTGCCCGTGTTAGCTGCGCTAAATGAAGCATCATGCTCTGCTGTAAGTGCAAAAGCCACATTTGGGTTATAGCCGCCTTTATCCAGTTGTTTTTTACTGATGATGCGATAATATTGTTTTACGCTATCGGGTTGTGCTTCAAGCAGTGCTTTTACCTTATTGGCTGTTGCTTTATCAGCCGGATCTTTCAAATACAAATAAGCCGATCCGCCGACGGTGTTGAATTGAGCTTTCCACTCACCGGTGGCCAGGTTAGTGATTAGGCCTGCCTCTTTGAGCCATACATTGGGCGAGATAGATTTTTTTACATCATAAAATCCGTGGTCGCCGCCTATTAATAATACGGTGTTTTCCCAGATTCCGGCCTCTTTCAGGGCATCAACAATAATCCCTACTGCAGCATCTGCATCTGCTACTGCGTCCTGCACCCGTGTTCCATAACGCCCAGCGGCATGTTCAGCACCATCTACCGAAAATACGTGGATAGTCATCAACTCAGGCTTGCTTTTTTTAATTACATAAGCCGCAATCCTGGCAATGTTCTGATTTTTTCCTGCATCTATTTTATCCACGCCTCCAAATACTTCTTTTTTTACCTCAGCGTAAAAACCTTGTGGCAGAGAATATTGTTCACGAATTCCGTCGCCCAGGCCACCTATGTCGGGAATGTTATAATCCACAGGTGCATTGGCAGATACGGGCCAGTAAAGTGAAGCCACGGTCATGCCTTTGGCCTTAGCCGCTTTCCATATGGTGGGAGCGTGGATCGAGCTATCCTGCCAGTAAGGTTGTTGTGGTGCGCCGTCGGGTGTGAAAATATTGTTGTAAAATACACCATGCTTCGCAGGCTGTACGCCTGTGACAATTGTAGTGTGCGATGGATAGGTCATGGAAGGGAATACACTGTTTACACCTTTGGCATAAGCTCCGTCTTTCATCAACGCACGCAAATTGGGGGTTTGCCATTCATTGTCGAGGTAAAAATCGGGCCGGAAGCCATCAATGGTAATAAATATAACATGTTTGGCTGTTTGAGCCATAAGATGCCCGGTTACCATAAACAGGGCAAGTAGTACTGCTGATAATTTTTTTTTCATAGGTAGCATGTAGCCGGCTCCGTCAAACAGGGGCTAACCGGCATAAATAATGCGGCAAAGTTGTTTGTATTTCTGTTAAGTTTTTATCATGGTATGATTATGTAATCGGTTTGATGTAGAGCGTTTGGTAACGGGCCGGGCTCAATTAAAATATGCCAAACTTTTGTAATATTATCCACACAAATCCGCAAACCTGCAAAATCAAGGTTCTTTTACTAACTTACATGCTTCATAGTACACATCTAAATTTATGAAGCGCGTTTTACTCACTGTCGTTACGCTAACTGCCGTTTTACACTTACCTGCATCCGCACAGGAAAAAAAATCCTTAAAACCTGCCGATGTTTACCGCATACCCACAGTAAGCGATCCGCAACTCTCTCCGGATGGCAAGTGGCTGGCCTACAGTGTATCTGAAGTGGATACCGCGAAGGATAGAAGAGTATCGCATTTATGGATGCAAAGCTATGATGGCAAGGAGTCGCTTGAGTTGACGCATGGCGATGAAGCCGCATCGTCACCACGTTGGAGCCCGGATGGCAAATATTTATCCTTCCTCTCCTCGCGCGATTCAAAAACAGGGGCACAAATATGGCTTATCGACCGCAGAGGTGGCGAGGGGGCCAAACTCACCAACATAAAAGGCAACCTGAGCGATTACGCCTGGAGCCCGGACGGTAAACGGATTGTACTGGTAATAGGCGATCCGGAAAATAAAGGCAAGGAAGAACCTAAAACGCCAAAACCCATTGTGATTGATCGCTATCATTTTAAACAGGATATTGAAGGTTATCTGCAGCACCTGCACGATCATTTGTATCTGTTTGACGTTGCCACCAAAAAACTGGATACATTAACCCGTGGCGATAAAGACGAGCGCTCGCCGGTATGGTCGCCGGATAGTAAGACCATTGCTTTTGTAAGTAACCGCTGTATCGACCCTGATAAAAACCAAAACACCGATATTTTCACTATTGATGCCCGGGCCGGCGCCAGCATGCTCCAGCTTACCACCTGGAAAGGGCGCGATGCCACCCCCCAATGGAGCCCGGATGGCAGGTTTATTTCTTATTTACGCAGCACAAGCGATGCTGATTATATGATGTACGATCAGAATGTTTTATGTGTGATGGACGTAGTGGGCCAAAACAGTAAACCGCTCACCCTATCGCTCGACAGGCCGGTTAGTGCACAAACCTGGACTAAAGACAGCAAGAACATGGTGTTTATTGTAACCGACGACCGTACCCGCTACCTGGCAAATATTAACGTTGGTAACGGAAAAATTACTACCCTAAATAAAGGCGATTATGTGTTTAATGATATTAATACCAACCAATCAGGCAATTGGGTAGTACAAAAAACAGATCCGTACACACCTGCCGAGCTGTTTGCTTTGGAGGATAAAAGGCTCCGCCGCTTAACTTTTCACCATCAAAACTGGTTGAATACGGTTCAACTGGCTTATGCCAAAGGTTTTGAATCAACCAGTAACGATGGTACAAAGGTATCGGGGATTGTTTATACACCAGATAGCGTTCAGAATAAAAAATACCCCCTGATATTATTTATCCACGGCGGGCCGGTTGGGCAGGACGAGTTTGGCTTTGATGCCACGCGCCAAACGCTGGCAGCGGCAGGTTATGCTGTGGCTGCCGTAAATTATCGTGGCAGTAACGGCCGGGGATTGGATTACTGCAAAGCTATTTATGCCGATTGGGGAAACAAAGAGGTAAAAGACCTATTGGGTGCTGTTGATCAGTTAGAAAAATTAGGCATCGCCGATCCTGATAAACTGGGCATTGGCGGCTGGAGTTATGGCGGCATCCTTACCGATTATACCATCGCATCAGATACGAGGTTTAAAGCTGCGGCCAGCGGCGCAGGCAGCGCACTGCAGCTATCGGTTTATGGCAGCGACCAGTATGTTTTGCAGTACGAAAACGAGTTAGGCGCGCCATGGAAAACAGCCGATAAATGGATCCAGTTATCTTACCCGTTTTTCCATGCCGATAAAATAAAAACGCCGGTACTGTTTATGTCGGGCCTGAAGGATTTTAATGTGCCAACCATTGGCAGTGAGCAAATGTATGAGGCACTGCGCTCGCAAAATATCCCTACCGAATTGATTTTGTATCCAAACCAGTTCCATGGTTTAACAAAGCCGAGTTACCAGGTTGACAGGTTGCAGCGTTATGTGGAGTGGTATGATAAGTATTTAAAAAAGTAGGTTTATTGTAAAGAGATGCAATCGCAACCCCATCGAACAGGTTTAATTAGTAATTTTCCGTCCGATTTGAGGTTTCCTATGCATAAACATATACTTTTAATTTGGGCGGTTTGCTTATTCAGTTTTGCCTCTGCCCAAAATATAAAACATCCGCTAAAGCCTTCCGACTTATATAAACAGCCAACATTGATGTCACCACGGCTTTCGCCCGACGGCAAGTGGATTGTATACGAGCTATCGGAAGTTGATACAGCAAAAGATAATCGCGTATCACACCTCTGGATGCAGAGTTTTGACGGAAAACAATCCATTCAGCTTACATATGGCGATGAACCGGCCTCTACACCCAAATGGAGCCCGGATGGTAAATACGTATCCTATTTATCAGAAAGAGATTCAAAAACCGCCGGACAGGTTTGGCTGATGGACCGCAGAGGGGGAGAGGGGCATAAACTAACTGATATTAAGGGCGAATTGGAAGAATACGAATGGTCGCCTGATAGCAAACGGCTGGCGCTTATTATCAAGGATCCTGAAAATAAAGGTGAAGAGGAACCGAAAACCATTCCGCCTATTAAAATAGACCGTTATCATTTTAAGCAGGATATTGAAGGATACCTGCAACACCGGTATTCGCATTTATATTTGTATGATATTGCAACCAAAAAGCTGGATACGCTAACGCGCGGCCATATGGATGATAGCTCGCCGCAATGGAGCCCCGACGGTAAGCTGATAGCTTATGTAAGTAACCATACCTCCGATCCCGACCGGAATGAAAACACCGATATTTTTACCATAGAAGCCAAAGCCGGTGCCGCAGAAACCCAACTTACCACCTTTACCGGACATGATATTAACCCGCTGTGGAGCCCGGATGGTAAGAAAATAGCCTACCTGCGCTCAACCAGTGATGCCGATTATTTTATTTATCAGCATGATGTATTATGCCTGATGGATGCCGATGGTAAAAACAACAAACTGCTTACAGATCAACTCGATCGCCCGGTAAGCAATATTGCCTGGAGCCGCGATGGTAAGGATCTGGAATACCTGGTAAGTAGCGATCGGATTCGCTATATCAACCGGTATAACCTGCTAACCCGCAAATCTTTCACTGTTTATAAAGGCGCCGAATGTAGTTTTTCAGATCTGATGGGCTCATCAGCAGGCATTTGGGTTGGTAAAATGACAACACCTTATATGCCGCACGAGTTGGTGGCTATTGAAAATGGGAAAATCCGCAGGCTAAGTTTTCACCAGGACAAGTGGTTGAGTACGGTTAAACTGGCACATGTAAAAGGTTTCCAGTCATTTAGCAGCGATGGTACGCTGGTATCGGGTATTTTATATACACCGGATAGTATAGTGACCAAAAAGATGCCATTCATACTTTATATCCACGGCGGTCCGACTGATCAGGACGAATTTGATTTTGATGAGATCAGGCAAACCTTAGCCTGTGCCGGTTTTGCTGTAGCAGCAGTTAATTACCGGGGCAGTACAGGGCGTGGTATTGAGTACACCAAAGCCATTTATGCCGATTGGGGCAATAAAGAAGTAAAGGACTTACTGGGTGCCGTGGATGAGCTGGTAAAGCTGGGCGTTGCCGATAAAGACCGCCTCGGTATTGGCGGCTGGAGCTACGGCGGCATCCTTACCGATTATACCATAGCCACAGATCCCCGCTTCAAAGCGGCATCAAGCGGTGCCGGAAGTGCCTTGCAATTAGCAATTTACGGCTCCGACCAATGGGTAGTACAATACGATAACGAGCTTGGCGCGCCCTGGAAAAATGCTGATAAGTATATCAAATTATCCTATCCCTTTTTTCATGCCGATAAAATTAAAACGCCAACACAATTTATGTCGGGCCTGAAAGATTTTAATGTGCCAACGGGTGGTGGTGAGCAAATGTATGAGGCGTTGAGGTCGCAGGGCGTGCCTACGCAGATGGTATTGTATCCCGGTCAATATCATGGTATTACCGTACCAAGTTACCAGGTAGATAGGTTGCAGCGATATATTGAATGGTTTGGGAAGTATTTAGCCCCCTAACCCCCTGAAGGGGGAACAACAGTTGAAATAAAAAAGGCTTGATGTTACGCTCAAGCCTTTCCCCGTTCTATTCTGTTAATTCTTTCATTCTGAAAATTCTGATTCAGACTTCCAGTTTCCCCTCAACCGAATCATCAATAGTTTTGCCGATAGCAGCGCCTACCAGCTGTTTTACAAAGGCAACCGCATTGCCGTGCTTGTTATCCCAGTAATATCCTTCAGTAGGCTCAACTTTGATCACGCTGATGCGCGGATCATCTATCCCTTCGGTAAACCATACTTTTAAGGTTGGTTCCCATAGTTCTTTAATCTTTTCCTTGTCTTCAGTAACTGTGGCTATACCATAAATATTCAGAAAATCAGAGTAGGCAGAACCCTGAAAAAGCAGGTGTACGAAGGGATCTGTTGCCAATTCTGCATTTTTATGGCTATCGTTTGCACTCAGGAACCAGAAGTTGCCTTCATCATCAATTTTTTGTGCCGACATCGGCCTTACCGAAGCCGGAACGCCGGTTTTGATATTGCTTACAAAGAAGCAACTTTTAGAGCTTTTTGCCAGCTCTTTGATCTTATCCATAGCCTCCGGACCGTTCAAATCCTTCATGTTATCCTCGGGCTGTTGTTGATTAATGCTATCCATTATTTTTAGTTTTTATTGGTAAATGATATAAGCATAACCAGCTAAAATGGATATTGTGTTGATTGGATTTAACTTTAAGGATAATTATTGATGAATAAGTTTATAATATGGTGTGTCGGCAAATTTACGCGTAAGAGAATCTCCGGAAGCAACTTCTCTTATTCTGTTAATTATTAAATTCTGAAAATTCTGATTCAGACAACCAACATCACCCGAACACTACCATCCGCTCGGGATTTTTAGAAGCGTAGGTGGCTATAATATTTTTGATGTAATCGTTTCCGGGGTAAGGGGTAAGGTGATTTTTAAGCTGCTGTACATTATCGGCGTCAAAATAATGTGAGATATAGCCCATACCATAAAACTGTCCTTTCTCTACCAAAATACAGCTATGCTCATCGCCGGTACGGCCTTCATCGCGGATGGCGTAGGTTGGTAAGGCCTGTTTAAGCTGATTGATAGCGTTATTTACCCGCTGATTATAGTTATCGGTGCTTTCTACACCTTCGCAGGCGCAGGTGCTTCCCAAACTGCTGCTGCATACATCATTGTTTTTTTGTATAAAGCAAAGTTTAGGGCAAAGATCAAAAGCTTCAATTAGCTTATTTAATAAATTATAACCATCAAGCAGGGAGTTGCAGGTATATATCGGATCGCTGTATTTGCGGTATTTATCAACCGCCAGGCGGATGTAGCCGCGCTGATCTTCGAACGCATACAGGCAAAACGCATTCTCAAACCGTTTTAATGATCGGTTATACTTTGGCCACAGGCGCTTAATTTCAATAGCTTCCAATACAAAAGCAATCAACTCGGTACCACAAACCTGGTGGCTGATCTGGTAAATATTTTTCAAAAATTCCTGCCGCTGAAAACCGGGATTATTACCCGTAAAATGGCTGCTTACCCGTTTTTTTATGTTTTTAGCTTTGCCAACGTATATCACCTTGCCTTTCTGATCGTGAAAGTAGTACACGCCGGGTGTGTAGGGCAGTTGGTCGAGATCTTTTTTGGAGAGGTTGGGCGGTAATACCTGGTCTTTCGAACCTTGTTTCAGCGATTGTTTGATATGATTTTCGGTATCGCTATTTAATAATAAAGTAAAGAGTTCGGCGGTGGCTTCGGCATCGCCCATGGCCCGGTGGCGTGCCTGATTATCGATACCTAAATGTTTGCATAGCCTGCCCAGGCTGTATGATGGCAGTCCCGGCATTATTTTACGCCCTAACCTAACGGTGCACAGTTTATTGCTTTGCAGATCATATCCGGCAGCAGCCATGTGATATCGCACAAAAGAAAAATCGAAATTTACATTGTGGGCAACAAATATTTTTCCGTGAATGAGGTGGTAAATATCGGCTGCCACATCCTCAAAAACAGGAGCATCCTTAACCATCTCATTAGTGATGCCGGTTAAAGCGCTGATATAAATAGGAATGTCGCGCTGCGGATTAATCAGCGACTCAAAACGCTTTACAACCTTTTTACCATCGTGTATGCAAATAGCTATCTCGGTAATACCATTTGCACTGGCATGCCCCCCGGTGGTTTCGATATCGACAATTGCATACATTATTTCAAATGTAATACAATTTTGCTAATTATTTTAGCTGTTTTAAAAAATAAGTCCGGAAGTCCACGGTCCGTAAGTCCGAAAGTTTTTTGCGAAACGGCTTGTTAAAGCAAGCAAAGAAAAAGCCCCTGGAACTAATTCCCAAGGGCTTCATATCTTTCGGACTTGCGGTCTTTCCGACTTTCGGACAAAAACTTCCGACTCCGGACTTCCGACTTAAGACTTCTTATTCTTAGCCTGCACCTGTTGTTGCTGCCTCATCATCTCTTCCATTTTGGCGCTGAAACCCGATTTTTTCTTTTTAGTATCTTCAGGTTTCTTTTTGTTTTCCTGGATCTGGGCATGGATCTTTTTATCATCAACCATAAACTTAATCAGGTATTGCTGTAAAAAGGTGAACATGTTGGCCAAAAAGTAATAATAGTTTAAGCCTGATGGGTAGCTGTTAAGGGTGAAAAGGAAAATAAGAGGTGTAATGTAACCTATATATTTCATTTGCCCGGTAGCACCCGAGATTTGGTTATTGAAGTAAGTGTAGATCAGTGTTGAGATGGTCATCAGTAAACACATCAAACTGATGTGATCAACACCGCCTATAAGGCTAATAGGTGCGAATTTAATAACCGAATCGTAGGTTGAAAGGTCATGCATCCATAAAAAACTTTGTCCCCTTAACTCAAATAAGCTTGGGAAAAACTTAAAGAATGCGATAACAATAGGCATTTGGATAACCAACGGCAAACAACCGCCCAATGGGTTAACACCTGCTTTTTTGTAAAGCTTCAGGTACTCCTGTTGCAACAGGGTAGGGTTATCCTCACCAACTTTGGCTTTGATCTCATCCATCTCGGGCTTCAATACACGCATTTTAGCCATCGATAGGTATGATTTGTAAGTAAGCGGCGATAATACCAGCTTTAATAACACGGTCAGCACTAAAATGATCAGGCCGTAGTTCCAGTTAAATTTGTTAAGCAGGTTAAATATCGGCAAGGTGGCAAAACGGTTAATGTATTTTAACGGACCCGGGCCCAAGTTAACCAGTTTATCCAGGTCATGCCCCTGATCTTTTAATGTATTGAACCGGTTAGGGCCAAAGTAAAACTCTAAAGGGAAAGTACCGTCGGCACCGCGGGTAAGCGATAGGTCGGCTTTCATTTGTTTTACATCGGTAGTATCATTTACATCGGTGGCGACAGAAATATCAGTTTTAGCAATACTGTTTTTAGCTATCAGTACATTGGAGAAGAAGTGTTGCTTGAAGGCAACCCAGTTCATTTTTTTATCGCTAATGCTTTTTTGATCGTCTTTGCCTTCGCTCAGGTAGTCAACATCGCCATCGGTATTGTAATAATACACGGTTGAGTACTGGCGCTCCTGCTTCATGTCCTTTTCCTGTTTGTGCAGGCTGGCTGCCCAGTTAAGGTTCAAAGCGCTGCTATTGGCAATTACAGCATCCAAACCAGTAGGTTTAATGGTTAAGCCAAGTTTAAAGCCTTCACCTTTCAGGGTATATACATAATCAATATACTGGGTAGGGCTGTAGCTTAAACGCAGCGTTACCGAGCCCGAATCTTTTTCGGCTACATTAAGCTCTTTTACACTTGGGGTGAAAAAGTAATTATTGGTATTGATGTTGGCAACACCGGCGGCAAATTTTAAACCAAACTGATTTTTATCGCCATCAAATAGTATCAGTGGTTTTTTATCAAAGGTTTTATAGTTCTTTAATTCAACCGATGCTACTTTACCACCTTGTGTGCTTAATTTAACAAGCAACTCTTTATTTTGGATGGTAACAAACTCCTGCTTGCCAACCGAAGCGGCACCAAAAGGCATTTTTAACAAGGCCGAATCAACTTTAGCAGTTTTGGCAGTATCAAAGTTAGCGGTAGTTTTATTGGCAGCAGTAGTTTTGGCCAATCCCGCTTTTTTCAGTGAATCCTGGTGCTGTACTTCGCGCTCTTTTTTAAGGTCGGCTTCTGATGGCTTTAAAAAGTATATCGAGCCGGCTATGATCGCCATGATCAGGAATAATCCTGTAAACGTATTTCTATCCATTATCTAATTATCGTACAATTACTTATTTTTTGCGGGCATAAGCCAGCGAAGCGGCGACAAAGTTAATAAAAAGTGGGTGCGGATTAGCAACTGTTGATTTTAATTCGGGATGAAATTGCGAACCGACAAAAAACGGGTGATTTTTTAACTCAACAATCTCCACCAGGCCGTTATCAGGATTTATGCCGGATGGGGTGAGGCCTGCGGCCTCGTATTGTTTTAAATAATCATTATTAAACTCGTAACGGTGGCGGTGACGTTCAGAAATATGTGGTTTTCCGTAGATCATAGCCGCTTTTGATCCTTTTTTAATATCGCAAGGGTAAGCGCCCAAACGCATGGTGCCACCCTTATGGGTAATGTTTTTCTGCTCCTCCATCATGCCGATAACAGGGTAGGGGGTATCGGGGTTCATTTCGGTGCTGTTGGCGTTTTCAAAGCCTAACACATGGCGGCCAAATTCAACTACTGCGCATTGCATGCCTAAACAGATGCCGAAGAACGGAATATTGTTTTCGCGTACGTGGCGGATAGCCTGAATTTTGCCTTCAAACCCACGCTCGCCAAAGCCCGGGGCAACCAGCACACCGTGCATGCCTTTCAGTTTTTCAACCGCATTTTCGGGCGTTAATTGTTCTGATGGGATGTATTCAACCCTTACTTTACACTCCTGCTTGGCGCCGGCGTGAATAAAGGCTTCTGTTATTGATTTGTAAGCATCAGGCAATTCAACATATTTACCAACCAAAGCTATGCGTACATCGGCAGTTGGGTTTTTCAACCTGCCCAAAAAGTCCTTCCAGCTTTCCAGATCAGGCTCGTTTTTATGCGGAAGCTTTAGTTTGGTTAACACGGTTTTATCCAGCTGTTCTTTCAGCATCAGCAGGGGTACGTCATAAATACTTGGAGCATCTATCGATTCGATAACCGCGTTGATATTTACGTTACAGAACAGGGCAATTTTTTTGCGGATATCGTTGGTGAGGTGATGCTCGGTACGGCAAACCAACACATCGGGCTGAATACCGTATTCTAACAGCATTTTAACCGAGTGCTGGGTTGGTTTGGTTTTTAACTCGCCGGCTGCAGCCAGGAAAGGTACCAATGTTAAATGGATAACCAGTGAATTGGCCGAGCCAATCTCCCAGCGAAACTGCCTTACAGCCTCAATATATGGTAATGACTCGATATCGCCTACGGTACCGCCTAACTCGGTAATTACGATATCGTAATCGCCGCTTTCGCCCAAAATGCGGAAGTTTCTTTTTATTTCATCGGTAATGTGGGGCACCACCTGTACAGTTTTTCCTAAAAAAGCACCCTCACGCTCTTTGTTAATTACGTTTTGGTAAATGCGACCGGTGGTAATGTTATTGGCTTTTGAAGTAGGGGTATTCAAAAAACGCTCGTAATGGCCAAGGTCAAGATCGGTTTCGGCACCATCTTCGGTAACATAGCATTCGCCGTGCTCGTAAGGGTTCAATGTTCCCGGATCGATATTGATATAAGGGTCGAACTTTTGAATGGTTACACGATAACCGCGCGCCTGAAGTAGTTTGGCTAATGAAGCAGAGATAATACCTTTTCCTAACGATGAGGTAACACCGCCCGTAACAAAAATATATTTAGTCATGATTTTTTTAAAAATGACCGGGCTTTTATGCCGCGACCAATTGTTTCTGTACGGGATACAAAAGTACGAAAATTTTCAGGGTTCACCACATCTGTTGAGAAAAAAGGGACTGTTAATTTTATGCGGAATGTAATTTTTTGATTGTTAGTTTGTTGTGTGGATGCGCTGGCAGTACAGTATATTTTAGCAAATGGATTATCGCTGACAGCTATACGAAATCAGAGGCTTCAAACATCAAAATAAAATTACTGCAAACTGCATACTTCTAACTGCAAACTGAACTTAAACCCTTTCACGCTGCCTGCTATACAAATCAATCTTTCGGTGCAGCTCATTCGGGTTAAAGGGCTTGCTCACATAATCATTCATCCCCACGGTAAAAGCCATATCCTGAATATCCAGCATAGCGGAGGCGGTTAGCGCTATGATAGGAAGGGTTTTATATTGCTCGCCGGGTAGTTCGCGGATGGCGCGGGTGGTTTGGTAGCCGTCCATTTCGGGCATTTGCAGGTCCATCAGTACCATATCATAATCGCGGGTTTGCACAAGGGTGAGGGCTATTTCGCCATTTTCTGCAACATCGCATTCTACATCCCACTGTTTCATAAACTGCTTGGCCAGTATCACATTGATCTGGTTGTCTTCGGCAATAAGCAGGCGGGTGCCTTTCAGGCTTTTTAAGGCGTAAAATTCTTCGTTATCGTTATGCCTGTTAAGTTGCCGGCGGCTGGTTTTAAAAGTAAGGTTGAACTTAAATACCGAGCCTTTACCGTACTCGCTCTCAACTGTAATATCGCTGCCTAATAACAGCAGCAGCTTTTTAGTGATGGTTAAGCCAAGCCCGCTGCCTCCGTATTTGCGTGTGGTATCAGAACTTGCCTGGGTAAAGCTTTCAAATATGCTTTCAATTTTATCAGGAGTGATGCCTATACCGGTATCAGCAATCTCAAAATCAATTGTTGCTTCACCTTTTTTACTTTCCGCAAGGGTAGCTGTTATGGTTACCTTGCCCTGGTGGGTAAATTTAACAGCATTGCTTATCAGGTTGGTCAGGATCTGGCCAAGACGCACCGGATCACCAATGATGGCATTGGGCAGGTCCTGATCCATCATCAGTTTTATCTGGATGTTTTTTTCGTTAGCTTTTTGAAGCAGCGCCAGGCGGATGTTTTTGATGAGATCGGTTAGGCTGAAATCCACATTTTCAAATTCTACTTTACCGGCCTCTATTTTGCTGAAATCCAGGATATCATTAATGAGCACCAACAGGTTCTCGGCCGAAAATTTGAGGAAGTTGAGGAATTCCATCTGGTCGGGCCGCGGATCCTGGTGGATCAGTAAATGCGTAAAACCGATCACCGCGTTCATCGGTGTGCGGATCTCGTGGCTCATCACACTCAAAAACTGCGATTTGGCCATAGCCGCCTTTTCGGCAAGGTCTTTCGAGTGGATCAACTCAATTTCCAGCGCTTTAGCCTTGGTAATCAGCTCCTGTAAAAAGCTGATGATATGGATCAGATCATCGCCCGAATCAGAAATGTTTAATTCAGTATCCGGGCTCAGCGCCTTAATGGCATCCTTTAATTGTGATATCGAACGTTGTTTGATCTCGTTTTGCTGCCTCAGGTTGTCGGTTACTGTAACGTATTCCCGCTCGCTTATATTAAAAGCGTGATCGGCCAGTTTTATCGACTTGTCGAAATTTTTAAAACTACCGTTTATGGCACCCAAAAACTGCAAAATAGCCTCATCCTCCAGGTATTGCGCCGGGAGCATTTTTTTAATCTGCTTATCTAACAGGTAATGGTACTCCATAAAACTATATCTATATCTCGGTAAAGGTGGTAATGGTCATGGTTTGGTTGTGCAACTCGCAGTTGGAACCCTTGTTTAGGGGGGATAGTTCTCCATACGAATAAAAACCCGCCATGGATGTTTTATCGCCAAAAATACTTTTAGCGGCCACAAGTTCTTCATCGGTACGATCATTAAGCACCAGTTTGCGGCCAACACAGCTCACAAGTATGGCTAAATCGGCCTGTTCGGGGCTATTGATCGAATCGGTGGCGGCTGTTGAGGAAGCGTTGATCAATTTTTCAAAATTGGCTTTCATCAGGCGTACTTTGCTTCCCTCGGGCAGGTTGCCTGCAAAGGTCATTGATTTTTCGTCTTCATTAACACTTAGTATGGTGCGTACCAGCTTTTTATCGCTTCCCTCAATACTTAACGAAAGCGGAAAAAGCAAGGCCGAGCCAGGCAATTCGGCTGCATACTCGCCCAGGTATTCTTTATACAGATCGAGGGCGCTTTTGCCATCAATTTCAAACAAAACATTTTTTACCGACCGGGTGATGGTGCGCTGAGGTCCAAACTCTTCCCAGCCCCCGCTCGAGCCATGGTTGATACGCAGCTTATCACCATAAAAACCGATTGCAATTACATTGCCCTGTGAAGGTACCGCGTTTAGGCTGGTAAAGGTGCTGCTAAATCTCGCCGCGTCGCCCGCCAAACCGCCCGTTACCGGCACTTTGCCCGGGTTGTCGCGGTTAAAGCCGTCAACCAACTCGCTGCCGTTAATAAAAGTACCATCGGAAATAATGAACACGCATTTCAAGCCCTCTTTTTCCAGTTGCGACATCAGGAAAGCACCTGTTTCGGCGCTGTCTGCCTGCTCGTTTACATGTGTTGATGTGCAGGCGATGGATGATTCCTCAAACTCAACAGCAGTAACCACTATCGAATCATCATAAACATCGCTGCCTATGATCTCGCCTGATGTAGACGAAAAAACGATATCGGCCGCAGGATAAGTATTTTTAAGATGATTGTAAATTGCCGGATCAATAATCAGTTGAGGTGCTCCGAATGCAAGTACCAGCCGGCACTTTTCGGCACTGAACCCCGGCTCGGAAAAATAGTTTATCCAACCTTCATTTTTAAAATGGTGCTGCCGTATTCTCATAACAATCAGGTTTATAGCAGGGGGCGGTGCTTTGCGTGAAGTTAATAAATTAAAAAGCAATAGTTGATTAAACTACGAAAGTATCAAGCGTTTTGTTGTTTGTGTAAATAAACTTAATTATTAATGGTTGTGCTATGTTTCAATAGTTTAACCCGGTATCAATCACATTTTGTAAGCGTAATGAGTAATGGTTTACGAGATTAAAGGCAGGATAGTTGCAACAAAAATGTTGGCGAAAAAGAACGTTATCTGGTTAGGGAAATTATAAGTTGAATTTGAGCTTATCCAAATCTTCCGGTACATCCACCGCATGCGTATCCAACTCGGTTTCGGCAACTTTTATGCGGTAGCCGTTGTCTATCCAGCGTAACTGTTCCAGGCTTTCGGCTTTTTCAAGGGGAGATACAGGGAGTTTGGTAACCTCCTGCAAAACATCGGCACGATAACCGTAAATACCTATGTGTTTAAAAAAAGGATAAAATTCAAGCCAGTTTTCAGGTTCCTGTCCGCGGATGTGGGGCAGGGTTGAACGTGAAAAGTAAACAGCCTCGGATAGTCTATTAATCACTACCTTGGGCGAGTTGGTATTGTGCAACTCCTGCTCGGTAAGAATACGTTTTACTAATGTGGCCAGTTGGGTGCCGGTATCGTTAAAGCAGGCCGTTAATTTGGTGATCTGTTCAGGGTCGATAAAAGGCTCATCACCTTGTATATTGATGATAACATCATAATCCGGATGCAGGCGGGCAACCTCGGCACAGCGGTCAGTGCCGCTTTGGTGATTTTCGCCGGTCATTACTGCCACACCGCCAAAACCGATTACATGGTTAAAAATGCGGTCATCATCCGTGGCGACAATAACCTCGCTCAGGCTTTGGCATTTTTTTGCCTGCTCATACACGCGTTGTATCATGGTTTTGCCACCGATATCAACCATTGGTTTACCTGGAAAACGTGACGACGCGTAGCGGGCGGGTATAATGCCTAATATCTTCATTTGGTTTTTATTACGATAGTTTTAAAGGCCTGTAAAGCTAAGGATTGATTTTGTTGAGATAAATTATATCCCAACAAATTAAAAGTAAGGTTTGATGAACGTCCACGGAAATAAATTCCTGTCATCCCCCTTTCCTGGTACTTTGGGCGATATTGTTTTAATGATGTAGCTATCTGTGCTGTCGATTTGGATATTGTGCATTTTGATTTCCGGAGGAATTTCAATAGCCACAAAAATACTGCTATCCTTATAAGTTAGTTTAGCAATGTAATCAGCTTTAGGATACTTTAGCTTTTGATCTGTTGTGGGCAAGCTAACCTCGCTTTTTGTTTTATAGCTTGGATCTGCCTCTACATGAACTTTCGTTGAATCTGTTGTGCCGAGTTTTTTCATTTGGCGTTCACGCTCGGGCTTTACATCAAATTCGGCTGTATATGTGATGTCTGGCTTTAAAAAATATGGCCCACGCTTCCATTCTTCCCTTTTAATGTACTCTTGTTCGGTTGATATTAGACTATTGGCATATCCATTCATGCTAAAATCAAAATGAAGGGTGTCATTACCCGCCTGCAGCATGCCTATAAATGAATCAATACCCTGTTGTTTAATGTATTTCCAATCAGACGGAATGGATATTTTAAAAGCATTGAGCTCAAGTACTTTTATTGAAATGCATCCCCCAAAAAAAGGGATTAATATAACCGCAAAAAGCTTTTTCAAAATTAAAGTCTTAAAACAACCCGTTAATTTCCCGTTCAATCAGGTTAACAATAGTACCCATATCCTCGGTGTTATTGGCAAAATCAAGATTGTCTTTATCCAATATCAGCAGTTTGCCCAGTTTGTAGTTGTTGATCCACTTATCGTATTTCTCGTTCAGTTTTGAAAGATAATCTAAACGGATGCCTATCTCATACTCACGGCCACGGCGCTGGATATTACTTACCAGGGTAGGTACCGAAGCCTTGAGGTAAACCAACAGATCGGGCGGTTTAATAAACTCGGTTATATTTTGGAAAATAGACTCGTAGTTTTCGTAATCGCGGGTGGTCATGAGGCCCATATCGTGCAGGTTTTCGGCAAAAATGTAGGCATCCTCATAAATGGTACGGTCCTGGATAATGTTACGACCGCTTTTCTGGATATCGATGATCTGGCGGTAGCGGCTGTTTAAAAAGTAAATCTGCAGGTTAAAGCTCCAGCGTTTCATGTCGCTGTAAAAATCCTCCAGGTAAGGGTTATTATCTACAGCCTCATATAATGGGTCCCAACCGTAGTTGCGGGCCAGCATTTCGGTAAGGGTGGTTTTTCCGGCGCCTATATTTCCTACAATAGCTAAGTGCATATTTTTTAGTTGTCTGAATCAGAATTTTCCTAATTTACAGAATTAACAGAATTAAAAAAGCACCTGCTCAAATTCTGTCAATTCTTTAATTCTGAAAATTCTGAATCAGAATTTTTTAAACCCTATAATCTCTCTTACTTCCCTGATTGTTTTTGAAGCGCTTTCGCGGGCTTTATCGGCGCCCATTTCGGCTACTTTGCGCAGGTAATCGGCATCGTTGGCGATGGCATTGATCCTGTCGCGGATAGGGGCGGTGGCCAGGATCATATCTTCGGCAAGCTGTTTTTTTAGGTCGCCGTATCGGATGGCCATCTTGTTGTAAGCCTCATCAAAATGGGTTAAAGTATCCGGGGTTGATACCACTTTCATCAAATCAAAAAGGTTTTGAATTTCCTGTGGTTTTTCCTGGTTTTCAACTGTCGGACCGCTGTCGGTAACGGCGCGCATCACTTTTTTGCGGATTGCTTCGGGCGTATCGCTCAAAAATATGGCATTACCTTCACCTTCCGATTTGCCCATTTTTCCCTTGCCGTCCAATCCCGGAATTTTTACCAAACTCTCGCCAAAGCTAAAGGCATAAGGCTCGGGGAAATAATCGTGGTTGTACAGCCTGTTAAAGCGGTTGCCAAAGGTGCGGGCCATCTCCAGGTGTTGTTCCTGATCCTTGCCTACAGGTACTTTGGTGGCTTTATGAATGATGATGTCGGCAGCCATCAATACAGGGTAGGTAAGGAGGCCGGCGTTCACATTTTCGGGGTTGGCGCGTACCTTATCTTTAAATGATGTAGCGCGTTCCAACTCGCCCAAATAGGCGTTCATATTTAAGTACAGATACAGCTCAGTTACTTCAGGTACGTCTGATTGTACGTAGATGGTAGCCTTTTCCGGGTCGATGCCGGCGGCTAAATATTCTATCAGCACCTGCTTTACATTGCCATGTAAATCGGCAGGTGTGGGGTGGGTAGTTAACGAGTGGAGGTCGGCAATAAAAAAAAAGCAGTTGTATTCATGCTGCATTTTTATAAAATTTTGCAAGGCCCCGTAGTAATTTCCTAAGTGTAAGTTTCCGGTCGAGCGGATACCACTAACAACAATCTCCATAGTGTGGCGAAAGTAAGGAATTTTTATATTTTTGGTGGAGATGAAAATGATATTGAAAAAAGTGCACGTGTATTTGTATATGGCCAGTGTTGCCGTTGGATACTTTGTGATGTGGCCTTTTTTGTATTATTTCTCGCGCAAACCCGAGCGATACCCCAGGCTGAATAGCGTGCGACGCTTGCTGGGACGGGTAAGCTCGGGCCTGGTGGGCATATTTTACAGGTTTGAATATGAACAGGCTATTGACTGGAGTAGGCCTTATATCATTTGCCCCAACCATACCTCCAATCTTGATATTTCGGGAATGAGCATTATGGTAAAAAACAATTGTTGTTTTATGGGTAAGCAGGAGCTGGAAGACGGACTGGTTACCGGTCTGTTTTTTCGTACAGTTGATATCCCGGTAAACAGGGAAAGTAAAATGTCGTCATTCCGGGCATTTAAAAAAGCGGGCGAAAGATTGCAGGGAGGGATGTCGCTCATTATTTTCCCTGAAGGAAAAATTGCCGATGATTATCCCCCGCAGCTTAGCGAGTTTAAAAACGGGCCCTTCAGGCTGGCTATCGAACTTAAAATTCCTATTATCCCGGTATCATCGGCCAATACCTGGCAAATACTTTGGGATACCGGCATCCGGTACGGCAGCAAGCCGGGGATATGCAAATTTAAAGTGCATAAACCTATTGATACATCTGCATTAAGCGTAGATGATGCCGATAGCCTGCGCGATGAGGTATATCAAATTATAAATGCCGACCTAAAAACAGGAAACACAGTTTCGGCCTATGCATAATCAATTCTGATGCGATGCCGCATCACACCGGTAATTTGTAATATATTTGTGCGTAACCCACAAAAAATGTCGCCTCAAACGGGCGCCGCGTTCAACCGGGTTTACCAGATTTTTTGAATAGTAATTAACAGGCATGACCATAGATAAAGAAACAGTTGAAAAAGTAGCCCACCTGGCCCGTTTAGAACTTACCGAAGCCGAAAAAGAGGAAACTATGCAGGATATGAGTAAAATCCTCGATTTTATGGCCAAACTTAACGAAGTGGATACCACCGGCGTTGAACCCCTTGTGTATATGACCGCCGGTGCCAATGTGCTGCGCGAAGATGTGGTGAAACAGGAAATTACCCACGAAGAAGCTTTGGAAAATGCCCCTAAGCATGATGCCGATTACTTTTTGGTAGCAAAAGTTATTGAGAAGTAGGTTCTAAGTCTTAAGTCCGGAGTCGAAAGTCTTAAGTCATCACTACTAAAAATAACTTCTGACTAAAAACTTCAGACTTTCGACTTCCCAACTGTAACATTCCACCCCCTCTTGCAGTCAAACCAAAAAATAATTCATGGAGCCAATAAATACTGCCAAACCGTTAATAACTATTAAAGATATAGGGCGTAAATATGTAATAGGTGCCGAGGTGATCCACGCACTTAAATCAGTTTCGCTATCTATTAACAAAGGCGAGTTTGTGGCGCTGATGGGCCCTTCGGGTTCGGGCAAATCAACCCTCATGAATATTTTGGGCTGTTTGGATACGCCAACCAAAGGGCAATACGTACTTAACGGCATCGACGTGAGCCGCATGACGGATAGCCAGCTGGCCGAAGTGCGTAACTCTGAAATTGGTTTCGTTTTCCAGACATTTAACCTGCTGCCCCGTAATACCGCTTTAGATAATGTGGCCCTGCCGCTTGTTTATGCCGGTGTAACCAAGGAAAAACGTACAGAACGGGCGGCCGGTGCCTTGAAGAACGTAGGTTTGGGTCATCGTATGGATCATAAACCAAACGAGCTTTCGGGCGGGCAAAGGCAGCGTGTGGCGGTGGCCAGGGCGCTGATCAATAACCCATCCATTATCCTGGCCGATGAGCCAACCGGTAACCTGGATACCAAAACCTCTATCGAAATTATGGGCCTTATTGAGGATATCCACGCAAAAGGCAATACTATTATCCTGGTAACGCACGAGGAGGACATTGCACTTCATGCCCACCGTATTGTACGGATGCGTGATGGTTTGATTGAGAAGGACTATTTGAATACCAATATCCAAACGGTGGATAGGAGAGCCGTAGAGGCTCCGGATTCGTTAGAGGGAAAATAGGTGCTTGTTTAATTTTATCCCCCGGTGGGTTGATAAAATGATGCAGAAATATATTTTACCAACTGTAATAGTTGAATAGTTTTCCTGCTTATTGCCACCACTCAAGTGGAGGTTTGTTTGATGTAGCCGGCTTACTTTTATTGTAAGTTTCAAGCCAGCCATTCTTTATATATTTTTCATTGGCCGAGAATTCGCCGGCTCCAACGTCGAGATCTCCGCTGTTGGGGATGCGATAATCGCCCCAGTTACATCGTTTGGCTTTTTGTGTAGTGTATTGAGCCCAAGAGCCTACAAATTCGTTATTGGTAAAGCCATCTGCGTGTATATCGATATCGTCGTAGTGTATTTTGTTGTTGTTATCCACATAAAAATCTGTTTTAAAAATACCCTTAAATACCCCCGTGTTTTTTTGAGTACTGTCTTCGGTAAGGGTATAATCTCCCAGAATGGTATATTGGTTTTTTAGTTTGTTTTTATATTTATTGTCAACCCCGTACGATGTACCCTGGTATTTGCGTAAATCAGCAATAGTGAAAGTGCCTTTAAAGTTGCAAATGTTATCCCTAACTTTTGTTTTGCCCGTAACAACATAAGTAAAAGCACCGGCTTTTTTTATGGAAATGAATTTTATCCTTATACGCTGATAGTTATCGCCTATAAAACCATAAACTGATTGGTTATCTGTAACTGTCCATAGTTTTGATAGATCGTGATTAGCAAATTGCTGTTTGATATCGGTTGTGCCGAGGATCTGCTTCTTCCAGCTTTGCTTAAACTTAGCTGCTTCTGTTTGCGCGTAACTTTTTAATATAAGGCAAATGAATAAAAGCAATAGGTTTAATTTGCGCATAGGGTGTAGGTGGGGATAATGATATTATTACGGGGCTAATCACAGGTAGTACAAAGCCTCGAAACAAACTCGGCCAAATGCAGCGCTTTTTCAGCACCGCGTGGTTTGGTGTTACCGATAATAAGCGTATGCTCAACAATCTCAATCACAAAATCATCCAGGCGGATATCCATCACCACGTTACGAAAATTACGGTCGGCACCTGAGGTTGCTTTTTGGCGGTCGCTTACTAGCATATAAAAAGTATCACTGAAAGCTTTGTCTTCAGCAAAATCAAGTTCAACAGGGTGGATGAGTTCTTTGATCTTATCAACAAGGGTTTCGCGTCTGATGAGTACCCGGCCAAAATCGTGCTTTAAATAGGCCAGCGCCCAAACGTGCTGTTCAACAGGCTGGGTTTTACCATGATCGGTAAGTTTGGGCTGCGCTTCAGTAAAAAGGATATAGCTATCGTTATTTTTATTTTTTACCGCGTGCGAACTCAGCAGGCGCACATCGGTGTAATTTTTTAACACGCTGAACTGACCCAGGTTAAAATCAATATGCCCGGTTTGCTCAATCCTGAACTCTTGTTTAAGAGTTACAAGTATGTCGGCTACTTCTGTTACAGGTGATGGAATTTGCGCGGTATCAAATAATGATGACACTTTGGTAAAGTTTAGTGTTAAATATTAACACAATAATAACTTTTTAGCAACAAAAATCAAAAGGTTATCAATAATGATAAGGTTTCATTTTACCGCAAGAGCACACACAGTTCGCATCGGTAACGCCAAGTTTCTTTAAAAAAAACTGGTAAAAACCTATTCTGTCGTTCATGTTATACATGTCTTCTCCTTTGTTGCACTCCACCTCGCCATTCACAATATTGATGGTCATGCCAAAGCCTGGTGTGCGGCCTTCGGCTTTGTCTTCGGTATTGGGCTGCCATTTGCCGGTCATCACATCATGTGCCGATGGTTTGTGCGTTTGAGGTGTCATCCAGAAATAGATGGCGGTTTTAAAAGCCATCACCGGGTCGTTTTCAACCAGTTCGGGGTTTTGAAGCAGGATCTTATCGTCCCCCAAAATACAATCCGAAGCATAGCCATAATTGCCGTTGTAACTTAACTGCATTGGTCCGCGGCCGTAGTACTTTTTGCCGGCAACGGGTGGGTATTCGTCGTTTTCGTTAATATAGGGCAGGGTAGTGTTGCTTTCGTGAATCAGCATCAGGCCATCGGTATAAGTGGCATTAACACCGTGGCGGGTTTCGTGGGCTATATGGGCAAAAAAAGCGGCCAGTTCCTTTTTATTGATATCTGCAGCAAATTCGGCACAAAAATTACCATAATCAATGGTGTAGGAGCTACCGGGTTTGGCTTTGGCCCAGTCTTCGTTCCAATCAACATCCTGGCGCACAACGGCGCTTTTGCCCGTTTTTTTATCGGTACGCACCAGCTGGTAAACCGAGGTGGCGCGGCGGGTTACTTTAACTTTAATCAGCCCGAGCTCGTCGGCAGCTTTAATAAAGGCAGCGTAAGT
The DNA here is from genome assembly GCF_003576455.2 of Mucilaginibacter celer. Lineage (NCBI taxonomy): Bacteria > Pseudomonadati > Bacteroidota > Sphingobacteriia > Sphingobacteriales > Sphingobacteriaceae > Mucilaginibacter > Mucilaginibacter celer. The sequence goes on from NZ_CP032869.1 coordinate 1,275,971, forward strand.
ATAAAACTTATCTCGTTGCGGAAACAGATCATTAAACTGTTGCTCGCTCAGTAAACTGGCCATGCTTACCTTAGGAGCGGCGGGTTTATTTACCGAAGCGCTGCTGCTGTCGCTGCTACTATTGCTTTTGCTGCTGCCGCCGCAACTAAAGCCTGTTGATAGTAGTATAAACAAGGAGATGGCAAGCAATTTGGATGATAATATGATCGATTTCATTAGGTATCGGATAAATATGTTTGATGATATTACAAATGCAAGTTTAAGCTAACATTTTAAAATTACACTCCGTTAGCAAAAATTATACACTATTGCTATGAAATGCGATATTTAAGATGATAGATTTGAATAACAGCAATGCCCGAAAAAAGATTTAATTAACGGTGTTTTAATTAGCTGATTGTGAGATTTTGTTAGGTTGAAAGTTTAAAGATTTAAGTTGAATGTGTTTTACAATTTTGGACTTAAAGCGCGATATTTTGAACTTGATAAAAGCATTGTTGTGATTTATTGTTAAATTAAGCATGAAAATATATACTAAAACGGGCGATAAAGGGTTAACCTCACTAATAGGAGGCACCCGGGTGCCCAAGCATCATATCCGGATTGAAAGTTACGGTACGGTGGATGAGCTTAACTCATACATCGGGCTGATTGGCGACCAGGATATTGATGCACATGATAAGGAGGTATTGAAGCAGATACAGGACAGGTTGTTTACTATTGGTGCCTCGCTGGCGGCCGATCCCGAAAAATCAAAAATGGTTATACCCGATCTGGAATTGGAGGATGTGGAATTGCTGGAAAGCGAAATGGACACCATGAACGAAAGCCTGCCCGAATTACGGCATTTTATTTTGCCGGGCGGTAATAATGTAATTTCATTTTGCCATATTGCAAGATGTGTTTGCCGCCGGGCCGAAAGAATCACCGTGCAGCTTGCCGAAGAAAGTACAGTTGATGAAAAAGTGAATATTTATCTGAACAGGTTGAGCGATTACCTGTTCACACTGGCACGCAAATTGGCAAATGATTATAAAATACCTGAAAATCAGTGGGTACCGCGTGTTAAGAAAAATGAAAAAAAATATTGATTTTCAAATTGAAAATGTTATACTTTTGCGAAAACGTAAAATTTACCGATAATTATAAATATTAAATAAAAACGATGTATTGGACACTTGAACTGGCATCGCACCTTGAGGATGCACCATGGCCCGCAACAAAAGATGAATTAATTGATTACGCTATCCGTTCAGGCGCTCCTGTAGAGGTTATCGAAAACCTTCAGGCACTTGAAGATGATGGCGAGCCTTACGAAAATATTGAAGAGATCTGGCCGGATTATCCGACAAAAGACGACTTCTTTTTTAACGAAGACGAGTACTAAAAACAATAAAGAAACCCTTAGCAATAAGGGTTTTTTTGTTGGTTAGCCTTTTTTGGAATGGTTTTGGTATAGGTGATTACACATTTACTTAAAAACATTACAAATATGAGAGGCTTATTGTACATCATCGCGGTTATCCTGGTTATTGGATGGCTGTTTGGAGCGTTTATTCACCCGTTTGGAGGTGGCTTGATCCACATTTTATTGGTTATAGCTATTATAGCTGTACTGTTAGGCGTGATCAGGAGGGCATAAAACCACCTTGTATTGCAAATAGAAAAGCCACGGGTATTATACCTGTGGCTTTTTGCTTAAAAGTAGTTCGGCAATGGCTATATCTTCGGGAAAGGTGATCTTGATATTGCTGTGATCGCCTTCGGTTAGTTTTATTTCGGCTCCGTATTGTTCAACAACGCTGGCATCATCGGTAAAATTTGGGCTGAATGGCTGCTCGTAGGCTTTTCGCAACAGTGATGCTTTAAATGTTTGCGGGGTTTGAACCAGGTAAATCTCATCCCTTATTAAACTAACCGATTTGCCATCTTTAACCTGCCTGATAGAATCGCGGCTTTTAACGGCCACTACGGCGGTTCCGTGTTCATTGGCGCATTGATAAGCTTCATCGATGGTTAATGGGCTTGTGAGTGGGCGTACAGCATCCTGTACGGCTACTAAGGCTTCGTGGTCTGTAATTAAAGTCAGTCCGTTTTTTACCGAGTGGAAGCGGGTTTCGCCGCCGGTTACCAGTTGGTGGGGGATATTGAAGGTGTGTTTTTTTATAAGTTGTTGCCAGTATTCGTGATAATCTGTTGGTAAAACAAGTATGATTTGGGGGTTTGCTTCTGTATTGTTGAATGCTTCGATAGTGTACATTAAAACAGGTTTGCCATTCACCAGCAAAAACTGTTTTGGTATTGCCGATTGCATGCGGCTGCCCGAGCCACCGGCTACTATAATAACGTATTTTGGGATATTGGAAAATAACGATTCGTGGTTAGAGGACATTTAATTTCAGTTTGTAGCTTTTAAATGGTTAAACCTCTGGTGCTTGCACCGGGTAGGACTTGCATACGGCTTTTGGGGTTACGAACGGCTTTGTGCAATGATACAATCATTGGCCGCTCATTTGCCGCGGGGGCTGTTACTTTTGTCTTGACACAAAAGTAACCAAAAAGTCAAGACAGAAAAAAGCTTCTGCCCGCGAGGCCATACTCCCGGCCCGCTTTTCTGTCGGGCCACCGCTCGTTTTGATTGGGAGTTGATGGGCTAACCCTAAAATCTACCGCAAAAAAAATGAGATGCAGGAAAATCCCGCATCTCAAATTTATATATGCTATTAAAAAACTTTTAAATGATAAGCATCGCGTCGCCGTAGCTGTAGAAACGGTATTTTTCTTTTACCGCAATCTCGTAAGCGTTCATTACGTTTTCGTAACCACCAAAGGCCGCAATCATCATCAACAGGGTTGACTCGGGTGTGTGGAAGTTGGTGATCATGGAGTTGGCAATGCTGAAATCGTACGGCGGGAAAATGAATTTGCTGGTCCAGTCGTTAGCGGCTTTCAGGGTTTTATTGGCCGATACTGCCGATTCGATGGTACGCATTGATGTAGTGCCAACCGCGCAAATGCGTGCTTTACGCTCAATACCGCGGTTTACAATATCAGCTTGTTTTTGCTCAATAATGAATTGCTCCGAATCCATTTTGTGCTTGGTTAAATCCTCAACCTCAACCGGGCGGAAGGTGCCTAAACCAACGTGCAGGGTAACCTCGGCAAAATCAACACCTTTTAATTCAAGGCGTTTCATCAGCTCGCGGCTAAAGTGTAAACCTGCGGTAGGGGCAGCAACGGCACCTTCGTGTTTAGCAAAAATGGTTTGGTAACGCTCCTTATCTTCGGCGGTGGCTTTACGTTTAATGTATTTTGGCAGCGGTGTTTCGCCCAAAATCTCTACATTGCGGCGGAATTCCTCGTCGGTACCGTCGAATAAAAAGCGGATGGTACGGCCGCGTGAAGTGGTGTTATCAACAACTTCGGCAATCAGCAAATCGTCGTCGCCAAAATATAATTTATTGCCTACGCGGATTTTACGGGCCGGATCAACCAGCACATCCCACAGGCGTAATTCTTTGTTCAGTTCGCGAAGCAAAAATACTTCGATGGTTGCACCTGTTTTTTCCTTGTTGCCATATAAACGGGCAGGGAAAACTTTGGTATTGTTAAGGATCATTACATCCTTATCATGAAAGTAATCAAGTACATCTTTAAATATTTTATGCTCAATTTTGCCTGAATCTTTGTGTAAAACCATTAAACGTGATTCATCGCGGGTAGCAGATGGAGTATGGGCGATAAGGGACTCAGGTAAGTTAAATTTAAATTGAGATAATTTCATGTTTGTGTTTATGAATTTTCAAGGGCGCAAATGTACGAAATTTTTTTGTTAATTTAACAGATTTTTTTAAGAAGCATTTTAATTACACAACTGTTATATTAATTGCAAAATGCTGTAACTTAATAAAGCCGTTACCGTCTAAAATAAATATCGCCCAAAAGGCTGTTTATTGTTAATAAAAGCGGTTGCCCGGCACATTCCCACGTAAAAGCGTGCAATAAAATTGATTAACAGGAAATATCAAAATTAGTTAGATGATTTTTTTAAAACTTTTAAGAGAGAGTTTTTTATTTGCCGGCGATGCGCTGCGACAAAATAAAACACGCACGTTTTTATCACTGTTGGGAGTAACCATCGGTATTTTTACCATTATAGCGGTAAAATCGGCAGTGGATACTTTGCGTAACAACCTGCAGCACAGTGTGGATAAACTGGGTAATAACAGTATTTACGTACAAAAATGGCCCTGGGTTGGCGGCAGCGACTTCCCCTGGTGGAAGTACCTGCAACGCCCCGAATCTGATTTGCGCGATTTTAACGAACTGTCGCGCCGCATCACAACAGCCGAAGCTTTATCCTACGAGATCAATATCGATAACCGCACCATCAAATATAAAAGTAATACAGTAGAAGGCGCGCAGGTTGATGCCGCATCGCAGGATCACGACAAAACCTGGAACTTTGATTTTGAAAGCGGGCGCTATTTTACCGAAATCGAGTCAAAAACCGGCGCGCCGATTACCAATATCGGTTATGATATAGCTCAAAACCTGTTTCCGGATGGTGATGCCATCGGTAAACAGATTAAGGTAATGGGCCGTTATGTAACTATTGTAGGCGTATTCTCCAAGCAGGGTAAAGATATGTTGGGCATCTCTACCGATAAGGAAGTATTGCTTCCGCTTAACTTTGCCCGCAACTTAATTGATATTCAAAGTTCAAGATACGGCCCGGCAATAATTGTACGGGGTAAAAAAGGCATTCCTACAGATGATGTGGAAAGCGAGATTAAAGGCCTGATGCGCTCTATTCGCAGGCTAAGGCCGGGGGCCGAAGATAATTTTTCGCTCAACCGCACTACCATGATCACCCAGCAGCTCGACGAGCTTTTTGGCATCGTTAATAAAGGCGGTTTTATTATCGGCTTGTTTTCGGTACTGGTGGGTGGTTTTGGGATAGCCAATATCATGTTTGTTTCGGTAAAGGAACGCACCAATATTATCGGCATCCAAAAATCGTTAGGTGCTAAAAACTATTTTATATTATTGCAGTTTTTAATTGAATCGGTATTGCTTTGCCTTGCCGGCGGGTTAATCGGGTTGTTTTTTGTGTATCTGGGTACTTTAATTGTAAAAGCTGCTGCTGATATACAGGTGATACTCGATGCTGCCAACATTGCAACAGGCTTAAGTTATTCAATTATAATAGGAGTGATAGCGGGAATTATCCCGGCCTATTCGGCCTCAAGGCTCGATCCGGTTGAAGCTATCCGCACAAACTAATTTGCAATATGAAAATTATTAAATCACTATGTTTTTTGGCGGTTATTGCCTCATCAGCATGCAATCAACCCGCTAAGCAACAGCAGGAAACCGCCAAAGCAGAGGGTGTTTCTGCCGATACTGCCAAAACAACCGCAGCCACGCAGATAGCGGATACAGCAGCTGTAGTTAAAGCTTACATCGCTCTAAAAGATGAGTTTTTAAAATCGGATGTAGCAGGTGTTAAAACTGCTGCCTCGGCCCTGGAGGCAAGACTGGCCGGTATTAAAGGCTGCTCCGAAACAGCAATTGTAGCACACCAGATAACCGAAGCCGGCGATATCAAAGCCCAGCGTGAATCATTTTTGGCTTTGAGTAAAGATGTGGTAGACCTTGTTAAAGGCGGTAAATTTAAATCGGCACCAATTTATGTTGATTTTTGCCCGATGGCAGATGGAGGTAAAGGCGGCTATTGGCTATCAGCAGCTAAAACCATCGAGAATCCGTATTTTCCTGAACACATGAAGGAGTGCGGATCAGTGAAGGAGCAGATTAATTAAGACCGTTGATCTTGTCTGAATCAAAATTTACAGAATTTGAGAATTTTCAGAATAATAAATGATCAGCAGACATTCTGTTAATTCTATAATTTTGTAAATTCTGATTCAGACAAAAAACAGCGAAATCAACGCAACCATCTAAATCAACGGCCAGAATCTGTGTAATCAAAAAATAATCGGTGTAATCCCCCCCCCCAAAAATAAATCCGAAATCGAACATCCGAAATCCGAAATCAAAATTGCGCCGGTTGTTTTAAATGTTTTGCCAGTTTAGCATATAACACCTCGGGTACAAAAGGTTTGGTCAGATAATCAACCATACCGGCTGCCAGGGCTTTTTCGTAGGTTTCGGGCATGGCATCGGCAGTAAGGGCTATAATAGGTAAATCGGGATGCGATACCTTAATAACTGCGGTTGCTTCAAAGCCATCCATAACGGGCATTTGCAGGTCCATAATAATCAGGTCATAATTATTGGCGTTTACCATATCAACAGCAATACGGCCATTTATAGCTTCGGCCACCTGCGCATTCCATCGTTTTAAAAACTTGGCGGCTATCATCAGGTTCATTTTGTTGTCATCAACCACCAATATATTCAGGCCCTGCAAGTTGTGATCTGTAATATTCATTGGCACTGCCGGCTGTGCAGGTATGTCCGATCCAGGCGCAAGCGCAAAGCTTATGGTAAAATTAAAAGTTGTGCCTTTGCTCAATTCGCTCGATACCGAGATGGTACCTTTATGCAGTTCAACCAGGCGTTTGGTAATGGCCAAACCAAGCCCGGTTCCCCCATAATCATTGTTAATTACCTGCTGATCCTGCATAAAAGGATCAAAAACGATGTTGAAGCTTTCGGGCGAGATGCCAATGCCGGTATCGGTAACCGCAAATTTAATGCTTACGGTGCTTTCGGTAAGTATATCCCTGTCAAGCCTTATGGTTACACCGCCCTTATGTGTAAATTTTATAGCGTTGCTTACCAGGTTGTTTAAGATCTGGCTAAGCCTCATAGCATCTCCCATCAGTTCGGCTGGGATGCTCCCGTCTATAATAACATCAAGTGCAAGCTGTTTCTCTGTAGCCCGGTGAATAAACTGCTGCTTTATTTTTTGGATGAGTTGCTGAACATCAAAACGCGAATGATTCAGTTCCAGCTTTCCGGCCTCTATTTTGTTATAATCTAAAATATCATTGATGATAGCCAGCAAGCTCTCGCCCGAAAATTTGAGCGTGTTAAGGTAGTCCATTTGTTCGGCCCGTGGATTTTCGCTTAGCAGCAGGTTGGTGGTGCCAATTACCGCGTTCATCGGCGTACGGATTTCATGGCTCATGATAGACAGGAACTCCGATTTGAACTTGGATGATTTTTCCGCCACTTCTTTAGCCCAGATCAAATCCTGCCGTGCTTTTTCCTGGTCGGTTATATCCTCGCCAAGTGCAGTTACTTCTTTAATTTTGCCGTTTTCATCATAAAATATAGTGTTTTGCCAGTTTATTATACGCCGTTCGCCGTTACGGCAAATAACCGGATTAATGTAATGGGGTAAAATGGCATTGTTTGCAAACCAGCTTTTCATGTAATCTTTCAAATCTTCCGGAATAAGGTGATCCATCCAGTTCATCCCGATGATTTCCGTTTGGGTGTAACCCAACAAATTGGCCAGGTATCTATTGCAGAAGGTAACGTAACCATTATCATCAATCGTTATGGCAGCCATGTTAATGGTTTCCAGCACCTGGCGGTATTTACTTTCGGCGGTTCTGAAATCAATTTCGGCAGTTTTACGTTCTGTAATATCCTGTAAGGTACCGATGATTTTACGTACACTGCCGTCTTCGTTATATAAACGCTTGCCCGCAATAATGCTAACATGCTTGATATGGCCGGCTGGAGTAACAATACGGTATTCGTAAGATGAATCCATGGTGTTTGCATTGCTGCGCAGCATTTGCCTTATAATGGGCCTGTCGTTAGGATGCGCATGCTTCAGCAATAACTTAACAAAGCACCTGTGGCATGATGAGGTTTGCCGGTTATGTTCAAAAATGTTATTCAACTCTTCCGACCATGAAATATGCCTCGACGCAACATCGTATTTCCAGTTGCCAATTTTAGCAATGGCCTGGGCTTCCATCAGTTCCAGCTGGCTCAGTTTAACTGCCTTATCGGCCAGCCGGGCTTCGGTAATATCCTGTATAATACCAAAAGTGCGGGTTTCGGCGTTGGCCGATAGCTTCCGTTCGCCGCGTTGAATCCTGATGTATTTTAAGTTACCCGCCGGGGTAATAAATTTATGTTCAATTTTACTTTGAGGGGTAGTACGGATGGTATTGAGGTATTCAAAAACATCATCCCTGTCATCAGGGTGTACCATGCTTATGTAATATTGAAACCTGCTTACACCTTCGGGTGGGTTTTCAATTTCGAGCAAGGAGTTTAAGTTAGCCGACCAAAAGGTTTCCTTCGTTTCATGATCGTACCACCAGTTGCCTATCCGGGCAATATTTTGGGCCTCAAGCAGTAAGTCCTCATTTTCTTTAAGCTTACGCTCGTATTTCTTTTGCCCGGTTATATCAACAACCGATGCCGAAATACGGCCGGTATAACCTGATGACTGTTCAAATATCGGCGTAAAATTGGCGGTAAAAGAGTGACCGCTATCGAAGTCCGAATCAAACTCTATCGATATCGGTTTGCGGGTTTCTATCACATAATTTAAAGCCCTGTCGTACTTCTCGGCTTTTTCGGGGCCTACAACCTGGTCAAGCGTTTTACCTATCGCTATTCGCGGGTTAACGGGCCGCTCGGTCATCTCATTAAACCAAACATTAATACAGGTTTTGGTTTCATCAAACTCAAAAATGATATCATTAAGCGAGTTAATGAGCGCGTTGAGGTGTTTGCGGCTTTCACGTAATTCGGCATCGTTAACAACAAGGTTTTGGTTTAGCTTCATTACGTTGTCTACAGCGCTTTTCAACTGGTACTGGTAGGCCATTACCACTAAAAACGATAAGTAGGCTATCAATGTAAAAATCACAATAAGCACTACAAGCACAGTAGGCGAAATAGCCAGTTTTGGCGCGGTAAAATAAGCTGTTACAATGGCCGCCAGGTTCGCTTCGCTTATTAATACAAACTCAAGGCGTTTTTTGCAAAAAAGAGTAAGTGCTATAAAAACGGTTATAGCGCTAAACAGGTATACATGCTCAAAGCCGTTTTTCCCTAATAAAATGCAATTGTTTATCAGCAAAAAAGACGTAATGGTTAGGCTAACGCTTATTTTATAGTATACTTTATTACCTAAAAAAGAAAAGGATAGTGCCGCCAAACAAAAAAAACAGCTTATAAGACGAAGCCAGAATGGATCGTACGAGTTATACGAACACAGATAATGCAACGACGGGCTGGCAATTAATAAGCCTATAAGCAATAGCCGGTAAACGGTGGCATCGTTTTGGATTAAAAACAATCCCTTGCCTTTTAGCGACACGATGTTGAGTAATTTTTTAATCAATTATTAATGAGAATAAAACAAAAATACAGGGCTTAAATTAATAAATTTGCGCGTAAATTTTACAAACAGTAAATTATATTAGCGGTTAATAATACGCAGATTTATTTACATTTGTTGCAGATACAAATTCTCTATGGCTCAAACAGCACAACTAATACTTGATGATAAAACATTCGAGCTGCCGGTAATTGAGGGCACTGAAGGTGAAAAGGCAATCGATATTTCTAAGCTTCGCGATCAAACAGGTTATGTTACCCTCGATATCGGGTACAAAAATACAGGCGCTACCAAAAGCGCCATTACTTTTTTAGATGGAGAGCAGGGCATACTTAAATATCGCGGTTACCCGATTGAACAATTGGCCGAAAAATCATCATTTATTGAAGTTGCTTATTTGCTGATTTATGGCGAATTGCCAACTGAAGAAAAACTGAAGGCATTTCAATACGAGTTAAGCCGCCATACGCTGGTACACGAGGATATGAAGAAATTTTTTGATGGTTTCCCGTCAAAATCTCACCCGATGGGGCAGCTGTCATCATTGGTATCGGCTTTATCAGCTTTTTATCCCGAATCATTAAAACCATCGCAAACCAACGAAGAGCTTAACCAAAGCATCATTAAAATGATTGCTAAAATGGCTACCGTGGTTTCATGGATCTATAAAAAATCATTAGGTCACCCGGTTATCTATCCTCAAAATAAATACGATTACGTTACCAACTTCCTACACATGACCTTTGGTCAGCGTACAGAAGAGGTTACTATTGATCCGGTAGTGATTGATGCTATGAACAAGCTGTTAATTTTACATGCCGATCATGAGCAAAACTGTTCAGCTTCAACTGTACGTATTGTAGGCTCGTCGGATTCTAATATCTACGCTTCTGTTTCTGCCGGAATCTCTGCCCTTTGGGGACCGCTGCATGGTGGTGCCAACCAGGCCGTAATTGAAATGCTGGAAAAAATTAAAGAAGACGGTGGTGATACTGATAAATGGATTGCCAAAGCAAAAGATAAAAACGATCCTTTCCGCCTGATGGGCTTTGGTCACCGTGTTTACAAAAACTTTGATCCCCGTGCTAAAATCATTAAAAAAGCCTGTGATGATATCTTAGAGAAATTAGGCATTAACGATGAGGTGCTGGAAATAGCCAAAAAACTGGAAGAAGTGGCTTTAAAGGATCCCTACTTTGTTGAGCGTAAACTTTACCCTAACGTTGATTTTTACTCGGGTATTATTTACCGCGCCTTAGGCTTCCCTACAGACATGTTTACCGTATTGTTTGCCCTTGGCCGCCTGCCGGGATGGATTGCCCAATGGAAAGAAATGAAAGAGAACAAAGAACCTATTGGGCGCCCGCGCCAGATTTATGTTGGCGCAACCTCTAAAGATTATGTGGAAATAGCTAACAGGTAGTTTTTTCGGTTCATAGTTGATGGATCATAGTTCATAGAAAAAGAAATCATATTAAATAAGAAAAGCGATGGGGGATGACCTCATCGCTTTTTTTCAGAACCGTTGATGTGTTTGATTTCGCTGATTCTTTAAAAGCCGCAAGTATAAAATAGAATCAACGAAATCAACGTAATCAAAAAGGCAATCAACGGTTCAAAAGTTAGGCCCGCCGGTTTTCACCATGCGGGCCTTATATAAATCAATCAATCAACTATTGCTATGTGTATGCTTACAGCTTAGTTATAGTGCATGTTTTGGCATTAGCGTCAAGTACAATGCGATACGTGCCGTCTGATGTTATTTTGATGTTATCTCCTCCATTGGTAAGCGCGCCGAGTGGGCCCCCTAAGTTAACTCCCCAATCGTGGTTAAACCTGAACTTCATTTCTTTGCCTCCAATTAGCGTTGATGTAACACTCCATGTTTTGGCATCGGCGTCGTAAGCCATATCTGTGTCGCCTCCCCATCCGTTAGGTGTGGCATCACCAATAATACTCCAAAACTGTTGTGTTGCTGTAAATGTGCCTTTTGATTTATCGTTTTGATCGATAACAACGTGTATAGCATAGTAGCCAGGAGAAGGTACTGAAAGGTTATCACCTTTCGCTGTCGAAATATTTCCGCCGCCTGCGTTACCCCATGAAACATCCCAGGTTCTTTTTGGGGTAAGTTTAAACTCCAGTTTACCAGCCGCAAAGCCAATGTTTGCATCATAAACACCATCGTTATTAGGCGAGATCAGGCTATCGGCAGTTTTTGGTTCCCAACCTTGATAAGCACCGGGGGCATAAATGTAGCCTGTGCCCTGGTATGGCAATACGGTTAAAGTAACCACATTTGAGTAAGTTGCTGCAAGGTTTGGTGCCGCCGATGATTTGATACGTACCTCAACCTGCGATGGATCGTTATATGATAACTTCAAAGCGATAAGCATATCGTTTAGCACACCTACTTTTAGCGTTTGAGTAAGTTTATCGGTACTAACTTCCCTCGCGTTTTTAAAATTGTTTCCTTTTACGTCTACCTGTACAGTATAAGTAATAGGAGCTTTGTAGCCGGTTACTGACGTAGCAGCCCAGCTAAAGGTTACAGCATCATTAGCGGCATTTGGTTTTGATAACTCAGGAGTTGTTGTGGTTGATGTTAAAGCACCTACCTTGCCAACGTTTGCTACAACCTTTGTTTCATCCTTTTTACATGATGCCAGCATCAGCAGCGCTATGCCGCCTATTGCCAAAATCGTGGTAAATATTTTTTTCATATCCTTTTTAGGTTTTATGGTTTTACGGGAGATGCTTTGCGGGCACCTCCCGTTATGTTATTAATATCCTGTATTTTGTTTCAAATTAGGGTTGGCTGTAACATCGGCTGATGGTAATGGGTATAGGTTCCTGAAGCTTTCAACGCCTTTACCATCTTTTGATCCTCCTTTAAATGGCCATAGGTAAGTAGCCTCAACAAACTTTTTGTAACGGACTAAATCGGTACGGCGGAAGCCTTCCCAATATAGCTCGCGGCCGCGTTCATCTAACAACAAATCGGTAGTTAAGGCAGTTAATTTGCCAACGGTTGCGCTTTGATAAGCACGTGCCCTTAATGCGTTAACATAACTTAAGGCCAGAGTTGCATCGCCACCGCCACCGCGGGTTGTAGCCTCGGCATAAATAAGGTATTGCTCGGCCAGGCGGAAGATTGGCATATCTACGTCCGCATAATCCTTGCTTTGTGCAGCGGTGCCATCTATTTTAATGTTTTTAAACTTGGTTATGGCGTAGCCATCGGTAAAAGTACTTATGGTATTAATATCAATGTTTTGACCATCGGTATAAAACTGCGCACGCTTATCCGCGCTGCCGGCTCCATCAGGGAACAGGTTTACAAAGGCTTTTGTTGTACGCAAACCAGCCCAGCCACCGGCGATGCCAAAATCGGCCGAGTTCATGCTGCCGCCAACAGGGGCGTGGGTCATGAAGGTCATACCACCGTAGCTTTGCGTATGCAGACCATCGTAGTTAATGGTTAAAATAAATTCGTTTTTATTAAGGTTGTTGTCGGCACGCATTAGTTTTGTGTAGTCACCAATCAGGGTATAGCCCGCGTCGATCACTTTTTTTGAATACGTTACCGCGTTGTTGTATTGGGCGGTACCGGTGTAAACTTCGGCGTTAAGATAAATCCTCGCTAATAAGGCCCATGCTGCAGCTTTATCGGCACGGCCGTATTCGTTTGTTTTTGGAGCAGCTAATGTACCGTCGATGGCTTTAAGTTCACTTTCAATATAAGCAAACAAATCTTTACGACTGATCTGCTTTGGCAGCGGACCGCCCAGCGGATCATTTTCGGTAACAAATGGAGGGTTGCCAAACAGATCCATCAGGATAGAATATTGGTAAGCCCTTAAAAAACGAGCTTCGGCAACATACTGGCGTATTTTATCAGCATCGGCACCACTAATACCACGGCTGCTGAGATTGGCATCAGATGATTGGCGGATAAAATCATTAGCCAAAGTGATTTGATACATACAACGGTAATATAAACCGGTAAGGAAAGTATTGCTTGATGACCAGGTCATGCTGTGAAAGTCGGGTAAACCTACGTCGCCCCAGCCAACAACAGCCTCGTCGGTTGATAACTCTTCGGCGCACCACATAAGCCTGAAAAAGTCGGATGTACCTTCGTCAATACCCTGTACGTCGCCATTACCTGCCGGGCCCGAGTTGCCGGTTAATGCATAGGCAGCATAAACTTTGGCAAAAGCCTTTTTATATCCTTCGGGATTGCTGTAAACCTGTGCCGAGGTAACATCGTTGGTTGGCAGCAGATCGAGCTTTTTAGTGCACGACGTAAGGCCGCCGGCAATTAAAGCTGCTACAGTTATATATTTTATTGAATTTCTTTTCATGTCAATTTCTCTTTACTGTTGATAAAGTGTTATAGCGATAAATTAAGACCTAACACATAAGTACGTGGGCGAGGGTAAAAGTTAGCGTCGATACCGTTACTAACTTCCGGATCAACACCTTTGTATTTGGTAATTACAAATACGTTTTGAACATTGGCGCTCAAACGCAGGTTGCCGGTGTTGTGGAACAACTTACCAAAGTTGTAACCAACGTTTACGTTATCCATACGGATAAATGATGCGTTTTGTACAAAATAATCAGATAACCTGCCTTTGTCTGATGAGCCGGTGATGCCGGTTTCCAGTAAATTAGTCGAGGCGTTATTTAAAATGCCGATACCGTTAAAGATACTTAGCTGTGTTGCTGAACTTGAGAATACGTTGTTATATACATAATTGCCAACGCTTGCCCTGGCCACAAAACCTGCCGACCATTTGCGGTAGGTAACGTTTGAGCTTAAACCAAAATAACCTTTTGGATCAGAACTTTTGTAACGATAAAGATCGTTTGAGTTTACGATACCATCTGTGTTACGATCAACAAATACGCCATCAAGTGGGCGGCCATCTGCACCATAAACCTGTTGATAAACATAGAACGAGTTACGAGGATAACCAACCGAATTAATTTGGATAGTATTACCAGTACCACCCGATATGCCGCCCGTAAATACGCCCGGATAGCTCGGATCAGGCGCCAGGGTAAGTTTGGTGATCTTGTTAGTGGTATAAGTAGCGTTCAGATTAACATTCCAGGTAACATCTTGAGTCCTGATCACATCGGCATTCAGGTTTAATTCCAAACCATTGCTGGTTAAATCACCAATATTAGCCACTATATAGTTAGAGAAGTTGGTGCCTGCCGGCTGCGGGATCTGGTTTAACAGTTTTGATGTTTTACGGTGATAGTAATCAACGGTACCGGTAATCCGGTTATCAAGGAAACCGAAATCAACAGCTACGTTGGTTGATGCTGTTTGCTCCCAGGTACGCAGTGAATAATAACCACCCGGACGGTACAGGTTATAAAAAGTATCGCCTATTTGGTATTGAGCAGTGTTGTTGCTCAGGTTATAAAATGAGATCACATCGTAATTTCCGATACCGTCCTGCTGGCCGGTAATACCGTAACCTGCGCGTAATTTAAGATCAGACAAGGCAGTTAAACCTTTAAACATCGATTCTTCTTTCAGCTTCCATGCAAATGCAACAGATGGGAAAGTACCAAACCTTTGATCTGGGTTGAATTTTGACGAACCGTCACGACGTACAGTACCGGTAAGGATGTATTTATCCATAAACACGTAATTTAAACGACCGTATACCGAGATCAGCCTGTTTTCGGGTTTGTCAAAAGGATATACCGGTTGTGTGCCGGGTTGTTGAACACCATCGCGGGCGAAGTTGCCGAAGTTGTAATTGGTGATCGAAAAATCCTGGTATGAATAACCTGCAACCGCGTCGATGTGGCTGGCTATACTTTTGAAGTCTTTAGCGTAGCTCAGGTAACCTTCAAATATGGTGTTTGATTGTTTTTGTTTGTACTGGTTGTTTAAACCACGATGAGTAACGCCTTTTGCATCAAGGAAACCTTTGTAGTTTGATGCAGCGCTATCAGGAATGATAACGTTCCCGGAACCTTTCGAAATATCATAGCCTAAGTTAACATTGGCGTGTAACTCTGGTAAAAAGTGAAATTTATAGTCTAACTGTAAGTTGCCGATGCTGCGGTAAACTGTACTGCGGTTGTCCTGCTGCTCCAATAAACCAAGTGGGTTTAAGGTAGCCAGATCTTTAAGTGGACCGCCAGGTTGGGCAGGGTTATTTAGCCATTGCCAATAGCCACCAAAGCGGTTGTTGCCCGAATATACAGGTTTGGTTGGATCGAAGCTAACAGCCGAGCCGATAGCGCCTTCATTGGCAAAACGTTGTTTTGATTGTGCGCCTTTAACATTCAGGGTTGCTTTCAGATGGTCCTGGAAAAAGCTTGGGCTTAAGTTGATAGCGCCTGTTATACGTTGTAATGAACTGGTTTTTAAAATACCGTCCTGGTCAAGGTAACCGGCAGATACGCGGTAGGGGAGGTGTTTGGCAGCACCCGAGACGCTGATATTATTATCTGTGGTGATGCCTGTTTGGTAAATTTGTTTTTGCCAATCGGTATTAGCGGTACCTAATAAAGCAATTTGAGCAGCGGTGCCATTGGCTTTGGTATAAGCACGGATCTGGTCGCCGGTCAATACGGGTACTTCTTTGGTTAGTTTACTGGCCGAAATCTGTGAGCTGAAATCAATAACCGGTTTGCCGCTTTTGCCTTTTTTAGTGGTGATTAAAATTACACCGTTTGATGCCCTGTTACCATAGATGGCAGCTGCAGAAGCATCTTTTAAAACCGAAAATGATTCGATATCATTAGGGTTTATCAAACTTAAAGGATTGGCAGCACCCGAGATAGAGTTGTTGCTGATAGGCACACCATCAATTACAATAAGCGGATCATTACTGGCACTTAGTGATACACCACCACGGATACGTATGGTGCTACCTGCACCAGGCGCGCCGCTGTTTGATATTACCGATACGCCGGCTACCTTACCCGCAATTAACTGTTCGGGAGTGGTGATCACACCTTTCTGGAAATCTTTGGCGGTAACATTGGTGATAGCTCCCGAAAGATCTTTTTTGCGCTGAGTACCGTAACCGATAACCACCACTTCATTGAGGCTTTTACTTTCGGGTACAAGACTGAAGTTTAAGGTGCTTGTACCGCTAACATTTACCGCTTGTTTTAAAGTAACATAACCGATAAACTTAATGCTAAGGGTATAGCTACCGGCTTTAACATTGTTAATGGCATAGTTACCATTAGCATCGGTAGTTGAGCCGATGGTGGTGCCGTCGATAGTAACCGTAGCGCCGGGCAGGGGCTGGTTAGTTTCGTCGGATACCTTTCCTTTAATGCTTCCGGTTTGAGCAAATGCCATGACAGACATCATCAGGAAAGCGCAAAGAAGAACATACTTTTTTGAGTAATTTTTTCTCATTTACTTATTGATTTTTATGAATAAAAAAAGGCTTAATTTGTCGGCTATAATTGGTTTATAATAGTTGCCGAAACAGCATGCGACTAATTTACATTTACAAATATCAATTGCAAATTTTATGTAAAAGATAATTTTAAAGCGTTTAATTAAGGCTTTTTTAACTGAAAAGAAATATTGAAAAGTGTTAAAAAAGATGTCAAAAAATATTGTTTTTATGCGAAATTTGGATTTAAACGGGCATTTATTAAAAATGTAAGTGTCAATAATACACAATAGGTGATTTTACTTTAATGCAATCAATTTCCGGGAACGTTCCCGGAAACGTTCCCGGTTTTTACTGTTTTACGATGACGAAAAAAATAATTTTCTGCGCGTTTTGGCTTTTGAGCCAAAATTTTTTGCTTTTTGCACAGGTGAAAATCAATGTTTTTACCGGCAAAATTCCGGCTCTGAAAAGTGCTTCCGAACGTCTGTTTTTAGCAGGTGATTTTAACGGTTGGAACCCTGGCGATAAGGCCTGGGAACTGATCAATACTGATGGTGAAAAGTACGCTTTATCCAAAGAACTACGCGCCGGCATCTATCATTTTAAAATTACCCGCGGCAGCTGGAGCACAGTTGAATGCGATGCCTCGGGAAAACAAATTGATAACCGCCTTTTAAAACTCAGCACCGATACCACAGTAACACTTGATGTAGCAGGCTGGCAGGATAATTTTACCCCGGCCGAAAAGAAACATACGGCCACCGCGCAGGTACACGTTATCAGCGAAAAATTTGATATGCCGCAGCTTGGCCGCCAACGCCGGGTTTGGATCTATCTGCCTGCAGGCTATGAAGCAGCCAAAAAGAAATACCCGGTGATTTACATGCACGACGGGCAAAACCTTTTTGATGAATATACCTCTGGCTATGGCGAATGGGGGATAGATGAATTGATGGATAAGGTAACGGCCAAAAATCAGTGTATTATAGTTGGCATTGACCATGGTGGTGATAATCGCATAACCGAATATGATCCTTACGATTCGAAATATGGAAAGGGCAGGGGTGATGATTATGTGCAGTTTTTAATTAAAAACCTCAAGCCTTATGTCGATACCCACTACCGCACTATTAAAGATGCAAAGCATACAACAATTGCAGGCAGCTCGATGGGAGGGTTGATCTCGATGTATGCCGCTGTTAAACATCCGGAGGTGTTTGGCAATGCCGGGATCTTTTCGCCTGCGCTTTGGATAGCTCCGGATCTTTATAAGCTGGTTAAAGAAACAGCATTAAGCAAATCGGCACGTTTTTATTTTGTTTGCGGCGATGCTGAAAGTGACAGTATGGTTGCAGATATGCTGAAGATGGCCGATCTGGTAAAGCTAAAAGGTATCAAGCCGCAAAATGCACCTGTGGTGGTTATTAAAGGCGCATTACACAATGAAAAACAATGGAACGGAGATTGGCCGGGATTTTATGAATGGTTAATGCGGAAATAGCCAATAAGTCCGGAAGCCGGCAAGCCGGAAAGACGCTTTCGCCGTCCCGGCTTCCGAACTTTTTCCGTGCAGTTATGTCTTTTCTACCGGATGCTCATTTTTCCCCATGTATTAACAAAAAATCAGCGAAATCAACGTAATCAAAAAAATCAACGGTTCAAAAATGTGAGCGTTACCTATGCACGGGCTGTACACCCATATGCCTGCAGGCTCCACCGCACTAACACAGCCGACCCATCATTCCACACAACAACTAACCTCTAATCTCCAACCTCTAATCTCTCCCCACAAATTTCACCACCTTATTCTCAATAGGCTTAATGGTTTTCAAGTAAGCGTATATCGCTTCCAGATCGGATGTTTTCATACCGGCATATTTCCACCAGGGCATAATGGTTTGAAACTCGCCGGGTTTTACCGGTGTTGGCTGTATTTTGCCATCGGCATATTGGGTAAAACGGCTTACAAATTGTTCTTTGGTCCAGCTGCCTATGCCGGTTGTTTTATCCGGGGTGATGTTGGCCGAATATACTTTGCCTCCTCCCGGTAATTGATAGCCTTGTCCGCCTGCAAAAGCAAGTTCTTCTTTCAGCGTTCCTTTATCCGATTGCGTGTGGCATTCTTTACAGGCTGCCGCATTTAACAGGTAGGCACCATACTTAATAGTATCCGACGGATTTGGTACCGTACCCAGTTCGGCCTTTTTAGGCATGGTATGTACAATAACGCTCAGCGGAAAATCCAGCTGGTGTGCCGGGTAGTTTTTGCCCAGCGGTTTTAAAGTACGCATGTATGCGATGATATCAAAAACATCTTCTCTATCCATTTTAGCATAATAAGGCCATGGCATGATCGGGAATATGGCCGAACCATCTTTTTTAACCCCGGTGGTAATAGCCCGAAATAATTCGCCATCGCTCCAGCCAGCTAAATTGAGCGGCGTAATGTTAGGCGAATAAACCGTACCAGGAAAACCAACCGCGGCATCAAATTTTTCGCCGCCCCCGCCAAGCGTTGTAGAATCAGACGGACCTGCAAACTTATCCCAGCTGCGGGCCGAGTGGCAATCCATACAAAGGGTTACATGGTTGGCCAGGTACTTGCCGCGGGCTATGCGCTGCGGCGTGGCATCAATTTTAATGGCTTCGGGTTGGCCCACGTTAGGGAGTGCAAGCGTTATGTATGAGATGCCTGCAATAATGATCAGCACCAGTGCAATAACGGCATAGGCTGTCCATTTTAAAAACTTTTTCATTTGAAATTTTTAATTAGTGATAGGTAGTGAATAATAAAAAAGCCGGGGATTTATCAGTTCCTCAGCTTTTTTGCTGTGATTTTATGATAGATGATCAGTCAACCTTTTTGATGGACGAAGCGCCCGATTTATCGTTATTTACCGTAGATGGTGAACCTTTGTACTCAATTTCGGATGCGCCGCTGGTGTGTACGTTAAGCGTTTTCAATACGTTGATTTTACAATGAGCAATACCCGAAGTTTCAATTTCATATTCGCCAACAACAAAATCAAAGGCGTTAATTTTGCTGGCACCGCTCATGTCAATTTTGTGCGATGATGCCTGGCCTGTTAAATTAACCTCGGTGGCACCGCTGCCATCGGTTGATACGTTGGCCGCGTTTAAATCTAAAGTTACTTTGGTAGCACCCGACAGATCGAGGCTAAAATCTTTGGCGGTTATTTTACCGTCGCTGTAAACTTCTACAGCACCGGCAGCCTTAACTTCTTCCAGGTTTTTCACGCCGATATTAATCACCATATCGCCGGGATCGCAGAAATTCTTTTTCGATTTGATATGCAGTGTGCCCCCCTCAACCGAGGTTGAAATATATTTGATCAGGTTATCATCCGCAGTAATGGAAATTCCTAAAGTGCTATCCTGCTTTAAGTGTACTTTGAAAGCACCCGAAATATCTACTTTTTTAAAATCGTCTGCTTTGCGTTTTTCGGTGGTCTGATTGCCCGACCCGTGCACGCATTTTAACCGGCACGATGATAAAATGCCTGTTACAATAAACGCGCTTATAATAGTGATGGTAAAGATGTGCTTTTTCATGGTTGTGGTGTATGACGCCCGGGGGCAGTTTAGTGTTACATCAAAATTAAAAAAAGCTACCACATTTTGGGCGGTAGCTTTCAGAATATATGATAGACTTTTGCAAAAGTGATTATTAAAGGCCTGCCAGTTCGTTTTCAACTGTATGTTTAGCAGGTGCGTTGGTTACTTTATCATTATACTGGTTAGCGGCAAAAGCGTTGTTGTTTACAAACGATTCGCGGGTGTGGTTAAGTGTGTATACATCGGCAGTACCGTTAAGTTCAACTTTGGCATGATCGTTTACGTTAACTGTTGCGGCGTAGGCATCTAAATTTAATTTAGCTGAAGCGTTGTTGTAAAGGTTAACATTCAAATCAAGGGCAGATAATTTACCGAATGATTTTACTTCAGCATTGTCATAAGCATTGATGGCTTTCAAATCGGCAGCGGTTACCCAAACTACCAGTTTTTCATTTTTGTATGAGGTGATGCGCAAAGTACCGTTGTTGTTTTGAACAAGCGCGTTTTCGGCGTAGTATTTATTGTAAACTTTAACCTGGTCGGCGTCGCCGGCTGATACGTAAACTTCTACGTTACCACGAACTTCAATTTTGTTGATCTTGTTTACATTGTTCAAAACAACGGCTGCGTTGTTATCAATTTTGGTATTTGCATTAGCTGCGGTTGATACGCCAAGTGCTAAAACTAAAGAGGTTGCGATTGTTAATATTGTAGTTTTCATGATGATTAATATTTTGATTGTCAATTATTTGTGTTTTTATTTCATTTAATACACAGATAAGACGCCCCCATTTTTAAAACGTTACAGCAGTTTTGGTTCAATTAGATGTACGGCAGGTTTTAGTCGGCGAATGGCGGGAAATCATCGGTGAAAAGGGGAAGAAATTTTGATGTGTGGATGTGCAGATGTGCGGATTTCAGATGTGCATATGAAATTATGCGGTTATCGATAGGGAAAAAAGCTAAGCTGTCTGAAGTTTTCAACTTCAGACGCCTATGCCCGTAGTCTGCTACTACAGAATTGCTTCGGCCAAAAAGTTTTATCAATCCATCTGTAGTTGCAAACTACAGGCATAGTAGTTCGTAGACAGAGTCAAGAGACAGCACAAGGAGTGTATGAACGGCGTAGTAGTAATGATATATCACAGAAACAAATCTTAAAACGATACCCCCAACTGCAGCCCCGTGCCAACAGAAGCCGGCTGATCATTCCCAAACCTAACAGGTACCGGTACCGAGACAAAAAAATTAGCGTTTTTTCCGCGTACCACCACCTGGTTAAAAACCGGCGTTACACCAAAGCGTCCGTTGGTTTCAAATGCCATCCTGCCGATAAAAGTAAAGCCATGTTTAAACCTAAACATGGCACCGGGATGAAATAATACCGAATTTACCTTCGATACATTTTTTTCGGTACGGATAGATGGCGATACTTCGAAGCTTACCCCAAAATGATCACTTTTTAACAGGTTCATGCCAAAGGGAAAGGCAATGGTATAAACATCCCCATCAAAATTGCTTTTAAAACCATCTTTATTCCAGGTGCCAATAGGGTTAGTAAGGCTGAAGTAGCCGGTTATGCGGGGATATGTTTGTGTTTGCTGGGCAGCTCCTTTAAAACTAACAGATAGCAGGGTAATTACAACGGCAATAAATAACAAGGGCTTAAGTAACAAACGCATATACAATAATACGCCCTTTAGGTTAAATTTTGGCACTAAATATAAACTCTTAACAACCAGTTATTCTTCTGTTAATATTTGGGGAGCGAATCAAAACCAAAACAGGGCGCTGTTACCAACGCCCTGCCACAAAACAAACATATATAAATACAAGGTTGGCTTACCAGGGCAATTCTTCGCCCAGGTGAATAAACCTGCCGTTAGGGCCATCTTCGCCAATTAGTGCAAGCTCTACACTGGTTTTGGCACCATCAGGTACGCTCATAGGGGCGTGTTCAACGCTGCCCAGTTCTGTTTGTACCCAGCCTGGGTGTGCAGAGTTAACTTTGATATTGGTGCCTTTTAGCTCATCGGCCAAAAGCACGGTGAAAGTATTTAAAGCAGTTTTTGATGCCGCGTACGATAAGCGTTTAAACGGTGCTATCGGGCTTTCAGGATCGGCATGCAGGGTAAGCGATCCTAATATGCTCGACAGGTTAACTATACGGCCTGCATCGCTCTTTTTCAACAGCGGCAATACGTCGTTAGTGAGGTATACCACGCTGAAAAGGTTGGTATTGAATATATATTCAAACTCATCGGCGGTAGTAGCTACGGTCTTCTTTACAAACAAATCATCTTCTTTTGGACCTACGCCGGCATTGTTCACCAATATATCCAGCTTACCAAATTTTTGATCGATGTAAGCGGCGGCGGCTTTACGTTCATCGGCATTGGTAACATCCAGCTGGATGCCATAAGCTTCAATATCTTGTCCGGCTAATTTAGCAGCGGTTTCTTCGGCCGATTTGATGTTGCGGGCGGCTACAATTACGGCCACACCTTTTTCGCCCAGTTGTTTAGCGGTTTCGTAGCCTATACCTCGGTTTGCGCCTGTAATTAAGGCAACTTTTTTATTGTTCGACATGATTTTTATTATTTAGAGAGTTGAGTGTATATGATGATTTAATTAGTTTGTAGTAACATGATCATGATCGGTACTGGTTGATACCGCCAGCCATTGATCTACCTCTTTGTTAACTTTTTCGCTGTTGGCTTTAAACATGCCTGCTGCATCTTTACCTATTGGCAAATGCAACGGAGGGTTTTCATTATGTGCCAGGTCAACAAGTACCTGTGCAAGTTTTTTAGGGTCGCCAGGCTGGTTGCCATGTAACTGATCGGCACCCGCCCTCATCGGGCCAACGGTAGTGGCATAATCTTCAATAATGTTTTTACCCGCGGTATATGATTCGGCGCTCAAAAAATCGGTGCTGAACAAGCCGGGAGCGGCAGCAGTAACTTTAATACCCAGCGGAGCTAACTCCAGGGCCAAACCTTTTGAGATGCCTTCAACAGCAAACTTGGTAGATCCGTACAAGGCCCAACCCGGATAGGCATCATAACCAAACAGTGATGATATATTAATAATATGCCCTGATTTTTGAGCGCGTAAATGAGGCAATACCGCGCGGGTTACATTCAGCAAACCGAATACGTTAGTGGCGTATTGTGCTTTGGTTTCGGCATCGGTAGCTTCTTCAATAGCGGTTACTATGCCATAACCCGCGTTGTTGATCAATACATCAACGTTGCCAAAATAAGCCACGCCTTCTTCTACAGCGGCTTTAACCTGTTCTTCGTTGGTTACATCCATGGTTACCACCAACAGATTGGGGTTATTATTTAATGAGGCGGCAAGCTCATCGGCTTTGCTGCGTACGGTTGCTATTACTTTATCGCCGGCTGCAAGGGCAGTTTTTGCAATCTCTAAACCAAAACCTTTCGAGGCTCCGGTTACTAATATTACTTTTTGAGTTTTCATTGTTGTTTTGTTTTTATGTTGATATTTTTAGACTTTTTAGTCTATTTTTATGTGTGTGATTTGCTTTTGTTGGTCTACTTAAAATTCAGTAAAAGACTTTTTGGTCTATTTTTATTAAAAAAAATTAGTTTATCTCGTAGCTTTTCAATTCGGTTTTTAACATTTTTATCAGGCTGTGCATGTATTTGCTATCCCCGGTAACCCGCGAAACCAGCATCCCACCTTCCAGCGAGGCAAACATTTTGATGGCATAATCGGCGGCGTCTATTTCGGGCGATAATTCTCCACTTTCAACCCCACCCTTGATAACGGCTTTAATGGTTTCCTGGCCCTCTTCTATAATTTTTTTGAGTTTCAGTTTTAGTTCGGGGTTATTATCATCAGCCTCCACACCAAAATTCAAAACCGGGCACCCCCCGTCGATGTATGATTTTATAGGATCTTTATATACATCGATAAAGGCAAAGATCTTTTTTACCGCCGTTTTTTCGTGGGCCATAGCCGATGCTATCTTATCGCTCAGTTTGCCAAGCAGGTAATCAACCATTACACGGGCAATTTCATCCTTACTTTCAAAGTGCCCATACAAACCGCCTTTGGCCATTTTGGTAGCCGTCAAAATATCATCAATGGTAGTACCGGCAATACCTTTTTCATTAAACAGGGACGCTGCCTGTTCGATGATAAATTGCCTGGTTCTTTCTGCTTTGCCCATTGTTGTTTTTGTTTGACGAATCAAAATTAGACTAAAAAGTCGAAAAATGAAATGGTATTTTATTTGATGACAATTGGGTGAAGATTAGGAGAAAAATTCATGAAATACAAAACCATATTCTACCTGCCATCGAGTAGCTGAAAGCGGGAGCATCTGAAGGAATATGACATCACCACCTTGTCATCCTGAGTAAGTAAAAGCGGTCGCCTCTGACGGATTATATGACATCGGCCTTTTGTCATCCTGAGGAACGAAGGATCTTCTTCGCCCTGTATAGCCGCTATGCAAGTTGTAGAAGATGCTTCGTTCCTCAGCATGACAACGTATTTTTAAAGATTTTTTGGGTAGGAACGAAGCAACCGCACGTAGACAAGTTCGCTCTGTATAGTTCGCGATTGCTTCGTACCTCGCAATGACGACTTTAATAATTTCGCCTGCATACCTCACTGCCTTAGCATGCTTAAAAATCAAAAAAGCCGCCTCTTTACAGAGAACGGCTTCCACTATATAATTGACTCAAAAAAAATGGCTTTATTATAAAGTAGCGTACTCAGCTACTACCGGTTTAGTTTCACGGTTTAAAGTTTCGGTGGCGTGAGCGTAAGTTAAACCATTGCTGTTTACGTTTGATACCGGGGTGCGGGTAAGGCTGTATTCGCTGGTGTTACCGCTTAGTTCGGCTTTGGCATTGCCGCTTAGGCTGATGCTGGCTGCATAGGTATCCAGGTTTAATTTTGCCGAAGCGTTGTTGTTTAGCTTCACGTTCAGTTCAACCCCGCTAAGGCTGCCGAATGATTTAATTTCAGCATTATCATAGGCGGTTATGGCGCTTAATTGATTGGCAGTTACCCAAACCACCAGTTTTTCGTTTTTATATGAGGAGATGCGTAATACCCCTTTTTTGCTTTGTACCAATGCGTTTTCGGCATAATAGCGGTTGTAAACCTTTACCTGGTCGGCCGGGCCGCTTGATACATAAAGTTCAACGTTGCCGTAAACTTCAATTTTGTTAATGTTGCTTACATCGGTTAAAACAACTGCAGCGTTATCTTTAATTGTGGTTGCGTTTGCATTTGCATTTTTTGCGAATCCAGGTACCATAAACAATACGGCAGCGATGGCGATTAATGTAGTTTTCATGGCTTTAATATTTTGATTATCAAGTGATTATTTTTTATTTCATTAAATACACTGATAAGACGCCCCCAATTTTAAAACGTTACAGCGGTATTGGGTTAAATAGATGGAAGACAGGTTTTTATCGGTAAAGCGGTGGTTTTCCCCGGTGAAAAGCCACGGGATTTTTCATGAGCAGACGAAAGCGCAACCAGTACGAAGTATTGCTCAGTAATATGCAAAGCCTTTTGGTGGATAGTTGCTAAATTTCAAGCACGCAAAGCTTTTGGTTTGGATAGTTTGAAGATTTTGAGCGCGCAAAGGCGCGAAGGCGCAAAGTTTTTTGGTTTGAATAGTTTGAGATTTTAAGCACGCAAAGGTGCGAAGGTGCAAAGTTTTTTTGTGGATGGCCGGTGAGTTTTTGGTATGCAGCAATTAAAATGCAAAGCCCTTCCTAAGATGGAAAGGCCGCTAATATTCTACTGGAATGTGGTAATGGTGTTTTGGTTGAGGATAAAAAGATTAACTTAGATAATATGCCTCACCATCAGTTTTGATCTTCCCTGCATCCAGCAGCATCCTTACAGTGTCCAGTTTTTCTTTTTCGGTGCCGATATTGATACCGGTAATTAACGTGCCGATATCCGGGCTGGACACCTGTAAAAGTTGCACTATTTCGGTGGTGATATTGTCAAAAATCTCTTCCTCGTTAATACGCCTTTTCTCGTCAATACACACATCGCAAACGCCGCATTTGTGCGCATTCGCTTCGTCGAAATAATCAAGCAGCATCTGGCTGCGGCATTTTTTGCGGGTAGCGTAGGCAAATACCGCTTCCATTTTTTTGCGGTATACCTCTTTACGCTCTTCAATATATTTCCTGTCGATAATGAGGTGACTGGCCTGTACTCTTGGTTTAAGATAGGTAACCTGCGGCTTATCGGTTTGCTGCATATAGCTGATGAGGCCAAACTGCTGCAGCTTCTCCATCCCCTCAATAACCTGCTGAACGCTGAGGCCCGTGCGTCGGGCGATATCAAATTCCTTGATCCGTACATACCCATCAAACGCGCCGCCATATGAGCGGAGGAGGGTTTTAACAAAAGGATCCCAACCGGCATTCTGGATCTGAAAATTATATAATTGCTCATTCACCACCTCAAACTGAAAGCGCGAGGGCAAAAATACGCTTTCGTTAAAGGCGAGGTATTCGTCGCGCTCCAGAAATTTGAGGGCGTTGAGGGTTTTTATCGCGTCAAGCTTAAAGCGGGCGCAAAACTCTCCCAAATCAAGGTCAAAACTCAGGCCTTCACCAGCCTCGTAGGCCAGCTGGTAGTAATTGGCCAGGTAGTGATAAACCTGCTTAATTTCATCAACAGAGGGGAAACTGAGCTCATACATTTTCTCCTGCCGCAGTTTATCGGCAGGTGTGTAAAGCAATACGCCATAGGCCTTTTTGCCATCCCTGCCTCCTCTGCCGGCTTCCTGGTAGTAGGCTTCCAGGCTTTCGGGCATATCTTTATGGATCACGAAACGCACATCAGGTTTATCAATTCCCATCCCAAAGGCATTGGTGGCTACGATGATCCGTACGCGGTTGTTTTTCCAGGCCTCCTGCTTTTCGGCACGCTGATCGGTTGTTAAACCTGCGTGGTAATAATCGGCCTTGATACCGTTATCAGTATAAAACTTAGCTATTTCGAAAGTTTCTTTACGGCTGCGAACGTAAACAATCCCGGTACCTTTTACACCACGGGCTACATCCAGCAGTTTTCTGAATTTGTCTTCTTCGTATTGAACTACATAACTCAGGTTGCTTCGCTCAAAACTTTGCTGAAATATTATGCCGTTTTTAAATTGGAGTTTATCCCGAATGTCCTGCTTAACTTCGGCGGTAGCTGTGGCGGTAAGGGCCAAAACCGGCACCTCCGGATGAAGCTCGCGCAGATCGGCAATATGCAAATAAGGCGGCCGGAAATCATATCCCCATTGCGAAATACAATGTGCCTCATCCACAGCGAAAAGATTTACCTTCATGTATTTAATGCGTTCGCGCACCAACTCGCTCAGCAAGCGCTCGGGCGATAAATACAAAAACTTCACAGAGCCGTAAATGCAATTATCCAGCGCCAGATCGATCTCGCGCCGCCCCATGCCCGATACTATCGAGATGGCGTTGATGCCTTTGTCCCGCAAGGTTTCAACCTGGTCTTTCATGAGGGCAATAAGAGGAGAAACCACAATACAAACGCCCTCTTTAGCCAGGGCAGGCACCTGGAAACAAACCGATTTGCCGCCTCCGGTAGGCAGCAAGGCCAAAGTATCGTGCCCGGTTAAAACAGACTGAATGATCTCAGCCTGCATAGGCCTGAAGCTATCGTGGTTCCAGTATTGTTTTAATATTTCCTCTATGGTCATGAAGCAGTGACAGACCTCAAAACTATCAATTTTAAGTGAGAAGTTAACTGAGGCGAATGACTAAATACAATTGCTTGTTGAGGATTAGATACTATTAAACAAAGATTGATGCTGTAAATATTGCTTGCCCCCCGAACTAATGAATTCAGGAATTAACAGAATGCATTGTAAATTCTATGAATTCTTTAATTCCCCCAAATTCCGGTTCAGACAAAAATTAGCGTAAAAAATCTTCCCTTAAACTTTTGTAATTTTTAAAACCGATTTCCTTTAAAACAATATAAAATCAAGCCACAATTAAAAATAAATTTATACTTTTGCGCCTCGAATTTTGTATAGCCTGCATTAGGCTTTAAGCTATACGTCAAACGATTAAATTAAATTACCCGGTAAAAGATGAATATTACACAGGAAAAAATTAGTGACCTGAACGCGATTGTTAAAATTAACATCAACCCTGAAGATTATCAGCCACGTGTTGAAAAGGCGATAAAAGAAAACGCTAAAAAAGCGAAACTTCCTGGTTTCCGTCCGGGTATGGTGCCGGCATCGCACATTAAAAAAATGTACGGTAAAAGCATTTTGGTTGATGAGATCAACAACCTGTTACAAGATACTTTAAATAACTACATCGACGAGCAAAAACTGGCCGTATTAGGTCAGCCATTGCCTGCTGTTGATGATAACAAAGAATACAACTGGGATTTTGCCGATAACTTTGAGTTTAGCTACGAATTAGGTTTAGCACCTGAGTTTGCTATTGATTTTTCATCGCAGGATAAATTAACTCAATACGTTATTAAAATTGATGACGAAACGCTTGCCTCACGTATCAAAAATATCCGCAGAAGCTATGGCAAAATGACAAATCCTGACGTATCGGCAGATGATGACGTTCTTTACAGCGATTTGGCTCAGCTTTCGGCTGATGGTAGTGTTTTTGAGGATGGAATTAGCAACACCGCGTCGGTTCGTTTAGATCAGATCAAAGATGAGGCTATCAAAGCTTCGTTAATCGGTTTGAAAAAAGGCGACGTTTTGAATATCGATATCCGTAAAGCTTTTGATGGCGACGCAGCTAAAATTGCAGGTTTATTGAAAATTGAAGAGGATGACGCGGCTGATTTAAGAGGCGAATTCCAGTTAACTGTTAAAAACGTTAACCGTTTAGAGGAAAGCGACTTAAACCAGGAGTTCTTTGACAAATTATTTGGTGAAGGTACAGTAACTACCGAAGAGGAGTTCAGGGCTAAAATTACCGAAGAGCTTGAAAGCATGATGGTACAGGATTCGGACCGTAAATTACAGGACGATATCTACAAACTGGCCATTGCAAAAGTTGATTTCGCGTTACCGGACGAGTTTTTGAAACGTTGGTTAAAAGCTACTAACGAAAAACTAAGCGACGAAGAGTTAGAAGGTGGTTACAATGATTTTGCACAAAACCTGAAATGGACTTTGATCGAAAACAAGATCATTGTTGATAACACGATCGAAATTAAATATGAAGACGTGTTTGAATTGGCTAAGATCCGTTTAGATCAGCAATTCAGAATGTACAGCCCAACTGCTATTCCTGAAGATCAGTTAGGACAGTACACCGTTCAGTACCTGCAAAACAAAGACAACGCTAACAAAATATTTGAAGAGGTTAAAGCCCTTAAAGTATTTGATTACATTAAAAACGTTATCACTTTAGATAAACAGGATATCCTTTACACTGATTTCAGTGCATTGGTTTCTGCAGCGCAGTAATTTTTTTTATCTCCTGCGGGAGATCAGCATATTCACCAAAAGCAACTCATCGGGTTGCTTTTGGTGTTTTTAGCCTTCGGAAAAAAGAAGCGAGGCCCGTGCGATTCCCTCCCTTGGGAGGGTGTAGGGAGGGGTTTAGTCGCCATGTAAGTTGAATAGGCATGGTGACTAAACCCATCCCTACACCACACATTCCTACGCGCCCCTCCCGAGGGAGGGAATGATGGCGGCTAAAATAAGCGCCCAATGTAAACCAGAAGTGACATTGTGATATTATCTGCTTTCATGCCAGCCAACTCAACTGTTCGTCACCAAAAAAATTACTTATTTAAAACTATCTTTTAAAAATAGTATTCAACTAAAAACTATATTTAACGCGGGCAAGACGTCCGCAATCCAACAAGAACAATTAACAAAAACCATGAACAGTAACATCGATAAAAACGAATTCAGGAAATACGCTGTTAAACACCACCGTATTAACAGTTTATACGTAGATAAATACATTGCAGGCGTTGAACGTGGTAACATGCCGACAGGCGGTATCACCACCGTACCAACCGGCATGACCCCATATATCATTGAAGAGCGCCAGCTGAACGTAGCTCAGATGGACGTGTTTTCGCGTTTGATGATGGATCGTATCATCTTTTTGGGTGATGCTATTTATGATAATATTGCAAACATTATCCAGGCTCAATTGCTTTTCTTACAGTCGGCCGATGCTAAGCGTGATATCCAGATCTATATTAACTCGCCGGGTGGTTCGGTATATGCAGGTTTAGGTATTTATGATACCATGCAGTTTATATCAAACGATGTGGCGACTATCTGTACAGGCATGGCAGCATCAATGGCAGCAGTATTATTGGTTGCCGGTACCGAAGGTAAAAGGGCAGCGTTGCCGCATGCAAGGGTGATGATTCACCAGCCATCTGGCGGTGCGCAAGGTCAGCAATCAGATATTGAGATCACCTACCAGGAGATCACTAAACTGAAAAAAGAGTTGTACCAGATCATTGCCGATCATAGCGGTGCACCTTACCAAAAAGTTTGGGATGCTTCGGATCGTGATTACTGGATGATTGCAGAAGAAGCCAAAGAATTTGGTATGGTGGATGAGATTTTAAGGGGTAATAAAGGGAAGTAAGTTTTAAGTCCGGAGTTGGAAGTTCTAAGTCAAAAAGTATTTTAATTACTTAAGACTTAAAACTTCCGGCTTCCGACTTCGCACTAAGGACTACGGACTTTGTTTTTTGATAGCAATTAATTAACTTTGAGTAAGAAAACGAATCAGATGAATAAAAACAGCAAGGAGATCAGGTGTTCGTTCTGCGGCGCCGGGAAACAAGATTCCCTGATGTTAATTGCAGGGCTTGATGCGCATATTTGCGATAAATGTGTGAACCAGGCTAATGAAATATTGGCTGAGGAGTTAAAGGTGCGTAAGGTAAAATCGTCGCCTTTGGCACCTGCTTTACTTAAACCATCAGAAATGAAGGCGCACCTTGATCAGTATGTAATTGGTCAGGATGATGCCAAAAAGATATTATCGGTAGCGGTTTACAATCATTACAAACGCTTAAACCAACGTGTGGATAAGGATGAGGTAGAGATTGAGAAATCGAACATCATTATGGTAGGCGAAACCGGTACCGGTAAAACCCTGCTTGCCAAAACCCTTGCCAAGGTACTGAATGTTCCGTTTTGTATTTGCGATGCTACGGTATTAACCGAAGCCGGTTATGTAGGGGAGGATGTTGAAAGTATCCTTACCCGCTTACTTCAATCGGCCGATTATGATGTAACCCTTGCCGAAAAAGGTATTGTTTACATAGATGAGGTTGATAAAATAGCCCGCAAAAGTGATAATGCTTCAATCACCCGCGACGTATCCGGCGAAGGTGTACAGCAGGCTTTATTGAAAATACTGGAAGGTACCATGGTTAACGTACCACCACAAGGTGGCCGTAAACACCCCGATCAAAAAATGATCACTGTTAATACCAGTAACATCCTGTTTATTTGCGGTGGTGCTTTTGATGGTATTGAGCGGAAAATAGCTAATCGCCTGCGTACGCAAACCGTTGGATATAAACTGAAAGGTAACGATCATGAGGTGGATTTGAAAAATCTTTACAGGTATATCACCCCGCAGGATTTAAAATCGTTTGGTTTGATCCCTGAGTTGATAGGCAGGTTACCTGTGCTTACTTACCTTAACCCGCTGGATAGGGATGCGTTGCACAATATTCTTACCGAGCCTAAAAACTCCCTATTGAAACAATACAAAAAACTGTTTGAATACGAAGGTGTAAAGCTTGATTTTGAGAACGAAGTGCTTGATTTTATTGTTGATAAGGCAATGGAGTTTAAGCTTGGTGCAAGGGGATTGCGGTCAATTTGTGAGGCAATTATGATCGACGCTATGTTCGAGTTTCCATCCAAAAAGGATGTGAAGCGCCTGCATGTAACGTTGGATTATGCGCATGAAAAGTTTGAAAAATCTGATCTGAAAAAGTTAAAAGTAGCTTAACACCAAGTATATAAGTAAACACTTATATTTATTAAAAATAACGCGGCCCTGGTTATCATACCGGGGTTTGCTGTATAAAAAGGAATTATATTATGAACGAAGAATTAGATTTAAAGAAAGATGGAGACAACATCCCGAAAGTAAAAGAAGTACAATCGCCTGTAAAATCGGGCCTGAAAACCAAGGAAGCAATTGTGGCCAACTGGCTGCCGCGTTACACCGGCCGTCCGCTGGATGCCTTTGGCGAGTACATTATCCTTACCAATTTTTCAAAGTACATCCAGTTGTTTTCGCAATGGAATGATGACGCGCCGATAATGGGTATTGATAAGCCGATGCAAAGCGTAACGGCCAATGGTATCACCATCATCAATTTTGGTATGGGAAGTTCGGTAGCTGCTACCGTGATGGACCTGCTTACAGCTATCCACCCAAAAGCCGTGATATTTTTGGGCAAATGTGGAGGCCTGAAAAAGAAGAATAATGTAGGTGATTTAATCCTGCCTATTGCTGCCATCCGTGGCGAGGGTACATCAAATGATTACTTACCTCCCGAAGTGCCCGCACTGCCTTCATTCGCGCTGCAAAAAGCCATCTCAACCACTATCCGCGATTACTCGCGCGATTACTGGACAGGCACCTGCTACACCACCAACCGCCGCGTTTGGGAGCACGACAAAACCTTTAAAAAATACCTGAAAGATTTACGTGCCATGGCTGTTGATATGGAAACCGCCACAATTTTCACCACCGGCTTTGCCAACAAGATCCCAACAGGTGCTTTACTATTGGTATCAGACCAGCCAATGATCCCTGAAGGTGTAAAAACCGCCGAAAGCGACTCGTCAGTAACCGAAAAGTTTGTTGAAACACACCTGCACATCGGTATCGAATCGTTAAAGCAGTTAATCAATAACGGGTTAACGGTTAAGCATCTTAAGTTTTAAGTTCATTAGTTCACTGGTTCATTAGTTCATTTGTATTAGCAAACGCTAAACAAATGAACCAAATACCATGTGAGTGGTTTTGTTATTGAACTATACCACCAATGAACTAATGAACAAATGAACCAATGACAACCTGTTTCATCCCCTCCCTGCCGTAAAATACCGGGAAATACATCATTTCGGCTTTGGCCGGGTTTTGGGTGTATTTGCCGTCGTAACGGGGGATGAGGTTTACGGTGAAGGTATATTTGCCCTGTTTAAGCTTGCGGCAAAATATACTCACCTTTTCTTTAAAATATTCGCGGTGCACTTCGTTGTTGGTCCAGGCTTGTTCTTTGCCCTCGTACGAGCATCCGGCCGGGATAGGGATTTCTATCATTACAAAATCGGCATCGCCACGGGCTGTCACCTCTGCCTTTAGCTGTACTGTTTCGCCGCCTTTAAGGGTGGTTATTGTTTTCTCTTTACGCTCAAACCAGGTATTTACCGTAAAATCCTTACTTACCTTTTCGGGTTTGCTGTTCCAGAATTGCTGATAGCCGGTGACGTAAACCGGCAATCCCCCGGTTTTACTAACGCTGATCTGCTTATCGGTTAATGTAGCCGAGTAGGGGAACTGGCTGATGGTTTTTGTTTCGGCTCCGGCGATGGTGATCTGCGATGGTTTTACCTGTTTGTTTTCAATCAGCATATCAGGCAGGATAGTTTCAAGAATTAAAGCAGATTCATAAGTATTGCGCCATTCGTTAAGGCGGCGCTGCTCGAGGAAATAGCCGCGGATCTTACTTAATATTTCGGGATGATGACCATCATTTTTAATAATGTGATAGGCCAGCGCGCTTAATTGGATCGAATTATCGAAAAACCTATACCCAACCTCTCCCCAGTATACGTTACCGAACATGGTGTGTTTGGCTGTTGAGAGCAGGCTATCTAAATTGACCTTTAAACCGGCTTCCTGCCGTAACAGCATCGTTCTTAATTTGTCATAACCGGATATATTACCGCCAAACATATTTTTGCCCCGGGCCTGTTCTTTTTCAATTAGGCCAATATAGCGTTGGTAATCAACTTTTGCCCCAAGCTGGTTAAGCAATTGCAGGCAAAATATTTTCTCCTGGCCTTTATAGCTTTCCATTTGATAGATCAGAAAGTCGGATAGTTTTTGTTTATCAAGCTGAACGGTGTAACCTTCTTTTTGGGCTGATAAAAGTGCCTCAACAACATGCAGGGTTATCCAAAGCTCATCATCGCTGTTTTTCCACCATCCCCACAGGCCATTTTCTTTTCGGTTGTCCTGTAAATTTTTAAGCACTTCCTGTACGTTTTTGCCATATAGAAAATTCTCACCCAAAAACTTTTTAATATGGCGTTCCATAATCAGGCCTTTCAGTTTTGATGCCAATTGCTCGTTACACAGGTACTTGTATTCGCGTAGTTTACGGGTTTCTTCGGCCAGTATAGGTAGGGCAGATGCTTCGGCGCGGAAAGTAACCGGGCCCAATGCAGGGTCGAATTTCAAAGTAACCGCGGTATCCCTATCAAGGGTTTCAAATATGCCTTTAGTTTCTTTTGTTCCCTGCGGCATTACCGGAATTTTGCGCTCTTCACCATCAAAATAGCCGTTATCACGTTTGATGGTGTACTCGAAGGTAAGGCTATCGGTTGAAGAGGCAGCAGAGTTAGTGGCAGAGGCAGTTGCAGGGAGAGTGGTAGCAGTTATTTTAAGTGTATCTATTTTTGAATTTTTAACTTCTAGCTCATCTTGTTTTAGTTGCTGCCCGTTGTATTTAAAGGTACGGGTAAGTTTTATTGGCGTGATGTTGTAGTTCATTATCTTACCTATCAGGTTCATTTCATCGCCTGCTATAGCAAATTGCGGTGCAATGAAGTTGGCGCTTAAAGGCTTGTATGCTTTGATACTGCTTTCGTTAAAGCCGGTTTGCTTATTGCCATTTATGCCTATAATAAAAGTGCGCCAGTTGGTGATATCATCCGGGTAGGTAACCATAAAACTGGCTTTGCCTTGTTCATCGGTAGTGAGTTTGGGCTGCCAGTAAGCATAATCAGAAAAGTTTTTGCGCATGGTTTGGGTGCCTGCCGTTTGTGTGCTATCGGCTGTGGATCCGGCTGTACCTTGTTTACCCTTGGTACGGATCACGATAACGCCATTGGCCCCCCGCGAGCCATAAATGGCTGTGGCAGCTGCATCTTTCAGCACACTCATTTCTGCTATATCATCTTTATTGATATCAGAAAGTTTATCGACAATTTCGCCGTCAACTACTATAAGTGGCTGAGCTCCGGTTAGTGAATTGACTCCCCTGATCATAACCTGGGCTGAGGCTCCGGGGGCATCACCGGATACCGTAACTCCGGCAACTCTACCTGATAAACCATAAGATACTGAAGTGACTGAGCCGGTTATATCTTTCTTTTTAGCCATTCCGTATCCCACAACCACAACTTCCTGTAATGACTTATAACTATCTTTCAAGGCTACATTTACATGTGAACCCGGATTAATATCGATTTCCTTGGTTTCATATCCGA
This sequence comes from Mucilaginibacter celer, assembly GCF_003576455.2. Lineage (NCBI taxonomy): Bacteria > Pseudomonadati > Bacteroidota > Sphingobacteriia > Sphingobacteriales > Sphingobacteriaceae > Mucilaginibacter > Mucilaginibacter celer. Next base: position 1,311,813 of record NZ_CP032869.1, read on the forward strand.
TAGAACCTATGATTAATTTGCCGCTTTTAGGCACCTTAATGTTAAAATGCCCATGCACATCCGTAAGTGTCCCGGTTGATGATCCTCTTACCCTCACGGTTACTCCTGGTATCGGTTGTTTGTCGCTGCCTGAGGTTACGGTGCCGCTCATGCCGTCCATAAACATTTCGGTATCAAGGTATTTTTCGTTAAAGGCTTCCTTTATTTTAAGAGCATCGTTCACTATCTCCCGGTCGTTATTGTTATATGCCGATTGGCGGTTATCTATAATATCGCCAATCCTGATACTTACCGAATCTTTGCGGTGAGTTGGCAATACATCAAAATTGTAGTAATTGGTGCCGCCGGTTTTTATGGTTACATTCTCTTTTATATCATAGCTATCCCCCTTTAATAAAAATAAAAACCTGTAATTGCCCGCATGCAACTTTTCGATAGCGAAGGTATTGCCGGGGTAAATCAGCATAAAATCGGGGTCGTTATATTTATAAATAATTACGTTTTTAATTAGCAGCGCTTTTCCTTTGGGTTGATTAATGCTCATTTGCAATCGCCCCGCTTCTCCTCTTATATCGGGGTTATGAAAAAGCTGCTCGCTGTAACGGCGTAAATCGAGGTATTGCTGCCATATATCTTCGGCTTCGGGTTGGGTAAGCACCAGCTGGGTATAATCATCGTAAACTCCATTGTAGGATGATAGCACCGGGTTAAATGCCGTAGGGATGCTTTTTTGTTTCAGCAAACCCGGCGCAAACAGGTATGAATAGCCGGGCTCGGTTTCAAAATACCTTGGTTTTTCGCCCTGCACCTCTAACCCGGCAAAGCTACCGGCAAAAGGCCCTACAAGTACGTCATTATCCCGGTAGCCGTAGTTTGGGTTGGGATTGATCATGTACCGCATACTGCCCTGGTTTAAAAGCGCCATTTTCCACCCAAAGTTATTCACCACCGTAATCAGGTAACGATTGATGAGGTCGCTTTCGTAAGCGGTTAACGTATCTGATACTTTGGTGTACTGTGCGTTATCAGCATTAAGGCTAAAAATCAGCTTTTTTGATTTTTCAACCATTACGCTATCTACCCATATATTTAGGTGACTGGTACGAAACCTGAACGCGTGTTTGCCCGGGGTTACAGCAAAGCTATAGCGCCTTAATTGCTGGGTTTGATCAAAATAAACCGGGCGGCCATCAATATAAAGGATATGAACAGGTATCACATCTCCGTTTTTAACTATAAAAGGAGCTACCTGTGTAGTCGTATCCTGTTTGGGATTTTCTTCTACCTGGTAAATTTTATCGGGGTGGGTAAAACGGTAATAGCTAATACTATCCAGGCCAATCTCTGTGCTCCAACGTTTCCAGTTCAGCTCAAGCAATCCGTTGCTGCGTATTTCCTCTGTTCTGAATGGTTGTTTTTGTTTGCGATAGCGGAATCCTCCGCCAAGGTACGGCACATCAGGAACTTTATAACCGGTAAATTTGCTGGTCATGCTCCAGGCGGTTAAATCTGCACCGGCAACAGGTTTGCCGTCTTTATCAGTAACCACAATATCCGTTTTGGCATGTTGCCCGGGGTAAACGGTTACAGGCTGCCGCACGTTAATGGTGAGCAGTTTATCCCGGTAAACTACGTCGGTAGCTTCGGTTTTGCTTTCGCCGGCCCAGATGTAGTGCGCCTGGAAATTGACGACGTTTTGTTCATGATACGCCCGCCTGCAAAACAGGCTGTCGGCCTGGCCGGCATCTATCAATTTATCGCCGCCAAATACCGAGTACCAGAAATGCAGGTGCCGCGGGTTGTTAACGGTAACAAACAGCGAATCGGCAGTGCGATAGCCCGAAAGCGATATATCGGGTGTGGTTTCCTTCAGGTCGATATCGGCATAAGTGCTGTCGGCATCCACGCTATAACTAACCGCGTAGGGGTTTATGATAATTTTGGCGGGCAGCGTCACTTTGGTTTTAGATAGGGTATCATCGTGGGCATCGAGTGCGCTTATGATAGCAGGAGCCTTAGCTTCTTTACCATTCAAATAATAGTTAGCCACGAGCGTATCGGCACTTAATTTGGCCCTAAGGCTGAAGGGGCTATAAGTATAACTCATATCATCCTGATCTGACGACTGGCTTTCATTATTGCTGTTCAGAAATTCGGCATTGATGGCGTAGTTTACATCAGCCTTCGGGAAAATAGAATCAGGGATTACCAATTTGGTTTCGCCCACAGGGTCGAGCGGCATATCGTGTTTCCAAAGCTGGTTTGGCACAAAGGTATAATGTTGTTTATGGGTACCGGTACTGGTTGTGTTGAGCGTAATGCTAACGCGGCCGTCGGTAACCGGCAGGTTATTTTCGTCAACAGCTTTTAAATACAGGGTTGCCGGGCTGCCTGGCGAATGCTCTTTTTTATCAACCCGGGTGGTAAAGGTTATCGATTTTAACTCGTATTCTTCATACTTAAATTCGCCGCTCAGGTAAATCCTGCGTTTGGCTAAAAGGCGGCGTTGATTATCTCTGTCGTCATCTTCAGTTTTATATTTTTCGGCAGACGGATCTTCGAGCGTAACGATGTAATCTTCATCCAGCGAAAGATCAAGGCTGTCAACCAGGGGGATACTATACTCAAAAGCCCCGTCGCGGTAGCTGTTTACCCTGCCGATGATCTTGCCGTCGTTATCGCCGCCTTCCCGCAGCCTAACCAATAATTGACGAACGTTTATAGGCCGTTTCGATTTTTTATTCAGGATAAAAGCTTTAAATTTTACCGTATCGTGCGGTTTATAAATGGCTTTATTAAATACTATAAAACCCTCGTATTTGCCGGGGCGCTGGTAGTAGCGCTTTCTGAACAGGTTTTTAAAACGGTTCCAGGTAGCTTTAACAAAACTCATATTGCGGTACCGGTTGTATCCATAATACCGCTGTTGTAGTTTAATAAGATAGTAATTGCTAACGCCCGCGAAATCAACTTTTAAAATCGTGTCTTTTTTTGAAGGGCGGCCAATGTACAAGCCGCTTTTCGCATCAAACGGGATGGATGTATTATTGATTTGGGCGTCGGCATTATCAATAGCCTTGCCCTGTTTATCTACCAATACAAACCTCAAATCATAATTATTGGCAAGAATCTTCAAATTGGCCGACCGGTTTTCAATCAGCGAATAGTCGAGCTTATTATGCCTCGCCACAATCTTCATATAGTTTCCCGGCGGAAGTGTGTTTTCCCACCTGCCGTCGGTTTTGAATGAGTCGACAGGGTTGTGTAATATCTTTTCGTCGGGTTTTTTGTTGGGATGCTGGTAAAACTTTAAAACATCATCGGCAGTTATTTTATAGATGTAGGTGTAATAGCTGCTTTGCCTGCCGGGGGTTAATGGCTTTTGCGCGTATGCAACCCCGGCAAAAATTAATAGGCTAAATGTTAGCAGCGTTTTTGTAAGTTTAGATAGCATAAGTAGCGCCTGGTATGGTAAGATAATCTGTTTAGTTTTAAGTCGCAAGTCTTGAGTTCAAAGTCAAAACATCACTTTCTACTTCGAACTTAAGACTTCCGACTTCAATAAGATGCAGATGTATTTACTATTCCATAAAAGAAATATCATTTAAGAAACTTATTTTTGAGCCATAACCCTGCTATGCATACCGGGTTAGTAGAGATTTAAATTATGTGGTACAATAACATACTGGACACCATTGGCAACACGCCCCTGGTAAAACTTAATAAAATAGCGAAAGACATCCCGGCGACGGTTTTAGCCAAAATTGAAACTACCAATCCCGGCAATTCCATCAAGGACAGGATGGCCCTTAAAATGATTGAAGATGCCGAAAAAAGCGGTAAACTTAAACCCGGCGGAACCATTATTGAAGGCACATCGGGTAACACCGGTATGGGCCTGGCCATTGCAGCGGTAATAAAAGGCTACAAATGTATTTTCACCAGCACCGATAAGCAATCCAAAGAAAAATTTGATGCCCTGCGTGCCTTTGGTGCCGAGGTGATAGTTTGCCCTACCAACGTTGAGCCGGAAGATCCGCGTTCATATTACTCCGTATCTTCACGTTTAGAGCGGGAAGTACCTAATTCGTGGAAACCTAACCAGTATGATAACCTGAGTAACTCGCAGGCGCATTACGAGTCAACCGGGCCGGAGATCTGGGAGCAGACCGAGGGTAAAGTTACTCACTTAATTGCAGGCGTTGGCACAGGTGGCACTATATCAGGTATCGCCCGTTATCTTAAAGAAAAGAACCCGGCAATCCAGGTTTTAGGTATCGATACCTACGGCTCGGTATTTAAAAAATATAAGGAGACAGGGATTTTCGATAAAAACGAGATCTACCCGTACATCACCGAAGGCATCGGCGAGGATTTTCTGCCGGCCAACGTTGATTTCAGCCTGATAGATCACTTTGAAAAAGTAACCGACAAAGATGCAGCATTGATGACCCGCGAAATCGCCCGCAAGGAGGGTATTTTCTCGGGCAACTCAACCGGTTCGGCAGTGGCAGGTTTGCTGCAGATGAAGGATAAGTTTAAAGAAGGCGATGTTGTTGTGATCATCTTCCCGGATCACGGCACCCGCTACCTTGGCAAAATGTACAATGATGATTGGCTGCGCGACCGTGGTTTCCTGAAAGACGGAAAACTTACCTCCCGCGATATCATCGCCAAAAAAGATGTCCAGGAGATTGTTACTATTGATTGTGAGAAAACGGTTTTGGAAGCAATAAACACTATCAAATCGCTCAATATATCACAGATTCCGGTTACGCAAAAAGGTATGGTTATTGGAAAGATCACTGAAAGCGACATCCTCGACTCGTTGATTGAAAACCCATCCATCAAATCGCAGCCGATAAAAAATATCACCACCGCACCATTCCCTTTTGTTGATTTGAATACATCGATAGATAGGATCTCCGCAATGATCAATAAAGATAACATCGCCGTGTTGGTTGAAGATGAGCAAGGCAAGATCGAGATCATTACGCAGTATGATATTATAAACGCTATTTCGGCTTAACCTTTTGAGGTAAAAGTTAAAGGTTAAAGGTGTTGTGCGATGGGCATGGCACCTTTTTGTTTATATTTAGACAATGAAATATCTAACTTTTGCCTTTTTGATTTTGCTACCATTTGTTGCGCGATGTCAAAAACATACCTTACTTGGGCTGCAAGTTGCGAAAGATGAACTTAAAACAGCTTTAAATAATAAAAAAGACAGACAAGTAATTGTTGATAAAATAATAGGTGATAAGCAAACCGCAATAGCTGTGGCCGAAGCTATTTTATTCAGAATTTATGGCAAAGAACAAATAATTAACGAACGGCCTTATGAAGTTTATTTCATAGACGGGTATTGGGTACTAAATGGAACCTTACCTGAAAAGATGCTTGGAGGCGGATTTTTAATTATATTTTCAGCTAAAGATGGCAGAGTTGTTAGACTCACGCATTATAAATAAGATTTCTATTTGTTTATAATTTACTCTAACCTCTTCTTCGCCAACTCCGGCGCATACCGTTCATTTAATAGCTGATTAGGCGTTACAATAAACACGGCAGTCCCTTTTTCACGCGCCAGCGGGTTAGTTATCTCGCCAATTTTGGTATAACTTTCAATCATCTTGCCGGCCACAAATTCTCTAATGTTTTTGCCGCCGTCTTCATCTACATAGATCATGTATTTACACTTCAAACTATCGGGTGCCCAAAGGGTAAAGCTGCTGTTTAGGGAGATCACTTCGGGGTATCCGTATTGTTTACGATAGTGGTGCAAGGCGCCGGCTTCACCATAGTTATCGGCATAAACTACTGTTTGCTTTTGAGCATCAGGGCTCAGGCTCCGATAGGCCTTATCAACCAGGGCGGCCATGTCGTCCCAGCCCAGCATGTCGGCATAATCCTGCGTGGTGGCGTGTTTTTTGCCGTCTTCCCAGGTCATCATAAAACGTGCGGGTGGCAGATTTTTATCAGCAAAGCGGAAAAAGGCCAGCGTTTGATCCATCGATAAAATAGGAAGCAAAATAGGGAGCAGCAGGATATTCGGTACCGCGAACAACAATATCAAAGCAATTCGCAAAGCATAACCGCTGGTTTTCAGCAATCGTTCAAAACCAAAACCTCCCGCTGCGAAAAGCATTGGGTAAGCGCCAAACAGGTAATAGCTTTTGCCGTCCATCATCAATAAAAACAAAAAGATTAGCCCGTAAGCTAATGCCAAAAACTGGAAGTTACGGAGCCTGAACGAGAAGATGAGGAATACCAGTCCGTTAAGCCAAACAAACAGGGCTACGCCATTAACCAGGAGCTGCTGCTTGATAAAATCGGTGGGGGTAATGTAGTCAAGCTGCTGTTCGCGCAGCGCCTTCATGTGGGTAAATACCGGCATGTGGTGTGTAAGTTGCCAGATAAGATTAGGCAAAACGATAAGAAACGTTAGCGCCGCCGCACCTAAAATATGCCTGTTAAACAAAAGCTTACGCTGTTTACTGATAAGGATGCCAATGATCAGCGATCCTGCAAAAAACAGCATCGTATACTTGGTAAGCACCCCCAAACCAACGGCCACCCCCAACCAGTACAAATAACGAACATCAGTTGTATTAAGGTATTTTACGAGCAGCCATACGGTTAACACCCACCAAAACTGATCAAACACTACTGGCTGAAAAAGGTACTCGCTTGCTGCGAAAGCGGGAGCGAATATGATGCTGAGGCAGGCTACCGTGATGCCGAATTTTTTGCCGCCAAATTCAATCACAATAAGTCCGGTGAGCCAAACTATCAATCCGCCAAAAATGGTAGGGAATATCCGCGCCGCGAAAACCGAGTTGCCAAAGCTGGTGATGGATATTTTAGCCAGCAAGGCTATAAAAGGGGGAACCTCTTTATACCCCCAATCTAAATGATCGGCCAGTACCAGGTGCAAAAATTCATCGCGGTGAAAGCCAAAATGCGATATGGCAAACAGGTTTAAAACAATTTTAATAAATACAAAAATCAGTACGAAATAAACGTAAGTGGGCTTCCGGTTTTTGTAGGGCATTGATTGGTGGCTTAAAGCTGAAGGCTGAAAGCCTAAAGCTATATAAAAAAAAGCAGAAAGCTCAAAGCATAAGGCCGAAAGCTTTTTCGCCTTTCCTTACGCTTTGAGCTTTTGAATGATATTCAGCTTAAGGCTTTATGCTTTTAGCCTTAAGCTTTTAGCTTTCCGCCTTCGGCTTTCAGCTTATATCCTCGTTATATCAGCGCCTAACGCCTTAAGCCTGGTATCAATATGCTGGTAACCGCGTTCAATTTGTTCAATGTTGTAAATGGTTGATTGGCCTTGTGCCGATAGGGCGGCGATGAGCAATGAAACGCCTGCACGGATATCCGGCGAGGTCATGGAAATACCTCTTAATTTAACCTGGTTATCCAAACCGATAACTGTGGCACGGTGCGGATCGCAAAGGATGATCTGCGCACCCATATCCAGCAGTTTATCCACAAAAAATAAACGGCTCTCAAACATTTTTTGGTGGATCAATACTGACCCTTTGGCTTGTATGGCAACTACCAGTACAATGCTCAGCAAATCGGGTGTAAAGCCCGGCCATGGGGCATCGGCAATGGTCATGATCGAGCCATCGATAAAAGTTTCTATTTCGTAATGATCCTGTGCTGGGATAAAGATATCGTCACCCCTAAGCTCCAATTTGATGCCTAAGCGCCTGAATACATCCGGGATCATGCCCAGTTCTTTGTACTGAACATCTTTAATCGTGATTTCAGAGCCGGTCATGGCAGCCAAGCCAATGAACGAGCCGATCTCAATCATATCAGGCAGCAAACGGTGCTCTGTACCGCCAAGTTTTTCTACGCCTTCAATAGTAAGCAGGTTTGAACCTATCCCGCTGATCTTTGCACCCATGCGGCTCAGCATTTTGCAAAGCTGTTGCAGGTAAGGCTCGCAGGCGGCATTGTAAATGGTGGTTGTGCCTTTAGCCAACACCGCGGCCATTACTACGTTGGCAGTACCGGTTACTGAAGCTTCATCTAACAAAATGTAAGTGCCCTGTAAATTTGAGGCATCTACATTAAAGAAACCATCCTCAGGGTTATAGTTAAACTGCGCGCCCAGTTTTTCAAAACCCAAAAAGTGGGTGTCCAAACGGCGACGGCCAATTTTATCACCACCCGGCTTAGGGATGGATGCTTTGCCAAATCGGGCCAGCAGCGGCCCAACAATCATGATAGACCCACGTAAACCGCCGCCTTTAGCTTTAAAAGTTTCCGACGCGAAAAAGTCCTGGTTAATATCTTTAGCCTCGAAGGTGTAGGTATGCTCGTTTACGCGCTCAACAATAACACCCATGTCGCCAAGCAACTCAATCAGTTTGTTAACATCCTTAATATCGGGGATGTTACTGATGGTTACCTTCTCTTCGGTAAGCAATACGGCCGATATAACCTGTAAAGCTTCGTTTTTTGCACCCTGTGGGGTTATTTCACCTTTTAGCGGTTTGCCGCCGTTTATTACAAATGCGTTAGTCATGCGGATTTTCAGATAATTGATAAGATCACCATCAATAAACTAACAAAACCATCATCGGTTTTGTCAAATAATTTTTACGGGGCAAAGATTAAAAAATTAATGCAGATAAAATAAAAGGAGAATGGGATTTATCACTAAAGCAAAAACGTCATTGCTGAATCTGCAGCAATGACGTTTTTTTAATTTTCGGACAGTATCCGGACTTTTAATATTTTTTACCGCCGTTATTATTACGGTTACGGTTTTGGTTGTTGTTACGGTTTTGATTGTTTTGCTTACCACCGTTACCACCGCCGCGGCTTTGGTTGTTTTGGTTGTTGTTACGGCCGCGGTTATTGTTGTTGTTTTGCTGAAAGTTATTCGGACGGAAATCAACACGGTTAAGGTTAACATTTTCTTCCAGTTTCAGCGTACCGCCCGATAGGGCGTACAAATCGGCAATAATGCTTTCATCACTTACCGAATCCTTGTTCCACTGTACATAGGCCATTTTCATGAAATTGGCTATGGCCTGCACCATGTGACGCTTGCGTTCGGGCTCTTCAATGGCTTTGGCCTTTTCAATCATCAGCTCGATGGTTTTGCCGTAATGCTTGTATTTAATACGCTGATGCGGATAATTTAAAGGCGCAGGTTTGATATGCACAGCCTCGGGCGATGGTTTAGGATAGGGCGAATCCACATCTATCTGGTAATCAGAAATGATGTGCAGGTGATCCCATAGTTTGTGTTTAAAGTCGGCCACATCGCGCAGGTGGGGGTTTAAAAAACCCATCAGGTCAATCACTACCTGTGCGTAGCGGTTACGTTCTTCTTTGGTTGGCAGCGCAACTATGTATTTAACCATGTTTTGTACGTTGCGGCCATATTCAGACAGGATGAGTTTATTCCTGGTTGAGTTATAATCAAAATTTGCAGGCGATTTATCTAATGCCATGTTAGTTGTATTGTTTTTAAGAAAGTTTGAATTTAGCCAGACAAATTTCCCGGAAGGGCAAATGAGGCTAAAGTTGAATTGTTACTTGTATTGAAGTAACGCAAATATAATGTAATACTTATAATGTACAAATTACATGAACTAAATGTTACAATTATTTGTTTTAATTTGGCCACTAAACAGCTACAATTTGGAAAATCAGCAATTAATTATTACCCATATAGATATTTACCGCTTCAGCATCCCGATGGAGCCTTTCACCATTGCCACCGGCACCATGGATCATGCCCAGAATGTTTTTATCCGTGTACATACCGATGCCGGTTTTTATGGCGTAGGCGAATGCTCTGCCTTCCCGATGATTGTTGGCGAAACACAGGAAACCTGCCTGTTAATGGCCCGCGAGTTTGCCCGATTGTGGAAGGGTAAAGACGCATTGGATCTGGAAGCCCGCTTAAATGATTTGCATAGCTTTACGGCCGGTAATACCACTATTAAAAGCGCTTTTGATATCGCTCTGTTTGATATAGCGGCCAAAAATGCCGGTTTACCCTTATATCAATTTTTAGGGGGAGAGAAACGCCCGGTCGAATCGGATATCACCATAGGCATAGCCGGGCATCATACCATGGCTCTAAAGGCTTTAGATTTCCAGGCCTCTGGTGCTAATATATTAAAGGTAAAGCTGGGAAAAAACGCCGCGGAAGATGTTGAACGCATTAAACAGATCCGCGAGGCTGTTGGTCCGGCTATGCGCATCCGTGTTGATGCCAACCAGGGCTGGACTTTTAACGAAGCCGTTTTTGCCCTGCAGGGGATAGGCCAATATGACATTGAATTTTGCGAGCAACCCATACGCACCTGGTATGACGATCGCCTGCCCGAGCTGATGCAGCTCTCGCCGGTAAAAATTATGGGCGATGAAAGCGTGTATAACCATCACGATGCCCGTAAGCAGATTAACAGCGGATCATGCCATTACATCAATATTAAAATGGCAAAATCGGGCGGGATTTATGAGGCTAAAAAGATTCATGATGTGGCTGCCTCTAAAGGCATTCCCTGTATGATGGGCGGGATGCTGGAGAGCCGTATTGCCTTAAGCGCCAAGCTGCATTTTGTATACGCCAGTCCTAATATTGTTTTTTACGATATGGATACCTGCAAATTAGGGCATTTGATTGATCCCTGCGTCGGCGGCGCTCGATACGAGGGCTATAACCTTGATATTGATGATGCTCCCGGTATAGGCGCTGATGCCGATGAAGGTTTTTTAGCCGGTTGCGAACGTTTTACCATATAAACAAAGAGATAAATGCTGGTTAGAAAAGCCACCCCCGAAGATTTACCCGTATTGCTTCAATTTGAACAAGGAATTATCAATGCCGAGCGCCCTTTCGACAGCACTTTACTGCCCGATCCGATAAGCTATTATAATCTTGAAAAATTTATCACCATGCCTGATGTAGAGGTTTTAGTGGCCGAAATTGATGGTGAGATTGCAGGCAGCGGTTATGCCCGGATTAAAAAGAATGATAACACATATTATGATTTTGAGGAATATGCCTACCTCGGTTTTATGTATGTAAAGCCGGAGCATAGGGGAAAAGGCGTGAACCAGGCAGTTATCGAAGAGCTTAAAAACTGGGTTGCACAACAAGGCCTCGCCGAGATAAGGCTCGAAGTGTACAGCGAAAACACCGATGCGATTAAAGCTTACCAAAAAGCTGGTTTTGAGAAGCGGATGGTTGAGATGCGGATTAGGTTGTAACACCCTCAATCATCATCAAAAACAAAACAGGCCGGTAATTTTACCGGCCCGTTTTTGTTGTTATAAATATTTTATAACAGGGGTTTTCGCTTTGCACGGTTTGCGTTAGGCGTTTTGCCTGCACCGTTTTTTTCCTGTTTTGATAATTTAGGATCGTGCAACTGTTTCGATGCCTCGGTCTTTTCCTTTTCCAATTCTTTAGTTGCCATAACAGTAGAGTTTGTTTTTATAGATAATATCATAAATATAATATTTGTTTGGCAATAAATGAAAATAAAACGGCAAAACCCCTCTTTTTAATATGTTATAACATGTTTATGATAATTCGGCGAAATATTTGTGAAATAGCGGAATTGTTTCAATGCCTTTATAATAATTATAGATATCATATTTTTCGTTAGGCGAATGCAGGGCATCGCTATCCAGGCCAAAACCCATCAGCACGGTTTTTATGCCAAGTTCGGCCTCAAACAAAGCCACAATAGGGATACTGCCGCCGCCGCGGGTTGGAATAGGCTCCTTACCGAATGATTCGGCAATGGCTTTTTGTGCCGCTTTGTAGGCTACGCTATCGGTTGGTGTAACTGCCGGTTCGCCGCCATGATGCGGGGTTACTTTTACTTTTACCGATGGTGGCGCGATGCTCAAAAAGTGATCGGTAAATAGTTTGGTTATCGCCTCAGATGTTTGGTTAGGTACCAAACGCATCGAAATTTTGGCGTTGGCTTTTGATGGCAATACGGTTTTGGCACCCTCGCCTATGTAACCGCCCCAAATACCATTTACCTCAAGGGTAGGGCGGGTGCCCGTGCGCTCAAAGGTACTGTATCCTTTTTCACCCCAAAGTTCGGCAATGTCTAAATCTTTTTTATACTCAGCCTCATCGTAGGGAGCGCTGTTCAGGGCATCCCGTTCATCCTGTGTTAACGGAATAACATCGTTGTAAAAACCGGGAATGGTGATATGGTTATTTTCATCGTGCAGGCTGGCAATCATTTGTGCCAGTATGGTGATAGGGTTGGCAACAGCGCCGCCGTAAACGCCAGAATGCAGATCGCGGTTTGGTCCGATAACTTCAACTTCGAGGTAGGAGAGGCCGCGCAGGCCGGTTTCGAGCGAAGGGTGTTCCATGCTGATCATCGATGTATCGGAAATCAGCACCACATCGGCTTTTAGTTTTTCTTTATTGGCTTTAACAAAAATGCCCAGGTTGGCCGAGCCTACTTCTTCCTCGCCCTCAATCATAAATTTAATGTTGCAGGGCAGGGTATCGGTTTGCATCATCAGCTCGAAGGCTTTTACATGCATATAAAACTGGCCTTTATCATCGCAGGCACCGCGGGCATATATTTTACCATCGCGCACGGTAGGCTCGAAAGGAGGGGTGTGCCAAAGTTCCAGCGGATCTGGCGGTTGAACATCATAATGCCCATAAACCAGTACGGTAGGTTTTGATGGGTCGATGATCTTTTCGCCGTATACAATAGGGTATCCGGCGGTTTGGCAAATTTCAACATTATCGGCTCCGGCTTCGCGGAGCTTTGCTGCCACGTAATCGGCAGTTTTTAATACTTCGGGTTTGTATTGCGGATCGGCGCTAACCGAGGCTAAACGCAACAGATCGAATAACTCGTCTAATAAACGCTGCCTGTTTTGCTCAACATATTGCTTTATGTGCTGCATAATATTATGGTTTGCAGCAAATATAGTTAGTTCTCTTGGTTCACTGGTTCATTAGTTCATTAGTGGATAATTTTTCAACCTACATAGTCACTAATTCACTAAATCACTAATTCGCTAACTAATCAATCCGCCGAGCCAAGGTCTGATTTTGGGGCATCAGGGGTTTTAACAAACTCCGCTTTTTCTATCTGGGCTTTAACCTCAGTTTTGGCTTCCCTATGGGTTAATGATACTGCGGTAAGGCCGGTTGCTACTAATAAGGCTGCTGCTATCAGAAATTTTTTCATGTTGTTTTTATTTTGATGGTGATTAACTGTAGAGATTTGATTATGCAGTGAAATCGGCAGAACCTAAATCTCTTTTCGGACCGGCGTTGGTGAAATCGGCAGAACCTAAGTCGCGTTTCGGACCGGCATTGGTAAAATCAGCAGAACCTAAATCTCTTTTTGGACCAGGACCGCTTACAGCGTAATCAGCAGAACCTAAATCTCTTTTTGGACCAGCATTGGTGAAATCGGCAGAACCAAGATCTCTTTTTGGGCCAGGACCACTAACAGCATAATCAGCAGAACCTAAATCTCTTTTCGGACCAGCTTCAGTTACAGCGTAATCAGCAGAACCTAAATCCCTTTTTGGACCGGCGTTAGTGAAATCGGCAGAACCAAGATCTCTTTTTGGGCCAGGACCACTTACAGCATAATCAGCAGAACCTAAATCGCGTTTTGGGCCAGCATTGGTGAAATCGGCAGAACCAAGATCTCTTTTTGGACCAGCTTCAGTTGCAGCAAAATCAGCAGAACCTAAATCACGTTTTGGGCCAGCATTGGTGAAATCGGCAGAACCAAGATCTCTTTTTGGACCAGCTTCAGTTGCAGCATAATCAGCAGAACCTAAATCACGTTTTGGACCGGCGTTAGTAAAATCGGCAGAACCTAAATCTCTTTTCGGGCCAGGACCGCTAACAGCGTAATCAGCAGAACCTAAGTCACGTTTTGGACCAGCATTAGTAAAATCGGCGGAGCCTAAATCTCTTTTCGGGCCAGCTTCAGTTACAGCATAATCGGCAGAACCTAAGTCGCGTTTTGGGCCAGCGTTAGTGAAATCAGCAGAACCTAAATCTCTTTTCGGACCAGCTTCAGTTACAGCGTAATCGGCAGAACCTAAGTCGCGTTTTGGGCCGGCGTTAGTGAAATCGGCAGAGCCTAAATCCCTTTTCGGACCAGCATTGGTAAAATCAGCAGAACCTAAATCACGTTTTGGACCGGGGCCTGTTTTTGCGAAATCAGCAGAACCTAAATCTCTTTTCGGCCCGGCATGGCTTGCAGTTTTTACGCCATCTTTTTTAGGGGTGATGGTGGCCGCGTTTGCGATAGTTGCAGATGATAATATTGTGCTTAATGCTAAAGTTGCTATAACTGATAAATTTTTCATGATGTTTTTTGGATATGGGGGTACTAAATATTTTATATGATGTTGTTTGTAATCGCTGTTTGTTTTGTAATTAGTCGGCGCTGCCTAAATCTCTTTTAAAGCCGCTTGCCAATGAGTTGATCTTTGCAACGGGTATTTGCTCGTTGTTTTCTTTTTTGTTTGTAGCTGATGATAATGCACCTGCACTAAGGGCTACTGCTGCTATGAGGATGAATTTTTTCATGGTGTTTTTAATTTTATTGATCGTGAAATAATTAGTCGGCACTACCCAGGTCTCTTTTATAACCGGTGGTAAATGAATGCGTGTCGGCAATCTCTGCTTTTACACTTTCCTTTTTGCAGGATGAGATTGTGCCGGTAAACAGCACAGCCAGGGTAATGGTGATTATCTTTTTCATGATCGGGTGGGGTATTTCAGTGTTTAAATTATTCAGGGTAATTTTTAAAATATTAGTCGGCGCTACCCAAATCGCGCTTAAAGCCGGTTGCTGTTTTTGTAAAATCAACCGTGGCTGGCTGAGCTTCTTTCTTTGCTGATGACGATAAAACAGATGTTGAAGTGAGTACTCCGGTTGTTGCAACAAGCAGTACAAAAAATACTGTTTTTTTCATATTGATTAATTAATATATTTAATTATTTATTTTTTAAATTAGAACGATAGTTAATATTTGTTATAAACCGTGCTGGCTATTTTTAGCTGCTAATAATATTTAAATAAAGTGATCTGTGTCTCTTTTTTTGTTTGCTATAAACCTGTTAAAATGTTAAAAAACTGTTGTTTATCTCTATATTTATTTTCTTTATAAAATCAATTTAAATTATTAATTTTAAACGCAATAAGATTTGTTTTGTTTCTTAAGCGGGATAAAATCCCGCTTAAGTTAATTTATCATATTGCTTATTTTGCTGCTGTTTTTCTATTGCACATCGCCTTGCGCTGTTCAGTGGCACTGCTATGCTCTGAAGGTATTAAATATTTGATTTTTGCAATCTAAATAATTGTTTTTCAGTAGATTAACTGTGCAAATATAGATATGTTTTTTAATTGGTACGAAAAAACTAAAAAATATTTTTCCACAGCGTTTTTTATCTTTAACGTTAAATATAATTCAGCATTATTTCATAACTTTCACCCCAATACATCGTACAAGTGTTTTAATGAAAAAAGTTTACTCATTTATATTATTCCTTTTATTATCGCTAACAGCGTATGCGGATGATATAATTGATGTGGTGGCTAAAGATACCAACGAGGTTAATACCCTCAATACCACCGCTTACGCAAACAGGCTTACCAACCCCGAGCAAACCATTGAGGATGCTACCAGGGCCCTGTCAATTTCAACCCGTCTTAATTATACCAATGGCATAGCCGAGGCTTACCGGGTTATTGGTATTGGCAAATACTACCTCGATCAGCCTGAAAAGGCAATGGAAAATTATCTCAACTCGCTTGCTTATTTTACCCGTGGCAATAACCTGCGCGGCGAGGCAAAAGTTTATAATAATATCGGGATCCTGTTTCGCGATCATGATTACGAGCGCTCGCTTAATTACCTGAAAAAATCGTTGGAGATAGCGCAAAAAATAAATGATGTAAAGCTCATGGGGTCGTTGTACCTCAATATAGGTAACACGTACACCCGCAAAAATAATTTGTTCATGGCGCTTACGTACTATGACAAAAGTTTCCCGATATTTCAAAAACTGCAGGATTCGGTAAACCTCATCCAATGCCTTCAAAACAGGGGGGTAATTTATTTTAAGCTTAAAAATTATGATAAGGCACTGGATCTTTTGCTGCAAGCCAACGCCGGCGCCAAAGCCCGCGATTTGAACGAATCGGTGGCAAGTATCGATCTTACTCTTGCCGCATTATATGTTGCAAAGGTAGATTATGTGAATGCTGAAAAAATTGTACAGGAAGGATCGGCTTATACGCAACTGGTTAAAGACCCCAAACTTGATTACGACTATCGCTACACCACCTACGAGCTGGAGCTTAAACGTAAAAATTACGGCCGTGCTTTAACCTTGCTCCGCGGCATCTACAGCCAGGACAGCGCTACTTATAAAACCAATGCATCAGCGCAAATGAACCTTGTTGAGGCCAAACGCCGCCAGGAAGAGCAGGTAAAAGAGAATGAGCGTATTGCCGAGAAACAGGCTTACGACAGATCGAAATTTTGGGCCGTAACCGTAGTGGCAGGTTTGTTACTGATAGTGATAGGTTTGCTTATCAACAACGTAAAACGTAAAGCCAAAACAAATGCCCAGCTTACACTGCTTAACGGTGAAGTATCGCGGCAAAAGGATAACCTGGACAGGATTAATCATCACCTTGAAGAGATTATTGACGAGCGTACAAAGGATCTTCAATTAAAAAATAAAAAGCTTTCAGAGCATTCTTCGTACCTGTCGCACCAGATCAGGGGGCCTATTGCAACCTTGCGTGGCCTGATAAATCTTGAAAAAGAAGGCCTGGTTGACCAGGCCGAATGTTTGGATATGATGGATAAATGCGTATCCGAAATTGATGAGAAGATTATCGAAATGAGTGATATGCTACACAATCCGCCACGTGTTTAATTCAACCACATTAGCATATCATCTCATTCATTAACTGAAATGAACCGGCAGACTTGAATGGATCTGCGCTTCAATAAGGCCAAGGTAAATACAGTAATACGCTATCATCTGCAAAACCAGCAACTGCCTGTGTTTATTATATCCCTGTGTTTCAAACGCCAAAGTTTCATCGCCAGCGGTAACAAAAAATCTCATCTCACCTTTGCGGGGCTTAAAGCGTGATTTTATTAAATCAAAAGCCTTAACTTTTAACTTGCTGCCGGGATCGTGGATAACGCCATCGGTTAAAGTTTCGTTTTTAGATATGGAAATAAGATAATTTGACATAGGTATAGTGTTTACTACAACACCCTTGTCACAATTTTTACACCAACTTGCTAAAATTCAGCCCTCAACAGTAAAATAGTAGATTTTGGAATGCCTTTGTCTTTGAAATTTTCGCAGCGTTAAATATTGTTAATTTATATTTAATAAATCAGAAAAATACGCAAGTCTGTTATAGTGAACATTGTACACTATGCCGGAATTTTTCAGGGTACCCTCCGGCATAGTGTTACATCGCTACGCTCCTTTTATTGCGCAATTCTTCATAAAGTAAAATAACTTTACGCTGTAGGTTTGCAATTTCAGATTCGCGGTCGATCAGTTTTTTCTGCGCGATGCTCAGGCTCGAAGGTTTCAGGTCGGCCTGCTCCACATCAAGGGCCAGCAGGTTTACCACGTTTACACCAAAAATGTTGGCAATCTGCTCCAGTCTCGACAGGTTAATGTCGGTAACGCCGGTTTCAATTTTTGAAAATGCAGGGATAGAAATGCCCAGGCGGTTAGCCACATCTTCCTGGCTCCAGCCATGTTGATGACGCAGGGTACGGATGTTTTTACCAACTGATGTGTTAGTTCTCTTTTTTACAATATCACTCATATCAATAACTCAATAATAATTAGGAAAAGGGATATAATGAGAATCCAAACAGCATGCCATCATTAAATTACCTTTAAATTAGTGTTATAACGGCAATTTAATGATGGGGAATGTTTTAACGTGGGGAATGAATTCCTCAAAATCGGGATTTAACTGGTAGTTTATTTTATTGAATGATATAAAGCTTGGCAAACTTTAATAATAGTTGTTTCTGGCCAATCTCTTTAAAAAATATAGTGGCTTTAATATCCGGCTTATTACCCTCTAACGAGATCACCTTGCCGAAGCCGAAACGCTCGTGCTCAACCTCCATACCTACCTGCAGGTTTGAGGTATCCGATGGCTTAAAATTGGCCGAAGGCACGTGGGCTTTAGCCAGCATAGCCGTGGTTTTTACAGGGGCCTGGCTGGCGGGTTTAGGTTTGCTGAAAGTATCAGGTTGTTTATCACGGCTCCAGGCTTTGCGGTCATCGTCAAAACTGGCGTTGCTGTTTGTGGTTGGGCGCGCGGTATAGTCAAGCTCTAAAAACTTAGGGTCTATCTCATCTAAAAACCGGCTCGGTTCGCAGCTTATCAGCGTACCAAATTTAAAGCGCGATGTTGCATAACTGATGTGTAGCTTGCTTTCGGCACGGGTAACAGCTACATAAAACAGGCGGCGCTCTTCTTCCAGGTCGCTGCGTGAGTTGAGCGACATTTGCGAGGGGAACAGGTTCTCTTCCAGACCCACCACGTATACCTGCGGAAACTCGAGGCCTTTGGATGAGTGGATGGTCATGAGCGATACCGTGTCGGCATCCTTGTTTTTATCGTTATCGTCGTTGGTTAAAAGAGCAACATCCTGCATGAAAATATCGAGGCCTTTTTCCTCAATATCCTCACGTTCCGAAAACTCTTTAATACCGTTTAAAAGTTCCTGGATATTTTCGTAACGGTTAAGTCCTTCAACTGATTTATCTTCGTAAAGATCTTTTAATAAACCCGAATGCTGGGCAATATAAAGGGCCGATTCGTAAGCCGATTTGGTACGGGCCAGCACCTGGAAACTTTGGATCATGGTGGCAAATGTGCCTACCGCGCCCGATATTTTGCCCTCAAGATATTTGCCCGGCTCTACAATCACCTCCCAGGGTGTGATACCGTGCTGATCGGCCGCTACAATGATCTTATCAACCGAGGTATCGCCTATGCCGCGCTTAGGGTAATTGATAACGCGTTTAAGCGCTTCCTCATCATTCGGGTTAAAGGTGAGCCTGAAATAGGCTATCAGGTCTTTAATTTCTTTACGTTGATAGAATGACAGTCCGCCATATATTTTGTAAGGGATGCCCAGCTTGCGCAAAGCTTCCTCCATCGAACGGGATTGGGCATTGGTGCGGTACAGGATGGCAAAAGCACCCCATTTAAGCCCTTTTGAGCTGCGATCCTGCATAATGGCTTCGGCCACTATTTTGCCTTCTTCGTTATCGCTGAAGGCACGCATCACTTTTATTTTATCGCCGGCCTCTTTCTCCGAAAATACATTCTTTTTAAGCTGCTCTTTATTATTGCGGATGATGCTGTTGGCAACATTTACAATGTTTTGGGTTGAGCGGTAGTTTTGCTCCAATTTAAACACCTTCAAATCGGGATAATCCTTCTCAAAATTGAGGATGTTTTGAATGTTGGCACCGCGGAAGGCGTAGATACTTTGCGCATCATCGCCCACAACGCAAAGGTTTTCGTTAACGGCGGCCAGCTTTTTTACTATCAGGTACTGCGAAAAGTTGGTATCCTGATACTCATCCACCATCAGGTATTTAAACTTGTGCTGGTATTTGTTCAGCACATCGGGGTGCAGCTTAAGCAGTTCATTGGTTTTGTACAGCAAATCGTCAAAATCCATGGCACCGGCGCGGTAGCAGCGGGTGGCATACATCTCGTAAATTTTACCCATCTGCCCACGGCCGCTCGAAAAATCGTCGGCCTGGATCTGCTCGTTTTTATTATATTCCTGCCACGAGATCAGGTTGTTTTTTGATGCCGAGATGCGGTTCAGTACAAAGTTTACATTATACAGCTTATCATCCAGGTTCATTTCTTTTAAAACGGCCCTTAAAACGCTCTTGCTGTCATCAGTATCGTAAATGGTAAAGTTGCTCGGATAGCCAATTTTTTCGGCCTCTACACGCAAAATTTTGGCAAATACCGAGTGGAAAGTACCCATCCAAATATTTTTTGCCTCGGTGCCAACTACGTGCGTAATACGCTCGCGCATTTCGCGGGCGGCTTTGTTGGTAAAGGTAAGTACCAGTATATTAAATGAATCAACACCCTTGCGTATCAGGTGCGCCACGCGATAGGTGATAACACGTGTTTTGCCCGATCCGGCACCGGCAATAATCATTACCGGCCCTTCAGTTTGTTCAACCGCTGCCCTTTGTTCGGGGTTTAATCCCTGTAAGTAATCCAAAATCTTTTCCTCTTTGCTATGAGGCAGCGAAATTAAGGTTTTGGGGCGAAAGAGGGAAAGATATTTCGGAATTAGGATTGGGGATTTCGGATTTTTTTGTTTTTGGGATTACACCGATTATTGTTTGATTGCACCTATTTTGACCGTTGATTGTTATGATTGCGTTGATTTCGCTGATTTTTCTTTCTTATCCTTGCGCTCATCTGTGATGAGTGCTTAATATGGGTTCGCGATTGTATCGCGTGTAGCCTGGCGGATACTTTTTTATTTCCGATACTCCGGGCGCTTTATCTAAAATCTTAACATATAATTGGTGTTGGTTATTTAGCGCCCGGACAATCTTAATTCAAAAACCTGTTAATCGTTTTCACCAGTTTATTCACATCAAAGGGTTTGGGCACAAAGGCATCGTAGCCAAAATTAACCAGTGCAATAGCTTGTTCATGATAGGCCGAGATCAGGATAACCGGGATATGCCTTGTTTCTTCATTGCTTTTAATCAACTGGCAAATGCGGCCTCCGTTAAGGCCGGGTAGCATGTAATCGGTAAGTACCAGGTCGGGATTGTGGTTTTTTACCGAGGCAATGATATCATCGGTACGGCTTAGCGCAGTAACGTCAAAATTGTTAAACGTTAATACGGTTTCCAAAACTCTTAAAATTTCGGCATCGTCTTCAATAATGAGTATATTTTTTGGCATATTGGTAACGGTTAATTGCAAAATATAAGCCCCCTATTGGGTACTAATACCACAAATAAACAAAATGTTTTATAATTAAAAATATTTCGAGGTGCTTAATTGGCTGGTTGAGGTTATAGCTAAATTACAACTATTTTGTTTATTAACAATAGGTTATTATCATGTTTATTTGAAAATATATTGGTATTAATTTCTCAGATTGATAAAGTTTGATTAACCTGTAAAATTGCTTTAGCCCGAAATCCACGCTCCATTTTACTTTCGTACAGGCTTTTATCATTATAGATGCAACTCATTTGAAAAACAGGTGTCGTTTAGGGCAGATCTTTATAAAAAAATCACCCGCAAAATGAAAATCAAGCTTAACCTATTTTTTGTGCTGTTAACCGGTGTTGTATTTTTTGCCCGGCCGGTCCTGGCGCAATCAAACAGCAAAACTGAAGCCGACGACGCCACGACGGTGAGCACCGCCCTTACGGATACATTGAGTAATGTGACGTTATTTCAGGTGCCGGCTGCGCCCGACGAGGTGTTAAAAAACATCAGCCTAACCCAGGGTGATGCCGAGATGCAAAATAAGATAGCCAACGGCGAAATAAAGCTTGCAACAAAAAAATACAGCAAAGTGTATGTGGCCAATAACCCGGATGCGCTGGCCATTGACAACCGTTTTGGCGAGGTGAAAATTAATACCTGGGATCGCAAGGAGTTTAAGGTAGAGGTACAAATAAACATTTATGCCGATAACCTGAGTGATGCCCAAAGTTTTATGGATGTTGTTAACATAACCGATGGAAAAAAAGATGCCCTTGTGTCGTTTAAAACTATGATAGGCAACACCGGCACCAGCGACCGCCTTTTATGGAAAGGAGACAGCAAATCGCACCTGAAAAAAATCGAGATCAACTACCTTGTATATATGCCGTCAAAAAATGCCCTTAGTATCAACAACAACTACGGCACCACAATTCTGCCCGATTTTGACGGCAGGCTCTCGCTCAATAATTTTTGCAGCGAGCTTAAGGCGCAAAAAATAAACAACCCGCTTAATGAAGTTAAGGTAACCTACGGCAACGCCAGTATTGAAAGCTTTAGCGGTACCCGGCTCGAAATTGCTTACGGCCACCTCCAGCTAAGCGATGCCAATAACCTGAATGCCAACATCAGTTACGGCGAAGCACACATTGGCAGGTTATACTCATCGGCTAATATTAATATCAGGTTTGGCAGGGAGTTAAGCATAGGCAGCTTTGATAAAAAATTCAAAGCCCTTAATATTAATTCGAGCTATACTGGCCTCAAACTGGGCAAACTGAATGAACTTAATGCCAGTTACGACGTTACAACCAGCTACGGGGTTTTAAAACTCAACAATCCGCAGTTAAACTTTTTGGGTAAAACAAACAAGGATAATATTAACCTCAGCGCAGCAAAAAGCTATAAAGGCCAAGCAGGCAAAAGTAATACAACCTGCAGCATCGTCATCAAATCAAACTTCGGCCAGGTAAACCTTGATTAAAAATAAAAGATCAAAATAAAAAGGCGATGAGCTCAAACACTCATCGCCTTTAAAAATTTCCTCTAATCTCTAATCTCTAATCTCTAATCTCTAATCTCTAATCTCTAATCTCTAATCTCTAATCTCTAATCTCTAATCTCTAATCTCTAATCTCTAATCTCATTCCCCCCTGTAAACATTATTCCTCAGGTTAACATCCGGGAGTTGATGTTCAGGATCAATTTCGATGGTTTTGATTATTGATGTCGATGGATATTTAAATTTCCAAACCCCGTCGCGTTGCCAGATGTTTACCGGCAGGTGAATGGTTTCTACTTTGCCATTGGCCTGGGTAATTTTCAAATTAACCGGCATGGCCATTTTTTCGTTATTGCTGAGTGTAATTACGGCACCTTCGGATGGCGTATCCTTTAGGTAGGTAACGGATGTCACAGCCTGGTCCAGTTTCCAGGTAGTGAAAAACCACGATTTCCAGAACCAGTTGAGGTCTTCGCCGGTGGCATCGTTCATGGCGCGGAATAAATCGTAAGGCAGCGGGTGCTTAAATGCCCAGTTTTTAACATACTCGCGCAGGGCGTAATCAAAACGCTCGGGGCCTACTACTACGTTGCGCAGGATATCTAAACCTAAAGCTGTTTTAACATAGTATTGCCCGTAATCGTTAAGACCTATAGCTTCGGGAGCCGTCATGAGCGGATCGGCACTGTTGCGGTAACCGGCCAGGATATTTTGTGCCGAGTTGCCTTTTTCGGCGTACTCGCCTTTGTTAAATTCCTTACTGGCGTATTCGTTAATAAAAGTGTTAAAACCTTCGTCCATCCACATGTACTTACGTTCGTTCGATCCTACAATCATCGGGAACCAGTTGTGGCCTATCTCGTGGGTAACATCGCCCCAAAGTTGCCCGTTTTTCAGGTTGCTGAGGCAGAAGATAGCCCCCGGGTATTCCATACCCAAAGCCACACCCGATACGTTTACTGCCGAATTCCAGGGATATTCAAAATATAAATTCGAATAGATCTCCATACTGTTTTTCAGGTACTCGGTTGACCGGCCCCAGGCATCAGAGCCCGAACTTTCAATAGGGTAAGCTGATTGTGCAATACCCTTGCGGCCCGAAGGGAAGTTAACCCTTGCTGCATCCCATATAAATGCATCCGAAGCGCCCCAGGCAATATCGCGGGTGTTCTGCATTTTAAAATGCCAGGTTAATGTACCTTTAAACGGACGGGTTGAACCTTTGCCAACTTCGCCTGCGCTAATGATGGTTACGGTTTTATCACTGTTGCGGGCCTCTTCCAATCTTTTTAACTGGGTAGGGGTAAGCACCTCTTCGGGGTTTTGCAAATCGCCCGAGCCTACTACAATTTTATTGGCAGGTGCAGTGATGTAATAATCAAAATCGCCGTACTCGCAGTAAAATTCGCCTAAGCCCATGTAGGGTAGGGTGTTCCAGCCTTCGGCATCATCATAAACACACATACGTGGGTACCATTGTGCAATTTCGTAAACGTAGCCCTGTTTAAACTTTTTGCGGCCCATGCGGTCGGCACCGTAAAAGGGAATGGCAAAGTCATAGTTCACCTTTACCTCAATTTTTTCGCCTTTGCCCTCCATAGGAGTGTTGAGGCGCAGTTGCATCCGGGCATCGGTTATTACAGGTTCAACTTTATAGGTCTCGCCTTTATAGGTAACATTAACCGAGGCAATATGGTAACCACCGCGACTAAAGCCCCGCACATCAAACCTATCGCCCGAGATTGGTGTGGTGGCTGCCCCGCGCGAATCAGGCTTAAACAGGTTCTGATCAAGTTGCAGCCACAGGTAATCCAGTTTATCGGGACTGTTGTTGGTATAAGTGATGGTAACCTCGCCGGTAATGGTGGTATCCTTACCCTCGTTAAGGGCGGCTTTAATCTGGTAATCGGCGCGGTTTTGCCAGTAGGCTGGTGAAGGTTTGCCGGCTGCCGAGCGTGTGCCCCCGGCTGTAACCGGCCAGGTAATTGGGCCGAACAGATCCTGGTGGTTGTATACGGCCGTATCAGCGCTTTGGGCCGATGCCTTTTGCGTTAAAGTCAGCAAAACTACAGCGCATAGTAAATAATTCAGTTTTAAACAGTGCATCTTAAATTTTTGATAATAAGGGGGCAAATAAAACGAAATAATTTGTGAGTTTGATAATTTAGGACGCTATATGTTAATTGTTTTGACTTATCTCAATTATGAAGCTTAATAGCTATCAGCAATTTTTTTAGCTCACCAGGTGGTAGGG
Organism: Mucilaginibacter celer; assembly: GCF_003576455.2. NCBI lineage: Bacteria > Pseudomonadati > Bacteroidota > Sphingobacteriia > Sphingobacteriales > Sphingobacteriaceae > Mucilaginibacter > Mucilaginibacter celer. Next base: position 1,336,636 of record NZ_CP032869.1, read on the forward strand.
CCGCTAAGGGAGCGTTTACGCTTAATGTGTTTATAATAAGTATTTTTAGATTTTTAAAAGGATACTGCTAATTTTATTACCGCAAATCCGAATAATTTTATCCTGGACTAATTTCATGAAATTCCTTTTTTTCTTTTTGCTGTTATTTGCAACGCAAATTGTCTCTGCCAATACCATCGACGATTTGAAAACCAATGCTGATGTTGCGCGGTTTGTATTCGCCATAGCAAAAAAACAAAATAAAATCAGGAAGGGAGATGTGATCATTTTACCCGCAGATTCGTTGTTTGCAAACAACGGCTGTTACCAGGAAGCCCATAAAATGAATTGTAAAACCTGGGAAAAGGCGGATTTTAACAATGACGGGAAAACTGATTTGTTAGTGTACGTTGTTTGGAAGGATGATAATACGAGTTTGCTGGCTGTAATTGACAATGGTGATGATACTTTTAAGCCGGTATATGTTATCAGAAAATATCTTGGCCTTCTGCCCGATTTTCCGTTGGCAAAACCTATGATGATTAACGGAACGCAGATGCTGCTTTATCGAGCATGTTCTGGTGGTGATCCTTCATTTAAGAAAACCAAGGGCGCGCAGGCAACAGATACGCTGATTTTTAAGTTTGGTAACTTTATCGAATATAACCCAAAACCCTCAACTGCTGCAATTACCGGCGTGCACGTTGAAACTACCATGTGTTTTGGAACATGCCCTGTATTTAAGCTTGATGTAGCGGCAGATGGAACGACCACGTATACAGCAACCAAATACAACCCCGAAACCGGGGTTTTTACAGGAACAATTGATCAGGAAAAATTAACCCAAATACTGTCATTAATTAACTATATCGACGTGCAAAAGCTTGATAATAACTATAGCGTAGATTGGACGGACGATCAGACTATCAAACTTAAGGTACAATTTGCCGATGGTTCGGTTAAGGAGATTACTGATTATGGAATGCAGGGTACTTATGGTTTACGTTATTTGTATCAAATATTTTTTGGGTTGAGGGCAGGGCAAACCTGGTATGAATAATACCATCGCTGATATACCGGTAGGAAAGTTCATTTACCTGGCATAATGCTCCTTAAGTGCCTTTAATCCATCCTCATAAATACCCTGAAAAAGTGCAACCACCTCATCTTCGGTAGTATTTACCGGTACGAAATCACCAAACCACTCCACGCGGCAACTATTGCCGGTTTCTCCTGTCCTAACCCGTAAGGTGGAATAGTAGTCTTTAACAGGGAACGGAGCCTGCAAAATATGGTAAGTATAGCTGCGTTCTGTTTCATCAAAAGCCATCAGGCGTTCAATAATTACACCTCCTTCAGGGTTGGCGAGGTGACGTACCCGGCCGCCTTCCTGCAGTTCTGAATGCGGAATGTAGGGTAGCCAGTCGGGCAGGGAGTTAAAGCCGCCAATTAGTTGCCAAACCTCATTTGCCGTTACAGGGATTTCGATAAATGCTGATGCCGTTGCCATAAATAGTTTGTTTAATGGTTATTTGTTATTGGAAGGAACCGGCGCCGATGCGTTAATCAGGTTATGTGCCCGCAATTGCTGCCAAAACTCGGTGGGGATGGTGGCGTTAAGCGCCTCAATATCCTCGGCAATACGGCCCGGTTTACTCGAACCCGGGATGGCGGCTGCTACAGCCGGATTAGCCAGCGAAAACTGCAAACCTGCCGATTTCATACTTACGCCATACTCATCGGCAATGGCTTTAATTTTTGCAACCTTGTTTAACATTTCGGGCGTAGCGGGAGCATATTCAAAATGCGTACCGCCAACCAACACTCCCGAACTGTAGGGGCCGCCGGCTACTATGCTTAAACCTTGCCGCAATGCTTCGGGCATCAGCCTTTGCAAAGCCCGGTCATGATCAAGTAATGAATACCGGCCGGCAAGCAAAAAGCCATCGGGATGAGTGTTTTCGAGTGCCATGATAATTTCGATGGGCTCAACACGATTTACGCCGAGGCCCCATGCCTTAATAACGCCCTCATCGCGTAGTTTATCAAGCACCCTGAAAGCGCCCTTGCGGGCACTTTCAAACATGCTTAGCCATTCATCTCCGTAAAAATCCTGGGCCACATCATGTACCCATACAATATCCAGGTGGTCGGTTTGCAGCCGTTTCAGGCTGTCGTCTATCGAGCGCAGAGTGGCATCACCAGAGTAATCATTCACTATTTTGTTAGGGCGGCCATATTTAAAAATTTCTCCCTTTTCGCCCAGGTCACGGGCATTCACATCCTCCACCTCGTCAAGAATAATACGGCCCACTTTGGTGCTGATCACAAATTCGTTACGGGGATATTGAGCTAATACATGTCCCAATCGTATTTCAGATAGTCCGGCTCCATAAAAAGGGGCTGTATCAAAATAACGGATGCCCTGGTTCCAGGCTTCTTCTACGGTGGCAAATGCCTCCTCTTCGGGAATATTTCTGAACATGTTGCCCAGCGGCGCAGTTCCAAAACCTATTTTACCGGGTAGTATATCTTTTATCTTCATAGTTTTTCGAATTGTTATTTACTGATGGCGAAATTAGCATCAAACACGGGCAGCTAAAAATTAGGATATTTATAGGTATTATAGTTTATCTGATAGGTATGGCGGGAATAGAAATCAGGTTTTGTAATTCAGGTTGGGATAGATTAGAACTCCAAAGGCAATCATAGCCACCTGGCACCTTTGCGTGCTTAATTCTGCAACTTTTACTTTCTCTCCGTAAAACTTTTCTAAATAAATACCATTTATCCTACAGCTGCAATTATATCTGCACCTTTGCAGCAAATACATTTACATATATGAATCGCCTGGCTAATTCAACTTCTCCATACTTGTTACAACACGCCAATAACCCGGTTAACTGGTATCCCTGGGGCAAGGAAGCCCTGGATAAGGCCAAAGCCGAAAATAAGCTCATTTTAGTGAGCATAGGTTACTCGGCCTGCCACTGGTGCCATGTAATGGAGCACGAGAGTTTTGAGGATGAATCGGTAGCGGCGGTAATGAATGAATATTTTGTTTGTATTAAGGTGGATAGGGAAGAGCGCCCAGATGTCGACCAGATTTACATGAGTGCCGTACAATTAATGAGCGGCCGCGGCGGCTGGCCCCTAAACTGCATCTGCCTGCCCGATCAGCGACCTATTTACGGTGGTACCTACTTCCGTAAAAACGACTGGACTTCACTGCTGTTTAACCTTGCCGATTTCTACAATCAAAAACCTGAAGAAGCCGAGGATTACGCAGTGCGCCTAACCGAAGGCATCCAAAATTACGAATCGATAGAGTTTGTTGTAGCTCAGGCTCAATATGCAAAAAACGATCTCGAAACGATAGTAAATAACTGGAAACGTTATTTTGATAAGCGGGAGGGAGGCAGCGGTAACGCACCCAAATTCCCGATGCCCAATAACTGGCAGGCTTTAATGCGTTATGCTTTTTTAATGAAAGATGAGGAAGTTGCAGCGCAGGCTAAGCTCACGCTGCATAAAATGGCTTTCGGCGGTATTTATGATCATGTTGGCGGTGGTTTTGCCCGGTACTCGGTTGATGGTTTGTGGCATGTGCCGCATTTTGAAAAAATGCTGTATGATAATGCGCAGCTTATCAGTTTATATGCCGAAGCCTATACCTGGCAGCCTGATGAACTTTACCGGCAGGTGGTTAATGAGATCATTACTTTCAGCACCCGCGAATTGATGTCGCCCGAATATGGTTTTTACTCGGCATTAGATGCAGACAGTGAAGGCAAGGAAGGAAAGTTTTACATCTTTACAAAAAAGGAGATTGAAGAAATTTTGGGTGATGAAGCAGGATTGTTCTGTATCTACTACAATATTACCGAAGATGGTAACTGGGAGGAAGAGGAGTCGAATGTTTTATTCCGTAAGGATAGTGATCAGGATCTGGCCCAAAAGTTAGGTTTATCGGTTGAGGAATTGCCTGGCAAAGTACATGCATCGCGCCAGAAAGTATTTGAGGCACGCAGCGTACGTGTAAGGCCCGGATTGGATAACAAGATCCTCGCCTCATGGAATGGCTTAATGCTGAAAGGCCTTGCCGATGCTTACCGCACTTTTAATAAAAAAGAATATCTCGAACTTGCGCTGAATAACGCCGGTTTTATTTTAAATAACCTTGTTAGCCAAAATGGCAGGCTATCACGTATTTACAGCGCCGCAACGGCACAAGATAAACCCATTGCCTTTTTGGATGATTACGCCAATATCATCGATGGGTTGATTGCTTTGTACGAAGTTACCTTTAATGAGCATTGGCTGCTGGAAGCCCGGAAACTGGCTAATTCCGCCCTGATTCATTATTACGATGAAAGCAAAGGCATCTTCTTTTTCACTGCCGATGATGATGAGCAGCTGATAGCCCGCAAATCGGAGATTATGGATGGGGTGATCCCGGCATCTAATTCGGTTATGGCGAGGGTGCTTAAAAAGTTAGGCTTGCTTTTTGATAACGAGGAGTACACAGAGGTTTCGGCGCAGCTGTTACGCAATGTAATGCCGCAATTGCCAAAGTATGGTTCGGCTTATTCAAATTGGGTAATGCTGTTGCTTGATGAGGTGTTTGGTGTAAACGAAATTGCCATCACCGGCAGTAATGCCGAAGCTTTTAGAAGGGAAATGGAAAATAATTACATCCCCAATAAAATTATGTTGGGCGGTAATAAAGGAAGTTTACCTTTGCTGCAGGATAAGTTTGGTGCATCAACACAAATTTTTATTTGTAAAGATAAAACCTGCGGATTACCTGCTAATAACCCGGCCGATGCCATACAAGAGGTTGAAGCCAGATTTTACAACTAAAAATAATTTATAATGAAGATTGCACCACAGCACGTAGTATCGTTAACCTACGATTTGTATGTTGACCGCGAAAACACCGGTACTGAAGATTTAGTAGAAAGTGCCACCCAGGAACAACCGCTAACCTTTTTATTTGGTGCCGGCCAGATGCTGCCTAAATTTGAAGAAAACCTGAACACACTTTCAACCGGCGATAGCTATGAGTTTCGCCTGTCGCCCGAGGATGCTTACGGCGTATATGATGAAGAGGCAGTAGCCAACCTGCCTAAAGAAATGTTTCAGGGTACCGAAATGCCTGAAATTGGCAGCGTTTTGCCTTTACAGGATAACCAGGGCCACCGTTTTCAGGCTGTAGTGGTTTCTATTGCCGAAGATGCCGTTATTGTTGATTTAAACCACCCTATGGCAGGCCAGGCTCTGCATTTTAAAGGCGAAATTATTAATGTGCGCCCTGCTACCGATGAAGAGTTATCTCATGGCCACGCACATGGCCCGGATGGTCATCACCATCATTAAGTCCCCCAGCCCCCTGAAGGGAATAGCCGTCAATTTAAGATATCAAGCTTTTAAACTCCCCTCTTGAGAGGGGGCGCGATGGGAAAGAGCGAGAGCAGGGGTGTGTTATACGAGCGATGACCTCGCGCAGAATAACACACCCCTCCACCCCTCTCAAGAGGGGAATCGCACAATTCCACCGCTTTTTGCTTAAGTTGACGGCTATGCCCTGAAGGGGGAGTATAAGAAAAAAAACGGCGGTTTTCAAAATTGAGAACCGCCGTTTTTTTGTTTTATGATTCTGGTCGAAGTTTAGCGCAGCGTAACTTCGTCCTAAACTGTGTTAAGCTTTCAGCTTAACCTGGTAGTATTTTATCTGAAATGTTTCTGAATTTGACAGGCATTTATGCCTGGCTTCGGAAGCAGAATGCTTCCGTCACTTTAGGACGAAGTTACGCTTTCAGCTTAACTTTAGCGTGTTTTACCTGGAGTGTTTTATTTAACAGGTATTTATATCTGGCTTCGGAAGCAGGATGCTTCCATCACTTTGGGACGAAGTTACGCTGTCGCTAAACTTAGTCCAGGATTCGGTTTTCCTATCGCGAATGCACATTAAAATCTATCGACCTAATAAAACTCCAACCCGCCATCGCTCCTAAACGCACATTTAATAGCCACCCGGCAACTAACCGCCTCACCATTTACCGTTGCAGGCACAAATTCCTTATCGGCCGGGTCGGGCACATCAACGCTCATGTTGAAAATTTTATGGTAGGTGGGGCCGCTGTATACATGTACCTTAAACGAAGCCAGTCTCCCCAGCGGGCTAACCAATAGTTCAATCATCCCAAAGGATACATTAGGGTTAAGGTTCGTCAAATCCTGCGGTAATTTAAACAGGTTTAAATAGGGCAGGTATCCATAAAAGCGCCCGCCAATTTTTAGCGGCTTACTCACCTTCGAGCTATCATTTAACGGTACATCAACAAAGTATTGCACGTTTGATGTACTGTCTTCCGGTGCCTCGTAGGTAATCTCGTTGGTATTGTAATTAAAATTTTGCACCAGGTTGCCTTGGTTATCAAAAAAATGCCAAACTCCTGTGCGTTTGCCGTTGGTATAATAGCCGCTGGCCAGGGCGTAGTTCTTTTGATAGATGGCCTGGTACAGCCCCTGCCGGGTATATTTATCGCTTTTAAGCACACTGTACCGTTCCTGAACGGAGTCGGTTAAGCGGTGCTTTTGAATCACCGTTTCGGGTTGGGGTTTAGTGGCTTCGGCTGGTTTGGTTTGGGCAAAAGCTATTCCGCAATAAAAAAATGATAACAGGATAATTACAAGAGTTCTCAATGCAGGTATTTTGATTTTTGTAAATATAAAGCAGCTTTTCAGATCTTCAAACACCAACCGTTAAATTAACCACGGCCTCCGCGGCGGCCACCTCCGCCGCCAAAGTTTCCGCGGCCTCCGCCATTTCTCCCGCCTTGGGGCCTGCTTCCGGCAAATTTTTGTAGCCTTAAAGTAAAGCTCAGCATAAAATACCTGCCTAAGCGGTTGGTACGGGTATCAATTACCTGGTTGCCCGATACGGTACGTGTTATCCCCTTGTTCTCATCAAAAATATCAAAGGCCTGGAAACGGAGGGAGGCGATATGTTTGGCTAAAAACTGGTATTCAATATAGCTGCTCAGCAGGGTAGGGTTGGCCTTTACCGTGCTGCTGAAACCGTGATTAATGGTTTGGGTTAGGTTGTAACCCAATACCCAGCTGTAAAAAAAATAATTGCGGCCGTCAAGCCCCAAGGTCCAGGTTTGGGCATCGGTATTGAGGGATGATGGCAGGCTGTAGCGCGTGGTGTTGATGCTGTAGTTGGCGCTTACTTCGCTATCCATAATGCTATCCAGATCGAACCTTATTTTGGCCCCCTGGTTAAATACCCAGTTTTTACCTTCGTTGCGCTGGCTTTCAATATAGGATATGTTGTTACTGTAGCTGGCACCGCCGTTTAATGACACGGTGTACTTGCGCTCGGCAAAGGGTTTTGAAAATGAGTAGTTGCCGTTTACATTGTAAAAACCGTTGGTGTTGATATACCGGGTTTGCTGTATGGTATTGTTGCCTTTGGTTAAAGTACTATCGGTAATGGGCGAGGAGTTGGTTACTATCTTATTTTGCGTTTCGGCAAATGAAACGCTGGTAAACAGCGAATTACCGCTGGCAATATCAAACTGGTTGTACCGTACGTTGAAACTGTTGGTAAACTCGGGCTTTAAATTAGGGTTACCATACACCCGGTTTTGCGGGTTGGAGTAATCGGGTTGTATTTGCAGCTGGGCAAATGAAGGCTGCGCGTTTGATCCGCTGTAGTTGAATGAAAATGAATGATTTTTTGAAAAATTATAAATAAACCTGGCGGTAGGGATAATATTAAACGTGTTTGTAGTGGTATGAAAATTATGCGATTCGCCATCAAGTTTGGATGGCTGTACCGCCAAACCCAGCGTATAATTATACTTAGGCTGCACCCCGCGAAGGTTTAAGCCGATGCGGTTGGTAATAAACTGGTAATTATACAAGGTGCTGAGCGAATCAACATAAATTTGATTGCCCGTTATCGGGTCAACCCGGTAATTGTAACGGTTATTATCTGTATTCGAGTAATTGTAGCTGTAGTTGGTTTCGAGGTAGGTGGTTTTCGCTATCGGTTCGATGTATGAAATATGCACACCCACCCGCTGTGACTGGTTATCTGAATTGATCTGCTGAAACAATTTGGTGGTGGCGGTATCCTGGTGTGTCGTATATTGATCGTTTAGTCCCTGGTCGTTTTTGGAGTAGCTTACATTGGCATTGATGCTAAAATTACGCCCGCGTTTATGAAACTTGTGGTTATACAACACATTGAGGCTGCCCGTTTGCGATGAGTTGTTGGTAAGCGCCAGCTCGTTACCGGTAACCAGTGTTTGGTTGCGGGTATTACTGAAGGTATCGGTACTCATATTTTCGGCCGTGGCGTACGAGAAGCCTGGGTTAATTTTGATGTAGTTGGATGTATCTATCTTGTATTCAATATTAAAATCAAACCGGTGGTTAATACCATGGTTATGATTGGCGCTGTTATCCATATTGATGATACTGCCCGATTGAAACAGGTTTTGCTGCACGGTGGTGCTGTTAACATCTCTGTCTTTATCAGCAAAGCTGTAACTGCCGTATACAGTTACCTTTTTGCTCCAGTCGTCGCGGTAATTGGTGCCTATTGATCGGTTGGTGGTAATGCCGTTGGCCGTGCTTACACCGCCGGCGCTGCCGCCGCCACCACCTCCGCCACGGCCCGCCCTGCCACCTCCGCCACCGCTGCTGCCAAGGTTAAAACTGTTGGTATTGTTATTATTCCAGGTGCCTATCAGGGCCAGCTGCCGGGCATCATAAAATGAATTGGCTGATAGGCGCGCCTGGTACTTATCGTCATTACCAACGCCAACGCTGCCCTGGCCAAAATTACCCTTGTTTTTTCCTTTTTGTATGGTAATGTTCAGGATCTTATCCGGGTCGCCGGTTTTGATGCCGGTTAGGTTGGCCTGGTCGCCGTAGTCGTCAATCACCTGTATGTTTTCTACTATGTCAGCAGGCAGGTTTTGGGTGGCCGTTTGTACATCGCCGGTAAAATAATCCTTGCCGTTTACGCGCACTTTGGTAACCTGTTTGCCGTGGGCGGTTACGTTGCCATCCTTGTCAACGGTTACGCCGGGTAGTTTTTTCAACAAATCCTCAACCGGCGAACCTTCACGCACCTTGTAGGCGCTTGCTTTATATTCAACCGTGTCTTCTTTTATGGTGATGGGGATTACTGCCGAAACCACCACTGTGTTCAGCATATTGGTTTGCACTTTAACCTTTATGGGGTCGAGCTTAATGGGTTTGGTATCGTTATCCATTACATACTTCCTGCTGAGGGGCTGATAACCGATACCGCTGATGGTTATCTTAAAGTTTTTTGAAACAACGGCGGGGAAAAAGAACGCACCGCCCGCACCGCTGGCCACTACCACGCTATCTTTATCCGAAGTGAGTTTTACCGTTAGGCCGGGTACGGCGCCAACACTATCTACAACAGTTCCGTGCACCTCCCGGGTTTGCTGGCCGTAGGCTGCAGATAAAAAAAGAAAAGATAGTAGCGCGAGCAGTAAGTGTTTTTTCATAGTTTAGGGTCAATTTAGGGTATTGAACTTTAAAGTTTAATGAAGGTTTAATGATTTAACCCTATGTAATACTAATGTTGCAGTAATTGTAGCTTAGTGCTCAGCCTTGTACTATTTTATCATTAAATATGACCTCGATCCCCGACACATCCGACTATAAAACCGTAGGTTTTTCGCAAACCACCATTACCGAACTCATGATTCCGTCGTACTCCAATTTTGGCGGCAAAATACACGGTGGTATCCTGCTTTCATTAATGGATAAAGTGGCCTACGTTTGCGCCGCCAAGCATGCCAATAATTATTGCGTAACCGCATCTATCGATACAGTTGATTTTCTGCATCCGGTTGAAGTGGGCGAGTTGGTATCGCTGCTTGCTTCGGTAAATTATGTGGGCAATACCTCGTTGGTGGTGGGCATCAGGGTGATATCAGAAAACATTAAAAACAACTCGGTAAAACATACCAATACCAGCTACTTTACCATGGTAGCTAAGGACGAAAATAACAGGCCAGCCAAAGTACCCGGACTGATACTGGAAAACCGCGACCAGGTGCGCCGTTTTATTGAAGCCCGACGCCGTAAAGAAATTAAGCAAAGTTATATGCAGGAGGTAAAACAAATCCAGATGCCTGATAATTACGAACATTGTATTGAACTGCTGCACGGCGAACGTTGCCTTGTTGCAGGATAAGTATTGTGTATTTTAACATTTTTGTTACATTGCGGTACTTAACTGAGGTAAACTGTTGACGAATGAGATGGCATGCAGGATTGATATGGCTGTTTTTGGCGTATAGTGTAATAACTTATGCGCAATCGGGAGAGAGTCTTCTGTCTGTTAATAAGCCGGATACCATCAAAACTGTTGATAGCCTTAATAAGCTGGCAGAGAATATTTATGTAGGTGCCCCATACCAGGCACGTGCTATGGCCGAGCGGGCGCTGTTGCTTTCTGAAAAAGTAAAATACAGGCAGGGTACCGGTTGTTCGTTTCTTAACCTGGGGCATGTATACTGGTCGCAATCTTATTATCCTATCAGTTTATTCTATTTTAATTCGGCCTTAACCTACCTGTCAAAAAAAGAACCTTTAACGCTGGCGCATTGTTACAGTTCAATTGGTCGCGCTTATACCGATCTGCAAAATTACAGCCAGGCCATAAAAAATTTATCGTTGGCTGCCCGATATGCCGGTAGTGATAAGAAAATGCTGGCCGAAGTTTACAACGAACGATCGTTTGTATACCTTAAACTTCAGCAATATGATGAGGGGATAGCCAACGCCAGGCGGGCCATGCAGCTTAGCCGGGTAATAAATGATGAACCTTCAATATGCATATTATATAGTCGGCTTGCCAATGCCTACCGGTTAAAGGAGCAGTATAACCAATCGATAGCCTGCTCAGATACCGCGTTGCGCATGAGTTATGTGGTTAATAACAAACGCTTAAGGGCAATATCATTTATTGAGCGAGCCAAGGTTTTTAACGCCCTGAAGCAGTATGATAAAGCTATTGACCTTGCCAAACGAGGCGCAGCGCTATCGGATAGCATAGGCGTAATGGATGGTATTTCATCGGCCTACCAGGCTATGACATACAGTTTTGAGCAAAAAAATGACCTCAAACAATCGCTTGTTTACCAACGGAGGTATAATCAGGTGCTGGATAGCCTAAACGCTACCAATAAGCGCAATAATACCAGTCTGATACAAAGCTACTTTGAACTTAATAGCCGGTTAAATGCCATTGCGGCTGTTGAGCAAAGGGCTAAAACTTATCGCGAGAAACTCGGTTTTCAGAAAACAATTATCGCTACTTTGTTGATATCGTTGTTAGTGGTGGTGATAGCCTTGTCGGTTACATATTACCAATATAAGCTGAAAAGAGTATTGATTAACCGCATGCGGAAGCAGCACAAAGCGCTGCTGATACAAAAGGATTTGATTGAAGAGCAATCGGCAAACCTGGCGGGTATTAATAATTTAAAGGATAAGCTGCTGGCGGTTATAGGGCATGATTTGCGTACGCCGCTGGCTAATTTACATTCCATACTTTATTTGTATAATACGGCCGATGCGTTAACCTCGGCCGAAATTCAGGATTTGATGAAGAAGCTGGAGCCCGTGGTGCAGGGTGCCGAGCTCACACTTTCAAACTTATTGGAATGGGCCGGCAACCAGATTAAAGGTATTAATGTGGAACCATCGGCGGTAAGCATCAATTTGGCCGGGGATGAAATGATACGCACATTTAATTACATGCTGCAGCAAAAAAGCATCAGTATAGTAAATGCCATTCCGCCGCAATATTGTGTACGGGCAGATGAAAAGCACGTTAAAGTGGTGCTGAGTAACCTGGTTAGCAATGCTATTAAGTTTACAGGAGAGGGAGGGACCATTACCCTATCGGGAGCTGCTGCAGAACACGAACTGGTAATTAGCGTGAGCGATACCGGCAGAGGTATCCCGGGAGAAAAAATAAACCAGTTGTTTAAACTGGATACCGGCAGGTACATGGCAACCGGCACATCGGGCGAAAAAGGCACCGGTATAGGCTTGTTTTTGTGCAAAGAGCTGGTTGAATTTAACGGTGGCCGGTTGTGGGTAAACTCGGAGATTGGCAGGGGGAGTACCTTTAGCTTTAGTTTGCCATTATTTGAGGGCGAATGTTGTAATGATGACGAGGGTAGCAGCAATAGCAGTGATGCCGCGGTGGCCGCGCAATTGTGATTTTTCTTTTTTCTTCTTAGCTCGAATTTACTATGCTGAACTTTGCAACTCCAGATATACTTGAAACGATATATTTTAATACTACCCCCGGAGTTGCAAACTCCGGACATAAAGCAAGTCGGAGAATCGGACAGCAACGTTAATGATCCAAAATCTGAGAACAGTAGCAAATAATATAAGGGTTTTCCTATCCCAAATTCAGGTTCGCAATACTTTTTTAGTCGGATTTTCAGTGTCATCAAAAATTATTCCTATCGAAAAAAACACCCTGTTAGCTTATTTAAATTCGTTCTAATTTATATTTAAGATGAATCGCCATCTATAATTAATTATAAAGAAATTTAATTATTTTGAAAAAGTTTTAATCTTTTGTTGGGTAATTTAAATCTATTTGTTCCGTTAATACGTATAAACAAATAGAACTTTTTACTATATTGTGACAAAATCAACGGAAATTTCCCACTCTTAAAACTAATCTCCCCATTTTAATGGCTTTTTTAAACACTGTGCTTGAACCACCTGCATACGGTTGGACAGATGAACTTGGCAACTTGTCGAAACCCACTAACAAACAAATTGTAATCGAATTTTTTAAACGACTTAACGTCTTCAGGGATAAGAAGAACTGGCTTTCATTTTTGAGTTGGATGCTGGTGCTGGCATTAGTGCCTTTTTTGGGGCTTTTTATTTTTAAGTATTTCAGTATCACAGGGCTTATAGTAGCTTTTGTTTACAGCATGATTATTATGGGCACCCACGGCACCATCTGGCACCACCGGTATTGCACACATGGCGCGTACACATTTAAAAATAATTTCTGGCGGTTTTTTACGCAGAATCTTACGCTGAAGATCATTCCCGAGGAGATTTACGCGGTATCGCACCACGTACACCATGCCTTGTCTGATCAGCCAGGCGATCCGTACAATGCACAGGGTGGTTTTATGTATTGCTTCCTGGCCGATGTTAACCACCAGCCTATAGCCCGCAACATGAACGAAACTTGTTACGCCAAATGCGTTAACCTGATGAAGCATACGGGGGTGAAAGTGAATACTTACAACGAATATCAAAAATGGGGAACGCTGGCCAATCCTACACGTACCATTATCGGTATCGTACTAAACTGGGGTTTCTGGTTTGTTGCTTTTTACCTGTTGGGTGGTATGCCGCTGGCTTGTGCTGTATTCGGTTCGGCTGGTATCTGGGCTGTTGGGGTGCGTACATTTAATTATGAGGGGCATGGTAAGGGTAAGGATATGCGCCGCGAGGGTATTGATCATAACCGCGAGGATATGTCGATAAACCAGCTTTGGCCGGGCTATGTGGCCGGCGAGTGGCATAACAACCACCACCTGTATCCTAAAAGTGCCCGTTCGGGCTTTAAGCCATACCAGTTTGATTTGGCCTGGTGCTATATTAAGATGATGAGTGTGCTTGGCGCGGTTAGCTCATACCGCGATTCGAAGGCCGAGTTTTTAAAGGTATACTGTACTTCGGTTCCGGTTGTTGTGCCGGTGGCTGTGCCTGTTGCCGAGATGCTGGTTGAGGCGGAGTAAAGACTGATCTTAAATATAATGAAAGCCATAGCTGGATAATAGCTGTGGCTTTTTTTGTTTGATTAACCCCTGTTGTTAGGACTATTTATCTGCCTATGAGATTTAAATAGCCCTCTGTAAAAATCTGGCTATATGATAAAAATGTGGAGAAATGTTAAAATAGTACTATCTTAATTGCAAATTGATTATATACCTTTAGTGAACCGATTATAGTGTACACTAAACACCAAAACCAATGCGCGCTAAACTATTAAGTATTGTTTTATGCATGGCTTGCCTTGCTTTGTATGTTCGCGAAGTAAAAGCACAGGGCCCGGGAATTTTTGATGGCCAAACCGATGTAGGCACGGTAAAACATGCGGGCAGCGGTGTATATGATGCCAAAACGCAACAGTATACCCTTACCGGTTCGGGCCAAAACATTTGGGCCACACACGATGATTTTCACTTTGTATGGAGAAAAATTAAAGGCGATTTTATCCTGCGCACCAATGCCGCCTTTATTGGTAAAGGTGTTGAGCTGCACCGTAAAGTGGGTTTAATGGTACGTACCACGCTCGATTCCAATTCAAAACATATTAATGCTGTTGTACATGGTGATGGTTTAACATCGTTGCAATACCGCAAAACTATCAGCGGCGTTACCGAAGAAAAGAAAGCATCTATCACAGCTGCCGATGTAATTCAGCTGGAGCGTAAAGGCAATACTTACACCATGTCGGTAGCGCGTAAAGGTGATCTGTTTGTAAACGAAGAAGTTACCGATCTGGATTTAGGCGATGATGTTTACGTAGGCATCTTCATCTGCTCGCACAATGCTGATGTTACCGAAAAAGCCGTATTTAACAATGTACGCATAGTTACCCCGGCCCCGGCAACCCTGGTACCTTACAAGCAATATTTAGGCAGCGCAATCGAACTGCTCGACCTGGAAAGCCAGAACGCCACTGTTATCTATCAATCGCCCAAATCCCTCCAGGCACCTAACTGGATGGTGGATGGTAAATCGCTTATTTATAATAGCGAGGGTTCGCTATACAAATTCGATCTTAAATCGCATACGCCTACAGTATTAAATACAAATCCTGCTAAAAATAACAATAACGACCATGTGCTATCTTTCGATGGCAAAATGCTAACCATCAGCAGTGGCGATGGCGGCCCTTCAATAGGTTACACCGTATCATCAGCAGGCGGCGAAGCAATCAAGGTTACTCAAACCGGAAAAGGAGCAAGCTATATGCACGGCTGGTCGCCGGATGGTAAGTACCTTGTTTTTTGCGGCGAGCGGAATAAGGAATATGATGTTTATCGCATTCCATCAACAGGCGGCCCCGAAGAGAGGTTAACCACAACGCCCGGTTTGGATGATGGCCCGGAATATTCGCCTGATGGAAAATATATTTACTTTAATTCGGTACGCAGCGGCCTGATGCAGATCTGGCGGATGAAAGCTGATGGCAGCGAGCAAACGCAGCTCACCAATGATGATTATAACAACTGGTTCCCTCATGTATCACCTGATGGTAAATGGATCGTTTACATCACCTTCCTGAAAAGCGAAGTTGCCCCTGGTGATCATCCATTTTATAAACATGTATATTTAAGGGTAATGCCGGTTGGCGGCGGTCCGTCAAAAGTGGTGGCATACCTTTATGGAGGGCAGGGTACTATCAATACGCCGTCGTGGGCGCCTGATAGCAAACACCTGGCCTTTGTAAGTAATTCTGATTTATTGTTCCCTGTTTTCCCTGTAGCGAAATAACCTTAAACATATATAATCATGTATACATCACGCAGATCATTTTTAAAAACCGGTGCCCTTGCAGTAGCCGGTGCAGCCTTGCTTCCTGATGGTTTAT
Organism: Mucilaginibacter celer; assembly: GCF_003576455.2. Lineage (NCBI taxonomy): Bacteria > Pseudomonadati > Bacteroidota > Sphingobacteriia > Sphingobacteriales > Sphingobacteriaceae > Mucilaginibacter > Mucilaginibacter celer. Next base: position 1,352,330 of record NZ_CP032869.1, read on the forward strand.
TTGCCGCTACGGATAATAAGCTAAAGCGGGTAGGGGTGCAGCTTTACAGCGTACGCGATGCCATGAAGGCCGATCCGATGGCTACCCTTAAAAAGATCGCTGATGCAGGCTATGCCCATGTGGAGCATGCCAATTATATCGACAGGAAATTTTATGGCTACACCGCTAAGGAGTTTAAAAAGATTTTGAACGATCTGGGCCTAAAAATGCCAAGCGGCCATACGGTTATGACACCTCAGCACTGGGATGCATCAAAAAATGATTTTACCGATGCCTGGAAATATACGGTTGAAGATGCCGCCACCATGGGCCAGAAATATGTGATAAGCCCCTGGATGGACGAAAAGGTGCGCACTGATACCGATGCCCTGAAACGTACCATGGAACAGTTTAATAAAAGCGGCGAGTTGTGCAAAAAATCGAGCATGATGTTTGGTTATCATAACCATAACTTCGAGATCAGTACCAAAATAGGTGATATCACACTGTACGATTATATTATCCAGAATACCGACCCTGAACTGGTTGCCCAGCAGATAGATATTGGTAATATGTACAGCACAGGTGGTATGGCTTTGGATTTTATTAATAAATACCCGGGCCGCTTTCAGTCGATGCATGTTAAAGATGAGATTAAAGTTCCGCCTCATAACGGCGACGATACCGAGAGCACCATTTTAGGCAAGGGGATTTTACCTGTTAGGGATATTGTAAAGGCTGCTGCTAAAAAAGGCGGCACGTCATTATTCATAATCGAACAGGAATCTTACCAGGGGATGGATCCGGTTGATTGTGTAAAAATTGATTTACAAATCATGAAAAAGTGGGGCTATTAATAGCATAAAGCTATCTTACACCATCGTGAAGATTTAATTTTCCAGGCCTTGTATTTTAATTTGTAATGATTAAGTTTGGAAATACGTTATAAATCATAAAAAGCCTCCCCCGCTATTTGTCCAATCAGCTTAAAATGAAAGGAGAGATAACATGGGCTTCGCTAAAACAATTTAGTTTAACAAATGGATCGGCGTACCGTCATTAAAAACCTGGCTTTGATAATAGGAGGGGCAGCATTGCTCCCGGCTTGTTCGCAGGATAAAGCAAAATCAAAAGTCGCCCTAAAAAATATCGATATCAGTGCCGATCAGGAGCAGCTTATAGGCGAGGTGTCTGAAACTATCATTCCGAAAACTACTACGCCGGGAGCTAAAGATCTGCTGCTGCATTTATTTGTGCTGAAAATGGTTGATGATTGCTATAAAAAAGAAGATCAGCAGGCATTTGTAGCAGGGGGCAGTCATTTTGCAGATGCTGTGCAGAAACAATACGGTAAAACGTTTGATCAGCTTGATGCCAAAACCCGCGAGTTATTTTTGCTGGATATAGAAAAAGAAATTCAAGCTGAAATGTTAGAGGCCGCTAAGAGGGACAGTGCTACTGTTCCTCGGTTTGTCGGAAAGTACTCCGCCGAGACAAGGAAATTTTACAGTATGGTAAAACGTCAAACCATCAACGGCTATACCAATTCAAAATATTTTATGACCAATATAGTGGTTTACGAACTTGTGCCGGGCCGGTACAACGCGCGTTTCCCTTATAAATTAAAGCAGGCAGTTTAAGCAATGGCTAATTTAAATATCGACAGCGTTAAGGATCGCACTTTTGATGCCATTGTAATAGGATCGGGCATGAGCGGAGGCTGGGCTGCCAAAGAGTTTACCGATAAAGGCTTAAAAACCCTGATATTGGAGCGTGGCCGCGATGTAAAGCACATCAAGGATTACCCCACCACCAATATGTACCCCTGGGAATTTGAGCACCGCGGTCAATTGCCCATGGCTATCCAGGAAGCCAACCCTATAGTAAACCGCTGCTACGCCTTCGGTGAAAGCGCGGCTCACTTTTTTGTAAAAGATGCTGAGCATCCATACATCCAGGATAAACCCTTTGATTGGATCCGCGGATACCAGGTGGGTGGTAAATCCCTGCTCTGGGCACGCCAAACCCAACGCTGGAGCGATTTCGACTTTGAAGGCCCGGCCCGCGATGGTTTCGCGGTTGATTGGCCTATCCGTTATAAAGATATCGCTCCGTGGTATAGCTATGTAGAGAAATTTGCGGGCATCTCCGGAAACCGTGATGGTATTGCCGAATTGCCTGATGGAGAATTTTTACCTGCATTCCCCTTAAATACGGTAGAAGAATATTTCAGCAAACACGTAAAAAGTAATTATAAAAACCGGTACGTAATCAGCGCCCGTTGCGCGCATTTATCAACCCCAAATCAGATCCACCTGGATCAGGGCAGGGTACAATGCCAACGCCGTACTATTTGTGAGCGTGGTTGCCCATTCGGTGGCTATTTTAGCGCAAATGCGAGTACCATCCCCTGGGCATTAAAATCTGGCCATGCTACGTTGAGGCCATTCTCGGTTGTTGAATCTATTATTTATGATGATAAATTAGGCAAAGCGACCGGCGTTCGGGTTATCGACACAAATACTAAAGAAGCTATTGAATACCATGCTAAGGTGATCTTCGTAAACGCGGCAGCATTAAATACCAACCTTATTTTGCTCAATTCCAAATCGCACCGTTTCCCTAATGGTTTGGGTAACGATAGCGGGGTACTGGGTAAATATGTGGCCTTCCACAACTATTCGGCACACATTGGTGCCCAATATGATGGAGCCAAAGAATGGACAACCGATGGCCGTAACCCGGCCGGCGGCGGTTATATTCCACGCTTCAGGAACGTATATAAACAGGAAACAGATTTCCTGCGTGGTTACGCGTCGGGCTTCAGTGCCTACCGTTATCCTGAACGCAGTTGGGACGGCGTGGGCAGCAGCCTGAAAAATAACCTCGCCAATAAGGAGCTTGGCCCATGGCATGTAGGTTCGCACATGATGGGCGAAACCATCCCCAAGGAAACAAACTTTGTAAGCCTTGATGATAAGCAAAAAGATGCCTGGGGCGTGCCGTTGCTAAAAATGAACGTCGATTATGATGATAACGATGAAAAGATGAAGAAGGATTACATCGAGCAGCTTACCGAAATGTTTACCAGTGCCGGCTTCACCAATATCCAGGCCAGCACAGATCAACGTGCTCCGGGGCTTGATATTCACGAAATGGGCGGCGCACGTATGGGCAACGATCCTAAAACATCAATATTAAATAAATGGAACCAGGTGCATAGCGTTAAAAATGTATTTGTTACCGATGGTGCCAGCATGACATCAACCTCATGCCAAAACCCATCGCTAACCTATATGGCCTTCACCGCAAGAGCAGCTGATTATGCAATGAGCGAGATGAAAAAGGGAAACTTGTAGTTGAGGCAGTTTGCAGTTATCAGTTGGCAGTTTGCAATTCAGTTTGCAGTTTTCAGCAGGCAGTTTGCCGGATAAAATAGCCGATAACCAACTGCAAACTGCCAACTGGTAACTGCAAACTAAAGAAACATTGTGTGTAAAAAACACAATGAAATATTTGTAAAATGAATTTTATTCATACATTTAACGAGACAACCAAGTACTAAACAAAAATAATTTAACCGTAATATTCGTATGTCTGCAAACACTTATGACGCAATAGTCATTGGCTCAGGAATTTCAGGCGGGTGGGCTGCCAAAGAACTAACACAAAAGGGTTTGAAAACCATCATGCTTGAGCGTGGTCGTGATATCAAGCACATCAAAGATTATGTAAATGCTACCAAAGACCCCTGGGAGTTTCCGCACAGGGGCGGCCGTACGCAAAAAATGATCGAAGATTATCCTGTTCTTAAGCGCGATTACCCGCTGAACGAAGTTAATCTTGATTATTGGGCAAGCGATAAAGACAGTCCGTATACCGAAATTAAACGTTTCGATTGGTTCCGTGGTTACCACGTGGGCGGTCGCTCGCTGATGTGGGGCCGCCAATCATACCGTTGGGCCGATGTTGATTTTGAAGCCAACCTGAAAGACGGTATCGCTGTTGACTGGCCTATCCGTTATAAAGACATCGCTCCATGGTACAGCTATGCCGAAAAATTTGCAGGTATCTCTGGTAATAGAGACGGTTTACCGATTCTTCCGGATGGTGATTTTATGCCGCCGATGGAGATGAACGTTGTTGAAAAAGATGTTTCAAAACGCTTAAAAGAATACTATAAAGAAGCACGCCACATGATCATCGGCCGTACAGCCAATATTACTGTGCCGCATTATGATCGTACTAACTGCCAGTACCGTAACAAATGCTGGTTGGGTTGTCCGTTCGGTGCTTATTTCAGCACGCAATCGGCTACTTTGCCTGCGGCTATGGCTACAGGTAATTTAACCGTGCGCCCATGGTCTATCGTTACCAAGATCATCTACGATAAAGACACCAAGAAAGCTAAAGGTGTTGAGGTTTTGGATGCTGAAACAAACAAAACATACGAATACTTCGCCAAGATCGTATTCGTAAACGCTTCAACCATTAACTCGGCCTGGATCCTGATGAACTCGGCTACCGATGTTTGGGAAGGTGGCTTAGGCAGCAGCAGCGGCGAACTTGGCCACAACCTGATGGACCACCACCTTAACGTAAGCGCATCGGGCAGGTTTGAAGGTTATGAAGATAAATACTACTTTGGTCGCCGTGCCAACGGTTTCTACATTCCTCGCTACCGCAACCTGAATGGCGAAAAACGCGATTATATCCGTGGTTTCGGCTACCAGGGTTCTGCAAGCCGCGAAGGCTGGAGCCGTGACATTGCCGAACTGAACATTGGTGGTGCGTTTAAAGACGCCCTGACCGAACCAGGTTCATGGCATGTAGGTATGGGCGGTTTCGGCGAAACATTGCCTTACCATGATAACAAGATCACTATCGATAAAACCAAAAAAGATAAATGGGGCTTACCTGTTGTTGCCATTGATGCCGAACTGAAAGAGAACGAGCTGAAAATGCGTATCGACATGGAAAAAGACGGTAAAGAAATGCTGGAAGCAATTGGCTGTAAAGATGTTCAAACTTCAAGCACCAATCCATATCTTGGTCGTGGCATTCACGAAATGGGTACCGCACGTATGGGCCGCGATCCAAAAACTTCGGTATTGAACGAGTGGAACCAGGTTTGGGATGCTAAAAACGTATTTGTTACCGATGGCTCATGTATGACCTCGGCTGCATGTCAAAACCCATCACTTACTTATATGGCTTTAACCGCGCGTGCAGCTAATTACGCAGTTGATGCATTGAAAAAGGGAGAAATTTAATCAGTATCACATACAAAAACCTATAACAAAAATACCCATGACTGAAGAAAAGGACAAAACCCCTAATCCGTCGAGAAGGCAGTTTATTAAAACCGGCGCTGTAGCCGCGGCCGGCTTTATGATCGTTCCGCGCCATGTATTGGGCGGAAAGGGCTTCATTGCTCCAAGCGATAAATTGTTAATTGCCGGCGTTGGTGCAGGTGGTAAAGGCCAAAGCGATATCGCTAATTTTTACAAAAGCGGTAAAGCAGAGATCGCTTTCCTGTGCGATGTAGACGACAGAAGATCGGCTAAATCACGCGGTGATTTCCCTAAAGCCAAGTATTATAAAGACTGGCGCGAAATGTTTGATAAAGAACACAAAAATTTCGATGCCGTATCGGTTTCAACCCCCGATCATAACCACGCTATCATCACTTATAACGCCATGCAGCTGAACAAACACGTGTATGTTCAAAAGCCGTTAACGCATGATATTTGGGAAGCCCGTTTATTAACCGAGGCTGCAAAAAAATATAAAGTGGTTACACAAATGGGTAACCAGGGTTCATCAAACGATGGTACACGCCTGATGTCTGAATGGTATGATGCCGACCTGATTGGTGATGTGCATACTGTTTACTGCTGGACAAACCGCCCTGTATGGCCGCAAGGTATTGCATGGCCTGCACCACAGCAAAACATCCCGAAAGAACTGGATTGGGACCTGTGGTTGGGTACTGCGCCTAAAAAAGATTACGTAGATAAACTGGTACCATTTAACTGGCGCGGCTGGTGGGATTACGGCACCGGTGCTCTTGGCGATATGGGTTGCCACCTTGTTGAAGCACCTTTCCGCGTACTGGGTATCCAATATGCAAAAGATGTACAGGCCAGTGTTGGTAGTGTATATGTTGACGAGTTTAAAGAAGGCCACTTCCCTGAAAGCTGCCCTCCGTCAAGCCACATCACTTTAACCTTCCCTAAAACCGATAAAACCAAAGGCGATGTTACCCTGCACTGGATGGACGGCGGTATTCAACCCGAACGCCCAATCGAGTTATTGGCAAGCGAAAACTTTGGTGGCGAAGAAGGTAACGGTACTTTATTTATCGGTACTAAAGGTAAAATGTACGCAAGTACTTACTCTGATGCACCTACATTGCTGCCGAAAGCGCTCACCAAAGATGCCAAAGCTCCGCAAAAATGGGCTCGTGTACCTGGTGGTGCTAATGGGCACTACGCGCAGTGGGTTGAGGGTTGTATTGCAGGTTACGGTAAAACAGAACTTAGCTCATCATTTGATAAAGCCGGTCCGCTTACTGAGGCATTATTGATGGCAAACCTTGCGGTTCGCGGTCATGAGTTACAAGGCGGCCGGGTAAAACTGGTTTGGGATAACAAAGCCATGAAGGTTACCAACTTTGATGCAGTTAACCAATATATTAAACGCGATTACCGTGATGGTTTCGTGTTAAAAGCATAACGGACATTAATTAGTGAATTAATGAATTAGTGAGTTAGTGAATAAAAAATCACTAATTCACTAACTCGCTAATTCATCATTAATTTAAATCACTAATTCATTAATTCACTAAATCACTAACTAATTTATGAATAGAAGAGAAGCGATAAGCAGGGTGGGCCTGATCCTCGGCGGTACTATTATTGGTGCCGAGTTTTTCATCTCGGGATGTAAACCATCTTCGCCAAAAGTAAACGACCTGTTTACGCAGGATGACCTTGCCCTTTTGGATGAGATAGGCGAAACCATTTTGCCTAAAACCTCAACTCCGGGTGCTAAGGATGCGCAGGTTGGCAAGTTTATGACCGTAATGGTACAGGATTGCTACAAGGAAGATGATCAGAAAATTTTTACTAAAGGCCTGAATGACCTTAATGATGCCTGCGACAAGAAATTCGGTAAAAAATTCCTGGAGGCTACCCCTCAGCAACGTACCGAATTGTTAACCGAGCTGGATAAAGAGCAAAAAGAATACACCAAAAACAAAAAGCCTGAAGATCCGAACCATTACTTCAGGATGTTGAAAGAATTAACCCTGTTGGGTTTCTTCACTTCAAAACCGGGCGCTACAGAGGCCTTGCGTTATATTGCCGTTCCGGGCAAATATGATGGCAACCTGCCGTACAAAAAAGGCGACAAAGCCTGGGCAACCTAAAAAATTGCAACATCAATTGATACACCTTTGGTTTCCAACCCAAATGAAATTATTATCAAAAACAGCATTATAGTTTAATGCTGTTTTTGATGTTTACAATCGATTGAGTAAAATCTAACCCCAAAAAACAACCCAACAAATGAAATTACGATTAGGAATGATAGGCGGCGGACAAGGTGCCTTTATTGGTGCCGTACACCGCATAGCTGCCCGCATTGATGGTGAGTATGAACTGGTTTGCGGCGCTTTCAGCTCAAACCCCGAAAAATCGCAGGCCAGCGGTTTATTGCTTGGTTTACCGGCCAGCCGTTCGTACAGCTCATACCAGGAACTGATTGAAAAAGAAAAACAACTGCCCGAGGATGAACGTGTGCAGGTGATTAGCATAGTTACCCCAAACCACGTGCATTTTGCCCCAACCAAAATGGCATTGGAAAACGGTTTTCACGTAGTGCTTGATAAGCCGATGACTTTTTCTTTAGATGAAGCTAAAGAACTGGATAAAGTAGTAAAGGCATCTGGCAAACTGTTTTGCTTAACCCACACCTACACAGGCTACCCAATGGTTAAGGAAGCCAAACAATTGATCAAAGCCGGTAAAATAGGAACCGTTAGAAAAGTTTATGTAGAGTATCCGCAAGGATGGTTGAGCAGCTTTTTAGAAGGAGAAGATAACAAGCAAGCTTCATGGCGTACCGATCCGGGTAAAAGCGGCATAGCGGGTGCAATGGGCGATATAGGCACGCACGCCTTTAACCTGGCCGAGTATGTTACCGGCTTGCAGGTTACCAAAATTTGCGCAGATATCAATATCGTTGTTGAAGGCCGTAAACTGGATGATGACGGTGCTGCACTGTTGAAATTTAACAATGGCGCAAGCGGCGTACTTACTGCAACCCAAATTGCAGCAGGCGAAGAGAATAATTTAAAAATCAGGGTGTATGGCGAAAAAGGCGGTTTGGAATGGCACCAGAGTGATGCTAACTCATTAACAGTAATGTACACTGATAAACCTGCCGAAACCTGGAGAGCCGGCGCCGGTTATACCAGTTCATTCGCGCAGCACAACACCCGCACCCCTCCTGGACACCCCGAAGGTTACCTCGAGGCTTTTGCCAACCTGTACCGCAACTTTGCTTTAACCGTTAAAGCCGGTTTGGAAGGCAAGGAAGCCACTCCCGAAGAACTGGATTTTCCGGGTATTGAGGAAGGCATCCGCGGGATGGCTTTTATCGAAAACGTGATCGCATCAGGTAAATCGGACGTTAAATGGACTGATTTCACTATTTAATCCATCATCTACTTAAAACAAAAAAACATGACCACTATAAAAGGACCAGCCATATTTATAGCACAGTTTATAGGCGATACGGCACCATTTAACAGTCTTGAATCTATCTGCCGGTGGGCAGCCGGTTTAGGCTACAAAGGTGTGCAATTGCCAACCAACGATGCCCGCTTTATCGACCTGCAAAAAGCTGCCGAAAGCAAAACTTATGCTGATGAGATTAAAGGTATTGTTAATGCCGCCGGTTTGGAAATTACCGAGCTTTCAACTCACCTGCAAGGTCAGTTGGTTGCCGTAAACCCGGTTTACGATGATCTGTTTGATGGTTTCGCCCCCGAGCATTTACGCGGCAACCCTGCCGAAAGGCAAAAATGGGCTGTACAGCAACTGAAATATGCTGCGCAGGCATCTAAAAATTTAGGATTAGCGGCTTCGGTTACCTTTAGCGGTGCGCTGCTTTGGCCAATGGTTTACCCATGGCCGCAACGCCCTGCCGGTATCGTAGGCACAGCTTTTGAAGAGCTTGCTAAACGCTGGACACCGATTCTGGATGTTTACGAAGAAAACGGCATCGACCTTTGCTACGAGATCCACCCGGGCGAAGATCTGCACGATGGCATTACTTATGAAATGTTCCTGGATCATGTAAAAGGCCATAAACGTGCCAACTTATTGTACGATCCATCGCACTTTGTACTGCAATGTCTGGATTACCTCGAATACATCGACCTTTACCACGAGCGCATCAAAATGTTCCATGTTAAGGATGCCGAGTTTAACCCAACCGGTCGCCAGGGCGTTTACGGCGGCTACCAAAACTGGGTTGACCGCGCAGGCCGTTTCCGCTCATTGGGCGACGGACAGGTTGATTTTAAATCGATATTCAGCAAACTAACGCAGTATGATTACAAAGGATGGGCTGTGTTGGAATGGGAATGCGCGCTTAAACACCCGGAAGACGGCGCAAGAGAAGGCGCTCAATTCATCAAAGATCATATCATCCGTGTAACCGAACGCGCTTTCGACGATTTCGCAGCATCAGGCAGTGATGACGCGTTTAACAGGAAAACGTTGGGGATATAGTAATCATACACGTCATTGCGAGGAACGAAGCAATCCCGAACTGTGCAGGGCCGCCCTGTAGAGTATGCGATTGCTTCGTTCCTCGCAATGATGAGATTTAAAAATTGTTGTTTTAAAGATGGGACTTACAAGCAGCAATTCATCCGCTGAAATAAACCTCAGCAAAACGCATTTTAACAAAGCCAATTAACCAATTATCAAATAACCTAATTAACAAAAAATGCAAACTATTAACCGATCACAGCTATTTAGGGCAAGCTGCCTGTCGCTGCTGGTAACTTCATTGTCATTTGGTATCCGCGCGGGTATTTTGAATGATCAGGGCGTACGTTTTCATTTAAACGCGTCACAACTGGGTACTATCGCGGCAACCGCGTTCTGGGGTTTTCCGCTGGCTATTATTATCGGGGGCTTTATTGTGGATATTATCGGTATGAAAAAACTGTTGGTATCTGCTTTCGTTTTTCACTTGATAGGTATCCTGCTTACCATTTTTGCCAACGGTTACTGGACCTTATTCCTTTCTACTTTAATGATAGGTATAGCCAATGGTACGGTTGAGGCTTCGTGTAACCCACTGGTAGCATCTTTATATACCGATAATAAAACAACCAAACTTAACCACTTCCACCTATGGTTTCCGGCGGGCATCGTGATAGGTACGTTGATTGTATTTGGTTTAGATACCGCTTTGGCACATGGCGTATCTCCAAAACCTTACTGGATCTCGCAGGTAGAAATAGCCCTGATGCTCATCCCAACCTTAGCCTACGGCTTCCTTTTCTCCAAGCTGGATTTCCCGGTTACCGAGCGCGTATCTGCCGGTGTAAGTACCGAGGATATGTACAAAGCGCTGATCAACCCGTTATTCCTGTTCATGATCATCTGCATGTTTGGTACCGCCATCACCGAGTTATTTACCAACCAATGGACAGACGTTTTATTCAAAACAGTTACTGATAATGCCATACTTATTTTAACCTTTGTTGCCTCGGTACAGGTATTGGGCCGCGCTTTTGCAAGCCCCATTGTACACCGTTTGGCGCCGCAGGGCGTATTGCTCATCTCGGCCATATTATCTGCTTTGGGTATTTATCTGATGGTGCACCTGCACGGCGACGCCATTTACCTGGCGGCTGTTGTGTTTGGTTTAGGCGTGGCCTTCTTCTGGCCTTGTATGATAGGTTTTGTGGCCGAGAACCTGCCGCGTACCGGCGCTGTTGGCTTAAACCTGATGGGCGGTGCGGGCATGTTCGGTGTATCTATTTACATGATCTTTATGGGGGGATACTATGATAACATCATGGCTTCAAAATTACCGCAAGGTGCAAGTTTGGATGCGTATCGTTCGGCCCCGGCAGGCTCAGAAATGGCTAAGGCTTTTGATGCGGCAAGGTCGGCTGCCGGTCCTGAAGTGTTAAATACTACCCTGATTATCCCGTTTGCATTAATCGTAGCATTTATCGGGTTGGTAATTTACATGCGCTCACGTAAAAAAACTGCTTCATTGGGCGCTATATCGGCTCATTGAGGTTTTATTTATGATAAAAAATTGTATTTTTCGCCTGATTAACCAACCCAATTAAAATTACAGGATAATGGCTAACAGCAGTTTTGTTAACATGCAGATTTTCTGTTGAGTTATTATCCAAAACCACAATTAAACTTTTATGAAAAAAGTATTCATTATTCTTGGTATCAGTGCAATATTCGCTGCCTGCGGCGGCAATTCATCAACCAAAGGCGGTGCCGATAGCGCCAGTGGCGCAAATCAAGCTGCAAAAGCCGCAAACTCTGATGCTGATACCGTTGTAGCTAAAACAGGTACCGAAGCAACCGGCAGTTCTGCAGCCCCGTCAGCAGGCGAAAAACTGATCGCGACTTTAGATTGCAGCACCTGCCACAAGGTTGATACCAAAGTTATCGGCCCTGCATTTCAGGAAATTGCAGCTAAATACGAAGCTACAGATGCTAACATCGATATGTTGGCTAAGAAAATCATTAGCGGCGGCAGCGGTAACTGGGGTAACATCGCCATGACCCCGCACCCTTCACTGCCCGAGGCTGATGCTAAGGAAATTGTAAAATACATTTTATCAACAAAAAAATAATTAGAGATCATTTGATCTGTCCTTAAAATATAAGTATGAATCTTGGAATTAGGGTAAAGCTTTCAACAATGATGTTCCTGGAGTTTTTTATCTGGGGCGCATGGTTTGTAACAATGGGTACTTATTTAACGGTTACGCTGAAAGCTACCGGTACGCAAAATGCCGGTGCTTACGCAACGCAATCGTTAGGTGCTATTATAGCGCCGTTTGTTATCGGTCTTATCGCCGATAAATACTTTTCGGCACAGAAAATACTGGGTGTGCTTCACCTGTTAGGTGCGGCCTCGCTTTATTATGCTACAACCATAACCGATTTTGATAAGTTTTACCCTAATATCCTGTTCTACATGATCATTTACATGCCAACGCTGGCATTGGTAAATTCGGTTTCGTTTAAGCAGATGAAAAATCCAAGTAAAGAATTTCCCTGGATCAGGGTATTCGGCACTTTTGGATGGATCGTTGCCGGTATTGTGATAGGCCTGTTAGGATGGGAAAAAAGCGGAACACTGGTGCTTACTTTCAAAATGGCAGCGGTGGCGTCATTGATATTAGGTCTGTTAAGCTTTACATTACCTGATACGCCTCCGGTTAAAAAAGGCCAGAAAACTACATTTGGCGATATCATTGGTTTAGATTCGATCGGTTTATTAAAAAACAGGTCGTACCTGATCTTCTTTTTGGCATCGGTAGCTATATGTGTGCCGTTGGCATTTTACTACAATTTTACCAATCCGTTTTTAAATGAAGTAGGGGTAAAAAAGGCTGCCGGTGTACAGGCGATGGGGCAGGTATCCGAATTAGCATTTATGGCAGCCATGCCGCTGCTTTTTGTACGCTTCGGCGTTAAAAAAATGCTGGCTATCGGTATGCTCGCATGGGTTTTGCGTTACATATTCTTTGCTTACGGCGATGCCGGATCGGGTTATTGGATGCTTATAGCAGGTATTGTGATGCATGGCATCTGCTATGATTTCTTCTTTGTAACGGGGCAAATCTATACCGATAATTTAGCAGGCGAGCGTTTTAAAAGCGCTGCGCAGGGATTCATTACCCTGGCTACTTATGGTGTGGGGATGCTGATCGGCTCGTATATATCGGGCCCGGTAGTTGATAAATGGAAAATTTCTGAAACATCACACAACTGGCAGTCTATCTGGCTTATCCCTGCCGGTATTGCCGCTGTGGTATTGATCTTTTTCCTGTTATTTTTTAAAGATAGAACCAGTATGGCTACAAAACCCGGACTGGACATTGAGGAACCTTCTGCTCAAACCCAAATATAACCATGTCATCAAACCAAAACAGGCGCTCAGCTATTAAAAGCATGATCGCGGGCACGGCGGCCATTGGCGCGTCGGGCGTATTATCTTCATTTACCACCGAAACCGAAAAAACAAATATGCAGCCTGATGAAAAGCTGAAAGGCAATATTAACCATGCCGTATGCCGCTGGTGCTACAGCGATATTTCTGTAGATCAGCTTTGTGCTGCAGCCAAAGATATCGGCATTAAAGGTATCGACCTGGTTGGCCCTTCAGATTGGCCAACGCTTAAAAAATACGGCCTGTTCTCGTCCATGTGCAACGGTGCTGAAATTAATTTGACCGATGGTTTCGGCGATAAAGAATATCATGCGAAACTGCATGAAAACTATACCAAAATGATTCCGCTGGTAGCAGAGGCCGGTTATAAAAACCTGATCTGCTTTAGCGGCAGCCGCCGTGGTAAAACCGACGAGGAGGGTTGGAAAAACTGTGTTGAGGGCCTAAAACCCATGGTGGCCCTTGCCGAAAAACACAACATCATATTGGTAATGGAATTGCTGAACAGCAAAATTGACCATAAAGATTACCAGTGCGACAGGGTAGAGTGGGGTGCAGAACTTTGCCGTCGCTTAGGCTCAGAAAATTTTAAACTGCTGTATGATATTTATCACATGCAGATTGATGAAGGCGATGTGATCCGTAATATCCGCGCTAATCATCAGTACATTGCGCACTACCATACCGGTGGTGTTCCCGGTCGTAACGAGATCGACGAAACACAGGAGCTTTACTACCCGGCCATTATGCGTGCCATTGTTGAGGTAGGCCATAAAGGTTTTGTGGCGCAGGAGTTTATCCCCAAGCAAAAAGACAAATTAGCTTCGCTTAAAAAAGCGGTACATATTTGTGATGTTTAAACCTTACATCACCTTATCACTCTAAAAGCTAAACAAACTAAAACAAATACATGACAACCAGAAGAACATTTTTAGCACAAGCCGGATTAATGGCCGCAGGCGCAATGCTTGCACCCAAATTGGTTTCGGCCAAAGCTTCAAATAAAGTGGGCCTGCAATTGTATAGCCTGCGCGATCAGTTACCAAAAGATGTAAAAGGCGTTATTGGCCAGGTAGCCAAAGCCGGTTACAACGAAGTTGAAACCTTCGGCTTTAATAAAGAAACAGGCTATTGGGGTTTAAAAGGTAAAGAGTTTAGTCAACTGTTGAAAGATAACGGCTTAAGCACCCCAAGCGGCCACTATGGTTTGGACGAGTATTTAGGTACCGGCAAAACTGATGATCTGAATGCTTATATCGAGGTGGCTAACACTATCGGTCAATCGCATATCATTATCCCTGCTTTAAATCACAACTTTATTAAAACTGTTGATGATTGCAAAGGCGTAGCGGATAAGATGAACAAGATTGCCGAAATCTTGAAAAAATCGGGCTTAAAATTAGGTTACCATAACCACAACTTTGAGTGGGCACCTGTTGGCGATACTACTTTTTACGATGTGGTATTGAACAACACCGACCCGAAACTGGTGGCCATGGAAATGGATATTTACTGGGTTGTACGTGCAGGTAAAGACCCGGTTGAAATTTTTAGCAAACACCCTGGCCGCTTTGAGTTTGTACACGTTAAAGACCGCGATAAAACCAATGCCGAATTGAACACAGAGATTGGCACAGGCGACATCGACTTTAAAACCATATTAGGTAAAGCCAAACTGGCCGGCATTAAGCACTTTATTGTTGAGCAGGAAAACTATACCAATATCGATCCGTATATGAGCATTGCCAAAAGTGCTTCTTATTTGAAAGATACACTACACGTTTAAAACCAATCAAACCCGAATAGAGATGAAATATCCTTTAATATTAACCGCCCTTTTAGCAGGAAGCTGCTTTATGGCGAACGCGCAAAACGCAAAACCCGAAGATACCGAGATCTGGGAGCCGATACCTAAAGTTGTTACCCCCGGTAAAAATTTAGGCGATGCACCTTCAGATGCTATCGTTTTGTTCAACGGCAAGGGCCTTGACGAGTGGGTGTCTGTAGAAGATAAAACCCCGGCCAAATGGCTGGTTAAAGGTGATGTACTCACCGTAAATAAATCAACAGGTAATATCGAAACCAAAAAAACTTTCACAAATTACCAGTTACACATCGAGTGGAAAGTGCCTGCAAGCATTACCGGCAGCGGCCAGGCCCGCGGTAACAGCGGTGTGTTCTTAGCCTCGATAGGTAAAGGTGATGATGGTTACGAGTTACAGGTACTGGATTCGTACGAAAACAAAACTTATGTTAACGGTATGGCAGGCAGTTTGTACAAACAGGCTATCCCGTTGGCAAACCCTGGCCGCAAACCAGGCGAATGGAATATTTACGATGTGATCTGGACTGCACCGGTATACAACGAGGACGGCACCTTAAAATCGGCCGCCCGTGCTACTGTATTCTTCAACGGTGTTTTGGTTGAAAACAACTTTGAGTTGCTTGGCCCAACCCAATACATTGGCAAACCATCTTACGAAGGTAAAAAACATGGTCCATCACCAATTAAATTACAGGCTCACGGCGATAAAAGCGAGCCGCTTAGCTTCCGTAATATTTGGGTAAGGGAATTGTAACCTTATTTAACAGTTAAAAAATTAAACGCCCTCCGGTATATGTCGGGGGGCGTTTTTTATTTGATACTTTTTTATCATTTCAGCAATAAAATTAGGCTGTTGCTTGTTTGTAGCTATTTTATTACATATATTAAACTTATAAATACCTCAGCCGTATAAGCTGATATATAAACCTGTCTCCCGTGTTAAGGGCGAAAATTTTTTTCATTGTTGTTAAAAGTCAATACAATCCGTTATAGTGAGGATTTTTAAATATTTATTTATTGTAGCTTTTGTGCTGATGGCTCAAAGCGGCTTTGCGCAGGATAGAAGCCTGAAGTTTGAGCACATCGGCACCCGCGAGGGTCTGTCGCAAATAAACGTGAGTGCCATTGTGCAGGATAGCCGGGGCTTTATGTGGATTGGCACCCGCGATGGCCTTAACCGTTACGATGGCTATGGCTTCGTTATTTACAAGCATAGTATACAGGACGGAAATTCATTAAGCAGCAACCTGGTAGCCGATATTGCCGAGGATAAAGAGGGGAACATCTGGCTGGCCACCTTATCGGGCCTTAATAAGTTTGAGCGTAAAACCGGGCATTTTATCCATTATTTTCATGATAATGCCAACCCCAACAGCATCTCCAGCAATTTTGTAAACAAACTTATTTTTGATCAGGAAGGCATTTTGTGGATAGGCAGTCAAAAAGGGGGGCTCGACAGGTTTGATATCAAACAAAATAAATTCACCCATTACAAGCACTCCGAAGCCGACAGATCATCGCTTAGTGATGATGATGTAACGGCTTTAAAAGAAGATTCGAAGCACCGGTTATGGGTAGGTACGCTTACCGGTGGTTTAAATCTTTTTGATAAAAAGAGCGGCACTTTTAGTCGGTATCAAAACAAAACAGGCGATAATAGCAGTCTGTCGGGCAGTTATGTAAGCACCATTTATGAAGATAACGCCGGCCGCATCTGGATAGGTACCGAAGGCGGGGGCCTTAACCTGGTAAACGACGATAAAGGTACCTTTAAACGATATCTGCACGATGATAAAAACCCAAATACCATATCCGGAAATACGGTTTTAAGCCTTGGCATGGATTTGAACGGCAACCTTTGGGTTGGATCAGAAAACAGCGGGGTGAGTATCCTTAACCCGGCCACCGGTAAAATAGTCACTTATCAGCACGATGACATTGACCGCAGCAGCATAAACGGTAACTCCATTTATTGTATTTGCCGCGATAGGATGGGTAATATGTGGCTTGGTGCATTTAGCGGCGGCATTAACCTGTACAAGCGCAGTACCGAAAGCTTTTCGCACTACAGGCACAATTCGTCCCCCAATAGCCTGGCCAATAATTTTGTGCTTTGCCTGCAGGAAGACAGGAACCAAAACATTTGGGTGGGTACCGATGGCGGCGGGGTTGATGTATTTAAAAAGGATGGCAGCGTTAAACATTACATGCAGGAAGCCGGCAACCCCAACAGCCTTGCAGGCAACTACGTATTGAATATTACTGAAGATAAAAAAGGTAGCTTTTGGATAGGTACCTGGGCCGATGGCTTATGCCGCCTTGACCCGGCAACAGGTAAGTTTACCCGCTATAAGCATGATGCCTTAAAGCCCGGCAGCCTGAGCAATAATAATATTTACGCGCTTACCCAAACCCGCGATGGACAGGTGTGGGTGGGCACCTACAACGGCGGGCTTGATTTGTATGATAACACATCGGGTAATTTTTCGGCATTCAGGTATGATCCCAACGATCCGAAAAGTATCAGCAGCGACAGGGTTTACGCCCTGCTGGAGGACAAAAAAGGAAACTTTTGGGTAGGCACCTTCGATGCCGGCTTAAATTTGATGGACAGGAAAACAGGTGCTTTTACCCGTTTTCAGCACGATGAAAAAAAGAACAGCATCAGCAATAACAGCATCCCCGATTTGTTTGAGGATAGTAGAGGCCGCATCTGGATCAGCACCCTATCGGGCTTAAACCTGTTTAACCCGGTTACCAAACATTTTACCGTTTTTACTACCGAGGATGGTTTGCCCAGCGATGTGATCTACGCTGTGCGCGAAGATAAGCTGGGTACGCTTTGGATCAGCACCAACAATGGCCTATCAAACTATGATCCGGTTAAGCGTACTTTTAAAAACTACACCATAGAGGATGGTTTGCAGAACGAAGAGTTTAAATCGCACTCGGCCCTGCAAACCCGCGATGGGCGGATTTATTTTGGAGGCATTAATGGCTTTAACTCGTTTACGCCGCAGCAAATCCTGAAACCATCGGGTTTTATGCCATTGGTTATTACTAATTTTCAGCTGTTTAACAAAACCGTGAAAATAGCACGCGATGCCGAAGACCCATCGCCTTTAAAGGAAGATATAGCCGATACCCGTGCCCTCAGGCTTTCGTACAAACAATCAGTTATTACCCTGCAATATGCCGCGCTCGATTATTCATCGGTAGATAAAAAGAACTACAGTTACATTCTCGAAAATTTTGATAAAGACTGGAACAACGTAGGCAGCCGCAATACAGCATCGTACACTAACCTGCCCCCGGGTAATTATGTTTTTAAGCTGAGGTATCAAAACACTTCGGGCTTATGGTCGCCTGTTACGGCCGGATTAAAAATTACCATTGTGCCGCCGTTTTGGCTAACCTGGTGGTTTGAACTGATTGCCGCGGTTGCATTTGTATCGTTACTTTATTTTATTTTCAGGTACCGGGTAAAGTTTTTAAAAGCCCAAAAAACGGTGTTGGAGCGCCAGGTAAAAGAGCGTACCGAGAGCCTGGTTAAAATGACGGCCAACGAAAGGCTTGCCCGCCAGGCCAGCGAAATTGCCCGCGAAGAAGCCGAAAATGCCAATAAAGCCAAAAGTATTTTCCTGGCTACCATGAGCCACGAAATACGTACGCCTATGAATGGTGTTATAGGTATGGCTTCTCTGCTGGCCAGCACCAAACTAAGCCCCGAGCAGGAAGAATATACCGAAACCATTAAAAACTGCGGCGATGCGCTGTTAACCGTAATTAACGATATTCTTGATTTTTCCAAAATAGAATCGGGCAATATGGAGCTGGATGAGGAAGATTTTGACCTGCGCGATTGTATTGAAGGTGTGTTGGATGTTTTTGCCGAGAAGGCCTCGCGCCTCAATCTCGATCTGGTTTACCAGGTTGAGCATAATGTGCCGGTGCAGATTATTTCAGATTCATTACGCCTGCGGCAGATCCTGATAAACCTGGTGGGGAACGCCGTTAAGTTTACCAGCCAGGGCGAGGTGTTTATTGGCGTTGGTGTAAAAGCACAGGAGGGAGATGACCTGGAACTGGAATTCAGGATCCGGGATACAGGCATCGGGATTCCGGATGATAAGTTGGAACGTTTGTTTAAACCGTTCTCGCAGGTTGATTCGAGCACTACGCGCAAGTATGGCGGTACCGGTTTAGGTTTGGCTATCAGCGAAAAACTGATCAGGCTGATGGGTGGCGAAATTGCTGTGCAAAGCGAAGTGGGCAGGGGTACGGTGTTCTCGTTCACTATCAAATCAAAAGTAGGGCAAAAGGTAAAACGCAACTATGTTTACCTTAACCTTGCCGAGCTTGAAAATAAGCGCATTTTATTTGTGGATGATAACGCAACCAACCGCGATATCATTGATACACAGCTAAAGCAATGGAAGTACGATCCGGTGGTAGTAGCATCGGGCAGCGAAGCGCTGAAGGTGCTTAACAAAAAAGGCCGGGCTATCGACCTGATGATAACCGATATGAGCATGCCCGAGATGGACGGCCTTGAACTGGCTACAAAGGTGCGGAAGAAGTTTCCGGAAATGCCGGTTATCTTGTTAAGCTCGATAGGAAGTGAGCAGAGTAAAAGAGAGGATAATGTTTTTAGTGCGGTTTTAACCAAACCAACCAAGCATAACCTATTGCATAAGCATATTGTTGAGCAATTAAAAACCGGCAGTAGTATTAAAAACGAGTATCAGCCTGTACAAACTGCTTTTACCACCGAGTTTGCCAAAAACTACCCGATGGAGATATTGATTGCCGAGGATAACCTGATTAACCAGAAACTGGCAGTGCATATGCTAACCAAAATGGGCTATCATCCGGATATTGCCGAAAACGGGCATGCGGCACTTAACACTATGGCCACCAAACATTATAACCTGATACTGATGGATGTGCAGATGCCCGAAATGGACGGCCTGGAAGCCACACGCTTTATCCGTAGCAATATGCAGGAGCAGCCGGTTATCATAGCCATGACGGCCAATGCCATGCCTGAAGACAGGCAGGCCTGTTTGGATGCAGGGATGAACGATTACCTGAGCAAGCCGATGAAGCTATCCGACCTGATGGAAATGTTGGAACGCTGGGGAAAATATATAAACGGACAAAACACAAGTTTGCTTAATTGAGTTATATTTACGGCCCAATAACCATTTACTATGAACCGCTTTTTTAAACCCGCTTTAGCTTTAATAGGATGTTTTTTCATCTTGTCGGCAACGTTTGCCGCCGCACCATCACGTAATTATTATCAGCTTAAAGTATACCATTACAAAACCCAGGCCCAGGAAGATAAAATTGAGCATTACCTGCAGCAGGCTTATATCCCGGCTCTGCACCGGGCAGGAGTAAAAAATGTAGGTGTGTTTAAGCCCCTGAAACAACAGGACACCGCAAGGTTGATTTACGTGTTTACGCCTTTCCAATCATGGGATAAATTGATGGGCATTGATCAGAAATTACAGGCGGATGCCAGTTACCTTGCCGATGGTAAGGATTACATTGATGCGGTTTACAATGAACAGCCCTACACCCGCATTGAAACCATCATTCTGCAGGCTTTCCCGGGGATGCCATCAACAGATGTTCCAAATTTAACCGCTAATAAAGCCGATAGGGTTTACGAGTTGCGCAGCTACGAAAGCCCCACCGAAAAATACAACGTAAACAAAGTAACCATGTTTAACCTGGGCGATGAGATTGGCCTTTTTAAGCGACTGGGTTTTAATGCAGTATTTTATTCGGAAGTTATTGCTGGCAGCCGCATGCCCAATTTAATGTACATGACCACTTTTAACAGTATGGACGACCGCGACAAGCATTGGGACGCCTTTGGTAAGGATGCTTACTGGAAAACGCTTTCGGCTAAGCCTGAATATCAGCACAATGTATCGCATGCCGATATCATCTTTCTTCGCCCGGCAGATTACTCCGATTTTTAATTGATAGAAGCTTGTCACCCGGTTTAAACTTTATTTTGATAATACTTTGCTAATTACCCTCAAGGCCTGATTTTTGCGGCCCAATGCGTACGTGGGAAATATGAAGAAAATTATGATTGCGGATGATGATCCGGGAATTGTTGATGCTGTAGAGATTATACTGGATTTTGAAGGATACGAAGTTTCGTCAACCGCCAACGGCGCTACCGTGCTGGCCATGGAAAGTGGTTTGCCCGATTTGCTGCTGCTTGATATCTGGATGTCGGGCTCTGACGGGCGCGATGTATGCCGGGAGTTGAAAAATAAGGAGCTTACCAAAAAAATGCCGGTGATCATGATCTCGGCCAGTCATGATATCGAAAAATCGGCGTTTGAAGCCGGGGCCGATGATTTTTTGGCCAAGCCGTTTGATATAGATGATCTGCTTACCAAAATAAAAAAACTTTTAACCGTTGGCGGTGTTTAAAGCTTAAAAATATTAAACCATATTGTAGCATATTTGTATTAATACACGTACAAAGCTTAAACATTCCAATTTATAAATTACATAACCCTTAAATTAACATGAATATCAGGAAACCTGCCTTATTATTAGCCTTTGTTATAGGCACCTTTACGTTAAACAGCTGCGATAAAGAATCGGACGATGTTGCTGCCAACAGTACCCTTTCGGCAACTGTAGATGGCACAAATATTAATTTTACCAATGTGGTAGCCGTTCATGCTGTTGTGGAAGGAAAAAGTTATACCAATATCCAGGGCGTTGCCAATAAAGACACACTGAATATCACACTACCCGGCAATATTACCACCGGCAAAGTATACACCTCGACAGCGGCGGACGACAACGATAAAGTGCTTGCAGTGTATTCAACAACAACTGATGATTATGTTAATGATGATACCGATCCCACTAAGGTGGTTACCGTTAACATCACTTCGGCTGCGGTGAGTGCTTACCAGGGCACTTTTAAAGGTAACCTCACCAATATAATTGGCGATGATATGGGAGTTGCCAAACATAAAGTTATAACCAACGGCAAGTTTAACGTTAAGATTAACTAAGTTTTTGGTAAAAACTACTGAGAGGCGCCACATTAGTGGTGCCTTTTTTTATGCCTGCTCATCAGGCATCTACAGGGAGATAAAGAGGTTCATTTACGGAACTTTTGTCCGATATCGATCACTTTTTTAAAATCTAATTTTTTTAATATTCTGATAATTAGATATTTAATATTGGTATAGCTCTTGCAAACTCTTATCCAAAATTATCACAATGGATAAGGAAATAGCACTCGAAGTTACATCGGCCAAACGCAAAAAAACGGCGCTGGTTGTCATCATAGTTATTGCCGTACTGGTATTTGCTGTATGGCTTTTACGGGGATACATTAAATCATCCATCAACCGGTCGGAAATTACTGCTGCTACTGTTGAGGTAGGTAATATCGAAAATACCCTCAATGCCAGCGGCGAAGTTTTGCCCGAGTTTGAAGAGATTATCACCAGCCCCATCAATGCATCGATAAAAAGCGCTTTGGCAGATGCAGGCAATAAAGTAAAACCGGGCCAGTCGTTGTTAACGCTCGATAAATCGGCCACCCAAACCGATTTCGAAAAACAAAAATTTCAGCTCGAAACCAAACGTGCCGAGATTGCCAAATCCAAGCTCGATCTGGATAAAAGCTTCTACGATATCAAATCCAACAATGATATCAAGCAACTGCGCATCAGCAACCTTGCCGATGCGGTTGAAAATGCCAAACGCCTGTATAAAGCCGGCGGCGGCACTCGCGAGGGTATTGAACAGGCCGAACTGAACCTGAAAGTTGCCCAGCTGGAAAAAAAGCAACTTGAAAACGAGATCAAAAGCAAACAGCAAACTATGCAGATCGAGATCAGGGAGGCGCAGATCGCCGCCGATATCCAGCAAAATGACCTGAATGCACTGCAACGTAAGTTAGACCTTGCCAATGTAGTTGCTACCCGTGCCGGGGTAGTAACCTATGTAAATAAAAATATCGGCGCTACCATTCATGAAGGTGAAACCCTCGCCCGCATTGCCGATTTGGGCAGCTTTAAAATCCAGGGAAGCATCTCGGATAACTCGGCCGATCAGGTGCACAGCGGTTTGCCGGTAATAGTGCGCATTAATGATGCGCTGTTACGCGGGCATGTGAGCAACGTGTCCCCATCGGTACAAAACAGCATTATCTCGTTCGAGGTGCAACTGGATGACCGTGCCAGCAAACTACTTCGGCCGAATATGAAGGTAGATGTGTTTTTGGTGACGGCCACGCACAGCAAAATTATGCGGGTAGCCAACGGTCCGGCATTTAAAGGCCCGACGGTGCAGGACATTTTTGTACTCAGCAATGGCAAAGCCGAAAGGCGTACGGTGCACATCGGCCTCACCAATTTTGATTTTGTAGAGATAGAGAGCGGCGTAAAACCGGGCGACGTGGTGATTACATCGGATATGAGTGAGTATAAAAACTCGAAGGAAGTGACGGTGAAGAATTAACGCCCGCCGCTGTTGGTTTTGTCACCAACAGCTCTAGCCATACGGGGAACGCGGGTTATCGTAAGGAGACGAACGTAGGGCCTCGAAAAGTTGTTGGTGACAACACCAACAACAGCGGGGCGGGGACTTGATGGCGCCAACAATAACCAGGGAAAAAAAGACATTAACAATGAAATATCTATACATCATATTATTATCAACCTTAACCACAACTGCATTAGCCCGCAGCGGTAGCGATACCCTGCGGCTAACCCTGCAGCAGGTGGTTGAGCTGGCCAAGGCCAACTCCATAGCAGCCAAACAGGCCGCTACCGTGCGCGAAACCAAATATTGGGAATACCGCACCTACAAATCAAACTATCAGCCACAGCTGGCCCTAAGCGGTATTTTGCCGGGTTACACCAAAACTTTCACGCAGGTGCAGCAGCCAGATGGTACCATATTGTTCCAGCCGGTGCATAATGATAACTCATCGCTGGCGCTTAATTTTAGCCAGAGCATTACTGCTACCGGCGGTACTATTTATGGTACAACCCAGTTGCAGCGTTTTGACGATTTCGACAGGCATAATGTATTGTACAATGGTATCCCGTATGGCATTGGCTACTCGCAGCCGCTGTTTCAGTTTAACAGTTTGAAATGGGATAAAAAGATTGAGCCCTTAAAATTTAATGAAAGCAAACAGGCCTACATCGAGGCCCAGGAAAAAATAGCTATTGATGTGGAAGGCTATTTTTTCGATCTGCTCCTGGCCCAGGTAAACCTTAAAATTGCCGAAACCAATTTAGCCAATACAGAAAAAATACTGAAAGTGGCCAACCTGAAGTACGAATTGGGCAAGGTATCCAAAAACGAGATACTGCAATTGCAATTGGAACAGATTAACGCGCAAAAAGCGGTTGGCACAGCCCGCCGCGATATGGAAATTGCCACCTTAAACCTACGCAGCTTTACCGGGCAGGAGGGCGACGGTAAAATTGTGCTGGAAGCGCCAAAAAACATCAGCAGGATGATTGTATCATCAGAAAAGGTACTGGCCGAAGCTTATGCAAACCGCTCAGACGCCATCGCTTTTTCACGCAGACTGGCCGAGGCGGCAAGGGATGTAGCGAAAGCCAAAGGGCAAAATGGTTTAACGGCTACGCTTACCGCCAATCTCGGTTTCTCGAACACGGCAACCAACATTCCGGATGTATACAAGAACCCGCAAAACCAGCAGCAATTGCAGGTACAGCTATCTATCCCGATACTGGATTGGGGGCGGTCGAAATCTCGTGCTAAAACAGCCTTGGCCAACCAGCAATTTACCGAGTATGCCGTTGAGCAGGATAAGCAAACTTTTAAGCAACAGATAGTAACCCAGGTATCGCTGTTTAATGTAATGAAAGAGCAGCTGGTGTACACCGCCCGCGCCGATAGCATAGCCGGCGAAAAATACCAGATAGCCCGCGAACGCTACGTGTTGGGCGACCTGAGCATTACCGACCTCGGCATAGCCTTCCGCGAAAACGACCAGGCCCAGCGCGATTACGTGGCCGCCCTCCGCGATTTTTGGGGAGCCTATTACCAACTGCGCTACCTTTCGCTTTACGACTTTGAAACAAACAAAAAAATCACCTATAACTAATCACCCATAATTCACTAAATCACTAATTCACTAAATCGACATTAATATCATGATCCGTTTACAAAACATTGAAAAGGTGTACCGCACCGATACCATCGAAACCCTGGCCCTTAACAGCGTAAGTCTTGACGTGGCCAAAGGCGAGTTTTTATCCATCATGGGCCCATCGGGCTGTGGCAAAAGTACCCTGCTTAACATTATGGGCCTGCTGGATGCCCCCTCAAAAGGCGATATCAGGATTGATGATCAAAAAACCGAGGGCATGAATGATAAGCAACTGGCGCAATTCCGCAATAAAAAGCTTGGGTTCATTTTCCAGAGCTATCACCTCATTAACGATTTGCAGGTGCTGGATAACGTGGAACTGCCCCTGCTTTACCGCGATACCACCGCCAAACAACGGCGCGAACTGGCTGCTGAAGCTTTGGAAAAAGTAGGACTGGCAAATCGTTTAAAGCATTTTCCAACGCAATTATCGGGCGGTCAGCGCCAGCGCGTAGCTATTGCGAGGGCCATTGTAGGCCGGCCCGAAATTATTTTGGCCGATGAGCCTACCGGTAACCTGGATAGCGCCATGGGTAACGAGATTATGGATATCCTCATCAACCTTAACCGTAACGATGGTACCACCATAGTAATGGTAACGCACGATGAAAATATGGCCCATAAAACCCACCGTTTGGTGCGCCTGTTTGATGGTGCCCAGGTTTTGTAATTACACTGTTTTAAAATTTACAACCATGCTTAAAAACTATTTTAAAATAGCCATAGCGGTACTTAAACGCCGCAAGTTTTTTACGTTTATCAGTTTGTTCGGTATCAGCTTTACGCTTACCATACTGATGGTGTTAACCGCCTTTATCGATAAGATAATAAACGATAATTACCCCGATAAAAAGCGCGACAGGATGCTTTACATCAACCGTATTGCCCAGGTTGGCGATGGCACCATGCAATCGGGCACGGTATCGTATTATTTTTTGAGCCACTATACCGGAATGATGAAAACGCCGGTTAAGGTGGGCATTTCATCCATGTTTAGCGGTACCAATACTTATGTTAACAACAAAAAAATATCGGTAAGCTACAAATACACCAATGCCGATTTCTGGGATGTGCTTGATCATGATTTTACCGAAGGCAAGCCTTTCAATAAGCAACAAGTAAGCAATGCCGATAGGGTTGCGGTAATATCTGAGGATATGAAAAAGCAGTACTTTGGCGATGCGCCATCGGTAGTGGGTAAATACTTCGAGGCTGATAACGTAAACTACCGCGTAATTGGTGTGGTAAAAAACGTACCCATTACCAACTACATGATGTACAGCGATATCTATCTGCCGTACACTGTATCAAAAGCCGATTATAAGGATAAAAGTTACAGCGGTGCCTATATGGCTTTTTTGCTCGCAGCTACACCGGGCGATGTACCCAAAATGCAGGCCGAGTATGAAAACCTCATTAAAAGGGTACCGGTTGAGCGTAAGGATTTTAAGCATGTTTACAGCCATGCCAATACTTTTTTCAGGAGTTATGTGGATACCGGGAACGAAAAGCAATCGGGTGTAGTTATCGTTGTTACAGCCATCAGTATTTTTGTGTTCATATTTACGTTGCTGCCAACGCTCAACCTTGTCAATATCAACATTACCCGCATTATGGAGCGCTCGTCTGAAATTGGGGTGCGCAAAGCTTTCGGTGCATCATCAAAAACATTGGTTTACCAGTTTATTGTCGAAAACCTGATTCTTACGTTGTTGGGTGGTGTTATTGGCGTGGTGCTATCGGTGGCGGCCTTATCTGTTATTAACAATGCCGATCTGATATCTAACCTCGAGCTACGCATCAACTTTTCGGTACTGTTTATTGGCATGCTGGTTTGCCTTGTATTTGGTTTTATCTCGGGTGTTTACCCGGCCTGGCGCATGTCAAAACTAAATGTGGTAACGGCGCTCAAGGCACAATAATTATTCAACCTTAAATCAAAATATTATGTTTAAGCATTTATTTAAACTCATCTGGAATAAAAAGAAGCAGAATTTTTTGCTCATGACCGAGATGCTGGTATCCTTCCTGGTATTGTTCGCGGTATTTACGCTGATGATGTATTACTACGATAACTACAAAAAACCGATGGGCCTGGAGTACGAAAACGTATGGGTTATTAATTACGGCAACTCGTATCAAACCAAAAACACCGATTCGCTCAACCTGTATTACGAAACCCTGCGTAAAACCATCAAATCGTTACCGCATGTGCGCGAAATAAGCTTTGTAAGCGGCAATACCCCATTTTCTCAGCAAATTAATAACGGTGGGATGACCTATAAGGGTAAACACATTGATCACATCAACAATTACACAGCCGAAGATAGCTACAAGGATGTTTTGAACCTTACCTTGCTCGAGGGCCGCTGGTTTAACAAGGAGGATGCGGTGAGTAAAAACCGCCCGGTTATTATCGATAATAATTTAAAAGAAGTCACTTTCGGCAAAGAGTCGGCAGTGGGTAAGCTTTTAGGGGGCGATGACGATAAAAATAAAATGAGGGTAGTAGGGGTTATCCAGGCCGTGAAAAAAGATGGTAATTATGCTAATCCCGGTCCGGGAGAATATTTCCGCACAGATACCGGTTCATTCCGCTGGCTAAGCAAGATCCTGGTAAAAGTTGATCCCGGTTCTGATGCCGCGTTTGAAGGTAAGCTGTATAAAACCATGGCCAACTACATGAAAAACTCTAACGTGGAAATTGAGCATCTAACCAATAAATTAAGGAGCACTAATTACTTTGCCCTGGTGCCGATGATTGTGCTGGGCATTGTAAGCACCTTTTTGGTTATTAACGTAGCGCTTGGCTTGTTTGGGGTGTTGTGGTATAACATCAACAAACGCAAAGGCGAAATAGGTTTGCGCAGGGCGATAGGTGCTACCGGTAACTCGGTATCGGCACAACTGGTATCCGAATCTATGATTCTGGCTACGCTGGCGCTTATTGTTGGGGCGTTTTTCGCGGTACAGTTTCCGTTGCTGAATGTGTTTGATCTGCGTGCCGAAATTTATATCGAGGGGATGCTGCTGTCGATATTATTTGTTTACCTGCTGGTGCTCATCTGTTCATTATATCCCGGCAAACAAGCCGCGGCCATTTACCCCGCAGTTGCTTTACACGAAGAATAATTACGATATTACCCGCCTGTTATGATACTGGTTATTGATGATGATATTGCCGTACGCACCTCGCTTATCCTGCTGTTAAAAAGCGAGGGCTACGATGCCGTGAGTACCGAAGAGCCCTCCGAAGCGCTGAAAATTATTAAGAAAAAAGCCCCCGAACTGATCATCCTTGATCTTAATTTTTCGATAGATACTTCGGGCAGTGAGGGGATGGATCTGCTCGGGAAGATCAAGGCCATCAACAGCTCCATCCCGGTAATCCTTATTACCGGCTGGGGCAGCATTGAACTGGCTGTGAAAGGTATGAAGCTGGGTGCCAACGATTTTATCAATAAACCATGGACAAACGAGCACCTCATCCAATCGGTGAAAACCCTGCTCGATCTACAGGATAAAAAAACCGAGCACCGCACCCGAAAACAACTTGATAAAACCTACAACTTTGAAAACATAGTAGGCGAGGATACCCGGATGCTGGATATACTGGAAACCATTGGCCGCGTAGCCTCAACCGATGCATCGGTACTGATTATGGGAGAGAGCGGTACGGGTAAGGAACTCATCGCGGAGGCTATCCACCAAAACAGCCTCCGCAGAAATAAACCTTTTATTAAAGTAAATTTGGGCGGTATTTCAACCTCCTTGTTTGAAAGCGAGATGTTCGGTCACATCCGTGGCGCTTTTACCGATGCTCGCTTTGACAGGATAGGCCGCTTTGAAATGGCTAACAAAGGCACCATCTTTTTAGATGAAATAGGCGATCTGGATGCCGGGAGCCAGGTAAAGTTATTGCGGGTATTGCAGGATCGCACCTACGAAGTATTAGGCAGCAGCCGCACCAAAACTGTTGATACGCGTGTGGTTTGCGCCACCAATAAAAACCTGAACGAAATGGTGTCGCGCAGTACTTTCCGCGAAGATTTGTTGTATCGTATCAACCTCATCACCGTTTATCTGCCCGCCCTGCGCGAGCGGCCAAAGGATATCCCTTTGCTGGTTAGCTTTTTTATAAATAATTTAAAGCAGATCTATAACCGGCCAAACCTATCCGTTGCGCCATCGGCCATGAAGTGGTTGCAGCAGCTACCTTTGCCGGGTAATATCAGGCAGTTAAAAAACCTGGTGGAACGATCAATTTTAGTGAGCAGGAGGGACGAGCTGGCTGTGGATGATTTCAGGTCTCAGTTGGAACTATCGCCTGTGAAAAAAGGAAATATGCAGTTGCCGGGCGTAGGTACATTAACTTTAGAGGAGGTAGAGGTTGAAATGATAAAACGTGCCCTCGATCACCATAAAAACAAAATAAGCAAAGCGGCCGCGGCGCTGGGCCTCACGCGCAGCGCCTTATACCGGCGACTGGAAAAGTACCAGATACCTTACGATGAAGCTGAGGACTAAATACATTTTATTTGTGCTGATGCTGCACCTGCTTACCCTGGTGCTGGCATGGTTTATTTTTATCGATAACAAGGTATATTTTATCATAGCCGAGGCTTTTGTATTGATTTCGGCAGCCATAGCTATCCAGCTTTATCGTCAGCTGGTACTGCCCATAAAAATGCTGATGCAAGGCATCGAAGCTATAAAAGACAAAGATTTTAATGTTAAATTTTTAACAACTGGTAAGCTGGAGGTTGACGTACTGATTAATGTATATAACCAGATGATGGACGAATTACGAACCGAACGTACCCGGCAGGAACAGCAGCATTTCTTTTTAGAAAAACTGATCCATACCTCGCCAACCGGCATCATTATCCTTGATTTTGACGACCGCATACAACAGGTAAATCCAAAAGCCCTGCAAGCCCTCGGCACGGATGAAAAAGCTTTGGTGGGAGAGTTGATAGGTGAGTTGAATCATCCTATATTTTCGCACATCAAAGCGCTTAAATCCGGCGAGACCACTGTCGTTAAGCTTGATGGTATCAATTCTTTCAAACTTCAAAAATCGCATTTTATAGATAGGGGCTTTTCGCGCAATTTTATTATGATGGAGGATTTGACCGCCGAGATCCTGGCGGCCGAGAAAAAGGTTTACGGCAAAGTGATCAGGATGATGGCGCATGAAGTGAACAATACCATTGGCCCGGTAAACTCCATCATGCAATCGGCTATGAAAACAGATCAGCTTTGGCAGGGCCATGATTTCGACCTGATAAAGGATGCCTTGCAGGTAGCTATGGACCGCAACCAAAACCTCAACCTGTTTATGCGCAACTTTGCCGACCTGGTGAAATTGCCGTCGGCTAATAAACAGCCGGTTGTTTTGCAAAAGCTCATAGGCTCGGTTGTAAAACTTATGGCTATCCGCGCCGGGGAAAAAGGTGTCGAATTACTGATAGATTTGCCCGAAGCACCGATAACTATTTTGGCTGATGAACAGCAGTTGGAGCAGGCTTTTATCAACATCACTAAAAATGCTATCGAGGCTATTGAAGGCAAGGGCTCGGTATCATTTGCCATCAATCTGAAGGAAAGAAAACTAACCATTACGGATACAGGCAAGGGCATTAGCGCCGGGCAACAGGCAAATCTTTTTACACCTTTTTTCAGCACGAAAAAGGATGGGCAGGGGATAGGCCTCACCCTGGTACGCGAAATTATGCTGAACCATGGCTTTGAGTTTTCGTTGAAAACAGTTGTAGAGGGGCAAACGGAGTTTGTGGTTTGGTGGGGGTGAAAACAAGTTTCTGTAAAAAGCGGAGGTCGTGTGCGATTCCCTCCCGTGGGAGGGTATAGGGAGGGGTTTCTCCAACATGCGTATTAATTAAACAGGGCGTACAAATCCCTCCCTGCCACTACACAATCCACCGCAACCCTCCCGAGGGAATAGAAAATACTCATTTCCTTCCAAAAAAACAAAAAAGCCGACCCGAAAACATTCGGGACGGCCATCGTTTAAAATGAACTATATAGGGGTATTAATAGCCGGTATTTTGCTTAAGCTTCGGGTTCAGGATCAACTCGGCAGATGGGATTGGGAACAGGCGTTTGTTAGCGTCGTTATCTGTTTTGTAACCCCAGGCCTCTTCGTATTTACCAAAGCGGATCAGGTCGTTTCTTCTCCAGGTTTCCCAGTTTAGTTCGCGCGCGCGTTCCTGTAACAGGTTTGGCAGATCGACGCTGCTCCAGGTGGCGGCTTTACGTTTAGCTCTTAGCTGATTAACTAATGATAAAGCCGTTTCGCCGTTTGTTGGGGTAGCGCCACGTAAAATAGCCTCGGCCTTCATTAGCAATACATCAGCATAACGGAAAACAGGTACATCATTGCTTTGGTTACGATCTGTAGCGGTAACATCCGGGTAGTATTTGTTATTGCGGATACCTTTGGCTTTGCCCAGCTCATCGCCGCCAACCTCGAAGGTAGGAACGTCAACCAAAGTCAGATCAGGCGTAAAAGTTAACTGGAAATCAACCGGGGCGGTAGGATCGGGGCCGCTGTATGAAGCATCCAGGCCTTTTTTGGTGGTTTTAATGATAATAGGATTGCCTGCAAAATCATATTGTTTGCCAATTAACCAAAGGCTTGTACGGATGTCATTAGGATCATTAAACTGTGCATAATATGATGGGATAGTACTGCACGGGTTACTTAAACGGTACAGCAACCCATATTTAGCCTGCAAGGCCGGGTGCAGCGAATACCAGCTAAACTGTTCGCCCTGGGCCAGCGCATGATCATAAGGAATAGCGAAGATGAACTCTTTAACCTTGGGGCCGTTATCCGGGTAAAACATTTTCAGGTAATCATCCTCCAAAGCAAATTTGCCAGATTGTATAATGTTGTCACACATTTTAACGGCATCATTATAGCGGTTGGTACCGGTGTAAACCTCGGCGTTCAAATACATTTTGGCCAGAATGGCGTAGGCGGTAAACTGCGTTGGGCGGCCGTAAGTGGTTTGGTCAACTACGGTGCTCAGGTTAGGAATTACCTCGTTCAGCTCTTTCTCAATAAAGTTAAAAACATCTTTACGGGCCATGGTAGCCGGTTTATCGGCCGAACCGAAAGTGGTTACCACAGGGATATTGCCGTACAAATCCATCATGAAAAAGAACATCATGGCACGGGTAGCCCTTAATTCGGCAATGGTGGTGGCTTTGGCTGCGTTATCAGGCGCTGTGGCAAATGTGGCTATGATGCGGTTACAGGTACTAATAGTACCAAAACCCCATGTCCAGGCATCCTGAACCTGTGGCAGGTCGGCATTCCAGCTGTGATAGTGTAGTTGCTGGTAACGGCCACCGTCGCGCCAGCCGCCGGCGCGGGCGGGCATAATGGCTTCGTCGGTGCTGAGGGTTTGCATTTGCCAGTACGATTGGGCGAATGAGCCGCGTAGCTGTGCATAAGCAGCGCCCGAAGCAAGGATAAACTGTTGGGTGGTTGTAGGGAAGTTGGATGGCGTTAACTCGGTCTCTACCGGCACATCAACCTTGGTACATGATGATATGGTTATTGCGGCAAAAAATATGGCGCAGTATTTATGAATGGAAGTTTTCATGTTGATTTTTTAATGGTGGATAATTTAAAACGCTGCACTTAAACCGAACAGGAAAGCCCTGGTACGCGGGTAAAAATTCTTGTTATCGATGCCCGGCGTTAACCCGCCTAATGAAATTTCGGGATCGATGCCTTTGTAACCGGTTATTACCGCCAGGTTATTGCCCGCCACATACACCCGCAGGTTACGGATGCCGGGAGTGAACTTAGGGAAGGTATAACCAAGGGTAGCATTGTCCAGGCGCAGGTATGAGCCACTTTCGATATAACGATCAGAGTACAGGTAAGCATTTACATCTTTAGGCGATTCGTTAGCCGATGAGGCAGGAAGATTGTAACTCCGTACATCGCTGGTACGGTTCAGATCGGCCAGGGTGGCGTTAAGGATTTTTCCGCCAAGCGATCCTCGTACAAAAACATTCAAATCAAAGTTGCCGTAGGTAAAGCTGTTATTGAAGCCGAACACTAATTTGGGCTGCGCGTTACCGGCGTAGAAATAATCTTTAGATGTTGGGGTAGTTGTAACACCGCCGTTATGGCTGTAAAATTGCGATACGCCGTTGGCATCCTTACCGGCATATTTATACAACAGGAACTGGCCAACAGGATAACCCGTTTTTAGGATCTGTACCTTATAACCTGTTTCACCCTGGCCACCCGGCTCTGCCTGCGGAATAGAATCGAGCTTAAAACTACTGTTTGACAGCGATACCAGTTTGTTTTTGTTGTGGGCGATGTTAACCGAAGTATTCCATTTAAAACTGCCCGATACAATAGGAGTGGCATTGATGGTAACCTCGTAGCCTTTGTTGGAGATCGAACCTACGTTAGCCGTTAAAGTACCTACAAAGTATTGCGTGGTTGATACCGGGTAAAAGTAGATCAGATCATTGGTTTTTTTATCGTAAGCCTCGATGGTACCGCTTAACCTGCCGTTAAACATCGAAAAATCCAGGCCTAAATTGTACATCGTGGTTTTTTCCCATTTCAAATCGGGATTGGCATTTTGCGACGGACCAATAGAATTGGTAAATACCCCATTATAATAAAATGCACCTGCCGAACCGTATTTGATCTGCGAGATCAACGGATCGAAACCCAGTGAGTTACCGGTGATACCGTAGCTGCCGCGCAGTTTCAGCTCATTAAACAAATGCTGGTTTTGCATAAAAGATTCTTCGGTGATCCTCCATCCCAATGATGCCGATGGGAAAGTGCCCCATTTGTTATTTGCTCCGAAAGCAGACGAACCATCACGCCTTAAGGATAATTGCAACAAGTATTTGTTATCGTAACTGTATTTGGCGCGGCTGTAATAAGAGATCAAACGCAGTTTTTGATACAGGTTTGGTCCCCAATCAGTCCTGAAATCACCGGCAGGCGAACCTAAACCTATGTTCAGGTAACCAATGTCATCAGTAGGGAAGTTACGGTTATTGGCCTGGAAACCATCGCCGTTCACATCTTCCTGCAAGCTGTAACCGGCCAGTACGTTGATATCATGTTTGCCGGTGCTTTTGTTGTAGGTTAAAAAGGTTTCGCCAACTTTACGGGTATTTTCAAATGCCGAGCGGTAAGCTTCGCCATGCACGCCCTGGTCTAAAGTGTATTGGCTGTTGTAGTATGAACCGCCGTTTACCTGCTCGTTTTGGGTAGATAAGCTAATATTGTAAGTGAAGCCTAAAGGTAGTTTTAATTCGGCAGTGGCGTTTATTAAGCTCAGTTTGCTTTTAGTTTTCTGATAGGCATCGGCCAGTAAAGCTGCCGGGTTATAGTACTGAATGCGCTGTAAGTTTTCTGTATACGCGCCATTTTGCATTACCGGCACGGTTGGCAGGTAACGCAGCATATTATACAGTACAATGTTTTGATTTGGGATGATATCCGAATTACTGGTTGAATTATTTACCGATAAACCCAGCTTCAACCGATCATTAAACGCCTTTTGCTCAACCGCCATTTTGGTGGTGAAACGGTTAAGGGCGCTGCCTTTTAAAATACCTTTATCATCAAAGTAATTTACCGATGCGCTGTAGGTGGTTTGGTTAAAACCGCCTGCAAGGGATACATTATGATTTTGCGAGTAAGCGGTGCGGCTAACCTCTTTTTGCCAGTTGGTGTTAGCGCCTTTCTGGTCGGATGGATCAAGGGCGAGGTTGTTTTTGCTCAGGTAGTCGGCCAATTGGGTTGCATTCATCATTTTAATGCTGTTGGCTATTTTCTCAACGCCTGCATAGGCATTGTATGCAACCGAAGTTTGACCGCTTTTACCTTTTTTTGTGGTGATGATGATTACGCCATTTGCCGCACGGGTACCGTAAATGGCAGTCGCCGAAGCATCTTTCAATACATCGATGGTTTCGATATCATCGGGCGTTACCAGCCTGAAATCGGCACCGGCCACACCGTCAATTACATAAAATGGTTCTTGTGCCTGGCCGGTACGTAAGGTTGATGGGCCACGCAGGCTGATAGAAGGGCTTTCGTTGGGATCGCCTGAGCGGGTGATGTTTAACCCGGCTACCTTACCTTGCAGCAATTGTGCAGGATTATTAAACGCGCCGCGGTTAAAATCTTTATTCTGAACGGTTACAATAGAACTGGTCAACAACTTACGCGATTGTTTGCCGTAACCCACAACTACAACTTCTTTCAAAGCGGCTTGATCAGAACGTAAAGCGATGTTAAGATTGCTGCCGGAAACCGAGGCTTCCTGCAGTTGGTAGCCGATGAATGAGAAAACAAGCACGGCGTTTTCGGCGGCTTCGATATGATAATTGCCGTTTGTATCGGTAATGGTACCATCAGCGCTTTCTTTAATTTTTACCGAAACACCGGGCAGGGCTTCGCCGGTTTGCGCGTCGGTTACTTTGCCGGTAACGCGTAACAACCTGGCGGCGGTTTGTACATAAATTACCTGGTCTTCACGTTTAAAAGAAAGGCCCGATTGTTTGGCTATCTTTTTCAATACATCGTCGATAGGTTGATTGTTGGCGTTCAGGCTGATCTTTTTGCTCAGCTGTGCTTCGGTTGCATTGTGTATAAAGTGTAAGCCGGTTTGTTTTTCGATTAACGAAAACACTTCTTTTATTGATTTTCCTGATACCTGTACGGTACAAAGCGGATCGGAAGTTTGATTTATTTTGGCTGCGTTGGCCGGTAATACAGCGCACAGTAAATAAATCGCGCTTAAAAGCGAGAATATATATTTTTTCATATTTTTGAGATTGCTAATACTAATTTGAATTGGGTCCTTTGGCGAGGACCTGATTACGGAACGGGCGGTATGATCTGATCATGCTGCCTGTTGTTGTTTTATGCTTTTTCTTTATTTCATTCAGTTTTTATTTAGTTACATTTTCCGGATATGATCATAGTATTGCCCTGCATTTTCCACGAGATATCGGATACCATTTTGATTTGCCCCAGCACTTTTGTAAGCGGGATATTTTCGAACGTGCCTTTCAGTTTGCAGCGCAGCAAGGTGCTATCCTGTAATTGCACCGGGATGCCGTACCAGCGGCTTAGCTTTTTGGCGGCATCTGTCCAGCTATCGTAATTAAATACCAGTTTGTTTTCCTTCCAGCCGGTGATGTCCTCGGTTGTAAAATCGGTAACGCGGGCCTGCCCATCGGTTTTTGAATAGGTCATTTGCTTGCCCGGGTCGAGGATGATGCGTTTGGATAGATCATTATTCATATCAACCTGAACCTTTCCCTGTACCAACGATACGGTGATGTTGGCATCATTGGCATAGGCCGAAACGTTGAAATGCGTGCCCAATACCTGTGTGGCCACCTTGCCGGTATGCACAATAAATGGTTTTTCGGGATTGCGTTTTACATCGAAAAAAGCCTCGCCTTCTAAATAAACCTCTCGTTTTTCATCGCCGAAATTGCCGGTTACGCGCAGGTTACTCGAGGCGTTTAGGGTAACCACGGTACCATCCGGCAGGCTGATCTTTTTCTTTTGCCCCGGTGTTGTCCGGTTTTCGGTAAATGCCAAACTACCGGCAGAGTTATTGTTTAAGCGATTGTTATAAAACCAAAACGAGCAGACAAGCAATAGCACCGAAGCAGCAATAGCCAGCAAAGGTCTCAATTTTAAAATAATGGTGTTTGAATGGCGCTTAGCAGATTGATCCGGAATAGCCCCCAGCTCATCAATCTTTTTATTAATACGGTTCAGCGCATCATTAGCCCTAAGGTTGTTATTAGGAATAGCTTTCCTGGCCGACCAGATCTCGGCAATATCTTCAAACGCGTCCGAAAATTCTTTATCCGTCTGAACTTTCTGCAATAAATACTGCGTTTCCTCTTCGGTTATCTTTCCCTCCAGGTAGCCTATAATCAATAGGTAATGATGTTCATCCATGTATGCCATTTTGAGGTAGGTATTCAAAACGGCACAATCCGATTACATGATTTTACGATTTAATGTAATGTTAATATTACTGCTGATTATTTAACAATAGCAATCGCTTGCGGCAATAATTAATAGCCCGGTATATATGGGTTTTTACAGTATTGGGCGAGATATTTAAAATTTCGGCAATTTCCTGGTGCTCCAGTTGGTGCTGCCAGTGCATCATGAAAATGAGTTTGCCTTGTTCGGGCAGTTCATCCACAAAACGCTGGATCATCACGCGGCGTTCTTTCCTGAAAAGGATCTCATCGGGGTGGAGTTGATTGCTTATGGGTTGCTCCGAAGCATACTCCTCGGGCAGGACTTGCATTTTTTGATTTTTGCCGTTTAGGGTATAAATGCGGTTTTTTACAGCGCCGTACACGTATGATTTTATCGACGTGTGAACTTGCAGGCGATCGCGTTTAAGCCACAGGTCTAAAAAAACATCGGCAATGGCATCCTCGCCATCATCAGTACCTGCACCTAAAAAGCGATAGAAATCAGCTAATAATGGATAGTATTTCAGAAATAAAGAATTAAAAGCGTCCCTGTCACCCGCCTTAACTTTCGACAGTAATTCGATATCCTCCATTATCATATTGTCAGTTCGGCAATAATATCACTAAGCTGTTACAATGTGCGGTGCTGTGTGTTAAGTTATTGTTAAACTTTGGGGGAGGGAGGATGGTCAAACAATTATTTCACCTGGAGTACTATCAAGCGGGTGAAAAAAACGCGATGGCGTTGTGCGAGGGGTTGACTTTTGAGAGGTTGTGCGCGGGCCGCGTTAGATAGTAGTGGAATGCCCACAGCGAGAGTTGGGATAGAGGGCGGGAAAGGCGAGGACTTGGAGCGGATAGCCCGGGCCGCAGGCAACGCCCATATTCTGAACCGTTGATTTAAATGATTACGTTGATTTCGCTGATTTTTTCTGAACCGGGATTTGGGGAGATTTTTAGGATTGATAGGATTTTTTTCTTCCCGTCTCCTCAGGGTCTATCGAAGATTTAAGTTTACCCATAAAAATCGGACCTGCTAAATGTCTTGTTTTGCACCTCTGGTGCACCTATCATGGTGCTATAAAAGAAATAAAAAGATTGACAAATTATCGAAATCCTCCAGAAGGGGTAAAGGTTTGTAGAAAAAACACGCTACGCTCCTTCCGAACCCCAGAGGGGTTCAACTCAAGTTGCTATTCAATTTCACCAATGCTGTTTTGTGGGTAAACTTAAATCTCCGAGAGACCCTGAGGGAACGAAGTAAACCGATGCGCTTTTTTTCATAAATTAATATAATCGTATTAGTTTTTGCTTAATCCTTTTAGTAATGTTGTAAACCAATTTAAATGTAACTTTAACGGATAATAATACTGCAATTACCTAACCATGCGAAGACGGCATTTTCTAAAACTTTCGGCAACAACATCCGCGGCATTGCTATTTAGCAGGCTCACTCACGCGGCATCAAACGGAACTTCTATAATCAACTCGCCCGATGAGGTTTGGGCGCAATCAGGTACCGAATGGGTAAAACTTACGGCTACCAACGGATCACAATATACCTTTAAAGAAATAGCGGTATCCCTGAAAACCAACGGCAACGCGCTTGGAGTTTACGCGTCATCGCCCAAACAGGAACTGAACGCCGTTCGCCTGAAGTGGAAACACAATACACCAACATCAGCCAAATTTTTAGGAGACCATTGGGAACGCTCATACGGCGACCTGCAATGGAAAACCCTTGCCGCGGGCATTAAAAACCCATGGTATGTAATCATCCACGATGATAAGCAAACCGCCTGCTTCGGTGTAAAAACAGGTGCCAACAGTATTTGCTGGTGGGGAGTGAATGCAGATAATATCGAACTTACTTTAGATGCCACATCGGGCGGGGTAGGCGTATTACTGGGCGACAGGCAACTGCATGCGGCCGACGTGATTGCCACCAACGCCCAAACCGGCGAAGACACCTTCGCGGCAACGCATCGCTTTTGCAAAATGATGTGTGATAAACCGCGCATCCCGAAACAACCTGTTTATGGTATTAACGATTGGTATTTCGCGTATGGCAATAACTCGGCCGATCTGATCAGGAAAACCACCACTATGATGGCCGAGCTGGTTACCGATCATAACAACAAACCATTTTCGGTTATCGATGCGGGTTGGGCCACCTATTCGCCGTTACTGCCCGGTGATGGTGGCTGGAACGACGATTTTTCAAAGCCTAATGATAAGTTTAAGGATATGCACATCCTGGGCGATGACATTAAAAAACTGGGCATGCGTCCCGGCCTGTGGATGCGCCCGCTTTGTGCGAAGCACGATGAAAAAGCCAGTCTGCTGGCCCCCAAGATCCCGGGCAGAAATGATCCTAAAAACCCGACGCTGGATCCAACCATTCCAGAAAATATTGCCCGTATTCAGCACAATTTTGACGCGTATAAGTTATGGGGATATGAAATGGTAAAGCATGATTTTACCACTTATGATATTACCGGCCGCTGGGGTTTTGATATGAAGGATAGCTTTACTTCGCCGGGATGGCATTTTAATGACAGGTCGAAAACCAATGCCGAGATCATATTGGGCTTGTACCGTGCCATCCGCCAGGCTGCCGGCGAAAATATTTATGTGATTGGCTGTAATACCATGAGCCACCTCTCGGCAGGTATTTTTGAACTTTGCCGGATAGGCGACGATACCAGTGGCCACGAATGGGCCCGTACCCGTAAAATGGGAGTGAACACGCTGGCATTCCGCCTGCCGCAGCATAATGCTTTCTATGCGGTTGATGGTGATTGTGTAGGGCTTACCAAAGACATTGAATGGAAACGCAATAAGCAATGGCTGCAATTATTGGCTGAAAGCGGCGCGCCGCTATTTATTTCAGGCCAGCCAGAAGCCATGGGCGAGGAGCAAAAGAAAGCGGTAAAAATTGCCTTTGCGCAGGCTGCTAAGGTACAACCAATTGGCCAGCCTTTGGATTGGATGGAAACCTTAACGCCATCTAAATGGAAACTGAACGGTAGGGTAGTGGATTTTGACTGGGCGTAAAGTTTGTTTCTTTTTGTTTAGCGTGGTTGGCGCAGAGTTAAGCACGCAAAGGCGCTAAGTCGCGAAGGTTTTTGTGGATTATCGTAGGGTGCATGGTGTATATTTAAGCACGCAAAGGCGCTAAGGTTTTTGTGGATTGTTGTAGAGTGCATGGCGCATAATTAAGCACGCAAAGGTGGCTAAGAATCGCAAGGGTTTTTACCTAACTTCTTTGCCTGCCCATATAATCAGTATGCAAGGCAACTGCTGGCTTTGCACCCCCGTATTAACTATAAAGCCAGAACAAACCTTGCTTTATTGGTTAATATCCCTTTGAAACAGATCATTAAAAGCATAAGCCTGGTACTCAATCATCAGGAAAAATCGAAACTCATCAGGCTAATTGTTGCCGATGTGGTTATCGCCCTGCTTGATGTTGCTTTTTTAGGGGCGCTGTTGCTCATCGTAAATTTTTATACACAAAATGCGGCTGTGCATGCTATAGGCTTTTTGCCTGCTGCTTTGGCGGATAACCATTCGCTTTGGCTTATCGGATTCTTTTTGCTGCTTTTTGCGTTAAAAAACGGCATCGGTTTTTTTGTCCAAAACAGCCAGCATCATTTTTTTTATGATGTGGCTTCCCGCTTATCCGAACGCAATATTCGTAATTATCTCGACGCGCCTTATAGTGAGTATATCCACATAGATTCATCAGTCCAGATCAGGCGGATCAGCCAGCAACCTATCGAGTTTAGTCATTATATCCTTACCAATTTTCAGCAAATTATTTCGCAGGGCGTACAAATCGTTTTTACTATCGGCGCTATTACGCTATATCATCCTACTTTATTTATATTGCTGTTTGTGCTGTTGCTGCCGCCGGTGGCTGCTTTGGGTTGGTTTATAAAAACGCGGTTGAAGGCTATCCGCGGGGAGATTAAAACGGTGAGCGAGAAAACACTTCAGCACTTAAACGAATCATTATCGGGTTATGTGGAGAGCAATATTTACAATAAAAATGAATTTTTTAGCAGTCGGTTTTTTAATTATCAGCGGCAGCTGAATCAAAATATAGCCTCGCAGCAAACCTGGCAAAATTTGCCCTCCAGGTTGATGGAAGTGTTTGCCGTTTTAGGGTTTTTTATTCTTGTCGCAGTAAATAAACTTACTGGTGATGCACCGGCGGTTAGCATCCTCACTATTGGTATTTTTGTTGCGGCAGCTTACAAAATCATTCCCGGAATAGTAAAAATATTGAACAGCAGCGGGCAGATGAAAACCTATGAGTTTATACTGAACGATTTGGTTGTTGCGAACGACGCGAAACCGGAAACTGCTGTACTTGCTGATGAGCCTGTTAAATCGGTAAAGTTTGAAAAAGTAAGTTTTGCTTATCCGGAAAAGCCGGTTTTAAACGGACTCTATCTGGAGATAGCTCCGGGCGACATTGTTGGGATCTCGGGAGATTCGGGCCGGGGCAAAACCACTATAATTAACCTGTTGATGGGTTTTTTAGAGCCGACAGAAGGAAGTATCTATATTAATGATATCATTACCACAGCCGTTGCACGTAAGCGTTATCGCGCGCGGATGTCGCTGGTAAAGCAGCAACCGTTTTTTATTTATGATAGTATCCTTAAAAATATAACACTTGATGATGCTGCCGTAGATGAACAAAAGTTTGCCGAAGTACTTGAATTTTGTGGTCTAAATAAACTGATTGCCGGCTATCCTGAAGGCATCAACAAAATCATCACCGAAAACGGTAAAAACATAAGCGGAGGCCAGCGGCAAAGGCTAATGCTGGCAAGGGCGCTTTATCACGATCATGATCTGTTGATACTGGACGAACCTTTCAGCGAAATGGATGCCGATACGGAAAACGAATTACTGGGTAAACTGCAAACACTTGCCCGGCAAGGAAAAATGATCATCCTCATTACACATAACAAAGCCAGTTTGGCTATTTGCAATAAAATTGTATCCCCCGATGAATAAACGTACAAAAACACTGATCATCCTGAGCCCTGGTTTCCCGAAAAACGAGGAGGATACCACCTGTTTGCCTCCGCAGCAGGTTTTTGTACGATCGTTAAGGGCCGAACATCCTGATCTGAATATTATTATGCTTAGCTTTCAGTACCCTTTTGCTGCAACCGAATATGATTGGCATGGGGTAAAGGTAATAGCATTTGGGGGGGAGGGGCGTGATGGGTTTACCAGGCGTAAACTATGGTTTAAAGTTTGGCGAAAACTGTTGCAGCTTAACCGCCAATACCAACTGATTGGTTTACTGAGTTTCTGGCTGGACGAATGCGCTTTTGTTGCCCATTGCTTTTCGAAATATAAAAACATTAAACACCGCTGCTGGATGCTTGGCCAGGATGCAAAGGCGGGTAACAGGTATGTAAAATGGATTAAGCCGGATGAGGGCGAACTGATTGCCCTGTCGGATTTTATGGTTAGCGAGTTTAACCGGAATTATGGATTGAAGCCTAAAGCGGTAGTGCCGGTAGGTATTGATACGCAAATGTTTAATCTAACTCCGGTTGGAAAGGATATCGATATTATTGGCGCGGGCTCATTGATCCC
Source organism: Mucilaginibacter celer (assembly GCF_003576455.2). Classification (NCBI taxonomy): domain Bacteria; kingdom Pseudomonadati; phylum Bacteroidota; class Sphingobacteriia; order Sphingobacteriales; family Sphingobacteriaceae; genus Mucilaginibacter; species Mucilaginibacter celer. The sequence continues at coordinate 1,395,232 of NZ_CP032869.1, forward strand.
TTTAAAAAGGTTCGACCTGTTTATTGAAGTTGTTGATTTATTGAGGCAATCTTATCCCGGTATCAAAACGGTAATCTGCGGTAGCGGTCCTGAAAGGGAAAGACTGCAGGCTTTAATTATTTCGAAGAAACTCGAAAATAATATTCGTTTACTTAGCGAATTGCCGCATAAGGATTTGCTTGAGATGATGCAGCGTTCAAAAATACTTTTTCATCCTTCGGAATATGAGGGCTTTGGGGCTGTTTCGTTAGAGGCGCTGTATGCCGGGGCGAGGGTAGTGAGTTTTGTTAAACCGATGAATGATGAAATTGCCAATTGGCATATTGTAAATACACTTCAGCAAGCCGAACAGGTGATAGGTAGTTTATTAGGTAATACAGGTTTGAAATTTGAAGCGGTATTGCCTTTTGATATCAGGGATAATGTGAACAGGATGATGGAGCTGTTTGAGTAAGGGGAGTTCTCGTTTTAGCTTGAAAATCGTAAGATTTTGGGATGCCAAAAAGTAAGGAAGCAAGTTCGATTTCCCTTTTGAGAAGGGCGAAGGAGTGTGCCTTTCCTCGCCATTCACGGCGGTTAAACACACACCTGCTCCCGCGCTTCTATAGCGCCCCTCTCAGGAACATAGCCGTTAATTTAAGCAAAAAGCGGCGGGATTGTGCGATTCCCCTCTTGAGAGGGGTGGAGGGGTGTGTTATTCTGTGCAAGGTTTATCGCTCGTATAACACACCCCTGCTCTCGCTCTTTCCCATCACGCCCCCTCTCAAGAGGGGAGTTCAAAAGCTTGATTTCTTAAATTGACGGCTACGCTCTCAGGAAGGGGCGCTTTTTAAATTATATCAAACTAACACTGCGTTTAACAAACTCGGTTAAATCGGCTCCGGTTAATAAACCTTGCGATAGCAGGGCCAGGTCAAACGCCTGTTTTGAAAGCTGGGCCTGTACGGCTTCGTCTTCTTCCTGTAAAATGCGGTTTACCAGTTTGTGGTTGCCGTTTACAATTACCTTGTAGTTATCTGGCATGTTGCCGTAAAAGCTCATGCCGCCGCCCATAGCTGCCATGTCTTTCATGCGGCGCATAAACTCGTCCATAGTAATAGTTACAGGAAGTTCATCCGGGTTTAAGCTTTCAATTTGTACGTTGTAAGCCGGTTTGTTGATGGCTTTGTTAAAGATGTCTTTAACCTTTGTGCTTTGCTCTTCGGTTAATACGGTTTCAGGCGCATCATCTTTTCTGATCAGTTTATCAGCAACATCGGCGTCAACACGTTTTAACGATGTTTTCTCCAGTTTCTGCTCTAAATGGCTGATGAAGTGGTTGTCGATAGGCGAATCCATCACCAATACATCATAACCTTTTTTAGTGGCCGATTGGATAAACGAATCCTGTTTTGCCGGGTTGTTGGTATACAGGTAAACCAGCTGATTATCTTTATCAGTTTGGTTAGCCTCAACTTTGTCTTTGTACTCGTTAAGGGTAAAGTTTTCTTTTTCGGTATTGGTAACCAGTACAAAATCTTTGGCCTTTTCGGCAAATTTGTCTTCGCTCACCATGCCGTATTTTACAAACAGGCCAATGTCGGTCCATTTTTCTTCGTAGGCTTTACGGTCGGCTTTAAAAAGTTCTGCCAATTTATCAGCTACTTTTTTGGTGATGTAGCTGCTGATGCGTTTCACATTGCTATCGGCCTGCAGGAAGCTACGCGATACGTTCAGCGGAATATCCGGTGAATCGATAACGCCATGCAGCAACATTAAAAACTCAGGAACAATGTCTTTAACCTCATCGGTAATAAATACCTGGCGGCTAAATAATTTGATCTTGTTTTTCTGGAACTCGAAATCGTTTTTCAACTTAGGGAAGTACAGCACACCGGTAAGGTTGAAAGGATAATCAACATTAAGGTGGATCCAGAACAGCGGATCTTCGCTAAAAGGATAAAGCTGTTTGTAAAAGTCCAGGTAATCTTCGTCTTTTAATTCAGACGGCGATTTTGTCCAGATAGGGTTGGTGGTGTTGATAATGTTATCAACCTCAACCGAAGTGTATTTTGGTTTGCCTTCTTCGTCAACGCCATCTTCAACAGATTCTGTTTTGGTGCCGAATTTAATGGGTACAGGCAAAAATTTGCAGTATTTATCCAGTATCTCCTGCAATTTATATTGGCTTAAAAACTCGGCCGATTCATCGTTAATAAACAGGGTGATCTCGGTGCCGCGCTCTTCTAAAATACCGTCGCCAATTTCAAACTCGGTGCTGCCATCGCAAACCCAGAAGGCAGGTTCAGCGCCTTCCTGGTACGATAGGGTTTGGATTTCCACCTTATCAGCCACCATGAAAGCCGAATAGAAGCCCAGGCCAAAACGACCGATGATCTCGTTCGCGTCTTTGGCTTCTTTAAATTTCTCCATGAACTCGGTGGCACCCGAAAAAGCGATCTGGTTAATGTATTTTTTGATCTCTTCGGCGGTCATACCGATACCATTATCGCTAATGGTGATTGTCTTTTTGTCGGCATCAAAGGCTACCTCAACACGCAGGTCGCCAAGTTCGCCGCTGTATTGGCCTAACGAAGCCAGGCGTTTAATTTTTTGGGTAGCATCTACCGCGTTTGATACCAGCTCGCGTAAAAAGATCTCGTTATCAGAGTATAAAAACTTCTTAATGATCGGGAAAATGTTTTCGGTGTGGATCGAAATGCTGCCTTTTTCTTGCATAAAATATTTTTAATATGGTTGATTTAATGATTGTTGGTAATGCTTCATCAAGGGCTGTTCCAATTGTGGTTGGATTGTCAAATTGGCAGGTGAGGATGTTTGAACCGGCATTGTCTGACTCAGAATTTACAGAATTACAAAATTTACAGAATGCTGAGTAAGCTCTCTAAATCCTCAAAATGGGTTTAATGGGGTTTAGAATTCTGCTAATTCTAAAATTCTGTAAATTCTGATTCAGACAAATTTCTAAAACGACAATATAAACGCCGAACCTTTCCCCTCGGTAGATTGTACCTGGATATTACCTTTATGCAGCAGCATGATCTGCTTACACAAACTCAAACCAATACCGCTGCCGGTTTTGCGGGTGCTGAAGAACGGGATGAAGATCTTATCTAACAATTCGGGCGGCATACCAAGCCCGTTATCAATTACTTTTACAAAAGTTTTGCCGCTTTGTACTTCGGCAGTGAGGGTGATGCGTGGCACTTCGCGGTCTTTTACCGCTTCTATGGCGTTTACCAGCAGGTTGATCATTACCTGTTCAATCAGGTTGATATCCGCTTCGATGGCAAGCGTTGGGTCGCGGAGGATGATCTCGAGCTCGATGTTCTTTTTCTCGAGGGTAGGGGTCATCAGGCTGTTCAGGTTCTCAAAAATATCCCGAACCATGATTTTGTTCAGATCAAGTTTGGTAATCTTGTTCAGGCTGCGGTAGCTTTCGGTAAATTTGAGCAGGCCTTCGCTGCGGCGTTTAATGGTATCTATGCCCAGTTCCAGGTCTTCCAGATCGCTATGTTCAAGGCTTTCGGTAATATCGGGGCTTTGCAGGCGGTTTTTAAGCGTATCTGCCAGCGAGGAGATTGGCGCTACCGAGTTCATGATCTCGTGCGTCATTACATTCAACAGTTTCGACCATGCTTTTGATTCGGTTTCGTCCAGCGCCTCGTTCACGTTTTGAAAGGCGATAAGCTTGTACAGCTTGTCGTCGCTCCGCATCAGGCTGGCACTTACCAGTATTTTAACCTGTTGGTTGCTCCGGGTTACGGTGATAATTTTGCTTTCGCCCGGTTTTAGTTTGATGAGGTCGGCATACAGATCAGGCTGCCTTTTTTCGAGCGAGTGAACCGTTTTAAGATATGGTACGCCGATGATGCTTTTAAAAGCTTCATTGATCCAACCGGTTTCGCCGGTTTCCTCTTCGTAGGATAGGATGCCGGTATCAACCAGTTCCAGTATTTTTTGCAGGTAATGATATTGTGTTTCGCGTTCGCGGCTGATGAGTTTAAAAGTAGTATTGATATCGTTAAAACCTTTACGTAGCGGTTTTAACTCGTTCGGCGCTTTGCGTACATCAAAATGGCGCGAAAAATCGCGGTAATGGATGGATTCAACAAATTGGTTCACCTCGTCCTGCGCCTTTTTCTGAAAACGAATCATATCCACAACCGAATAAGCCACCAATGGCAGCAAAATAACCAGGTACAATGGTTGACTGAGTTTAACGATCACGAAGGCGGTAACCACCAGTACAACAAGTAATAAAAAAACGCGCAGCAGCAGCCGCCATTCGTAACGGTTAAATATCATATTTGCTCAATCTTCGGTATAAGGCGGTACGGGTAAGGCCAAGCTCTTTGGCTGCACGGGTAATATTGCCATTGTGCTTTTCAATAACCCTGAGTATCGCGTTTTTCTCCAGCGTGCTTAAAGGGATGTTATCCGCATCAACCGCGTCGTTTTCGGTATTGGTTTCCAGAATCGAAAAAATCAAATCGTCGGGCCTTAAAATGTTATCATCGGCCATAATTACTGCACGCTCAATAGTGTACTGTAACTCGCGCACGTTACCGGGGAAGTTGTACATTTTGAGTTTGTTTATGGCAGCCGCGTCAAAATCCATTGATGGTTTGAGGTATTTACCGGCATATTGTTTGGCAAAATGACGGGCCAAAATCACAATATCCTCGTTACGGCGGCGCAATGGCGGCATATTGATTTCTACGGTATTGATCCTGTAAATTAAATCTTTACGAAATTTATTCTCATTAGCCAATTCGCTCAGCGGTACGTTGGTGGCGCAAATCAGCCTGATATCCACATCAACAGGTTTGTTGGTTCCGAGGCGGGTTACCTGGCGGTTTTGTAAAATGGTAAGCAATTTGGCTTGTTGCTGCAGGCTGATATTGCCTATCTCATCCAAAAATAAAGTACCGCCCTGTGCTTCTTCAAAACGGCCCATCCGGTCTTCGCGGGCATCTGTAAATGCCCCTTTTTTATGGCCGAAGAGCTCGCTTTCAAACAAGGTATCTGTCAATGCGCCAACATCTACCTTAACAAAAGGCTTATCGGCACGTAACGACCGTTCGTGAATGGCTTTGGCCATCAAATCTTTACCGGTACCGTTCTCCCCCAAAATCAAAATATTGGCATCGGTAGGGGCAATTTTGTTCACCTTGTAAAAAATATCCTGCATCGCGTCAGATTCGCCGAGGATGGCCGTATCGCCCGCGGTACTTTTAACCGTGGTTTTGGTGCTTTTTGCACTGCCGCCTTCTTTTTTCTCCAGCAGGTCGCTTATCGTGTTCAGCAGTTTTTCGTTATGCCATGGTTTCACCACAAAATCGTTGGCGCCTTCTTTTAACGAGCGTACGGCAAGGTCGATATCGCCATAAGCGGTTATCATAATTACGCATACGTTTGGCTTCCATTCTTTCACCTTACGCAGCCAGTATAATCCCTCGTTACCGGTGTTGATGGCGCTGTTAAAGTTCATATCAAGCAATACCAGGTCAACCTCGTTGCGTTGTAGCAGCCAGTTAAGGTTTTCGGGATTTTTTTCGGTGATGATCTCGCGTGCTTCCGGCTTTAACAACAGTTTTACGGCGGTCAGCACGTCCGGGTCGTCATCAACAATTAAAATGGTAGCTTTTTTTAATATCATTATATTTAGTTAATAGTTCATAGATCGTTGTTCATGGCCGCACGTTAATACGCACGATTAATTGAGGATGTCAATTTAACAAAAGTTATAAATTTAAAGTAAATTGTAACTCCTTTATAAGGCATCCACAAAAATAAACTTTCGTATTGCTACCATGTACCATGATCTATCAACCATGAACTATAAAGACTCGTTAACAGTTTCATCCGTTACAAATTTTGTGCTAAATAGCCTTGTTTTATTATATATAACCTATAAACCGTTCACAATGAACGGATAAGCCGGTAGCACGCTATTTAAGCTGAAAAACCGTGCAAATACACTGTATCAATACCGTACACTTGCTGTAACAGAAGCGTACGCTTTAATTGAGTAAATGGTGTTTAAATAGCTGTAAAACAGTATTTTAATTTGTGGCATGTGTTTTTGTTATCACTAACAAAATATTATAAAAATACAGTGGACAGAAAAATTGAGAAAAAGACCTGGAACAGCAAAAAGATACTAACCATTGCGGGTATTACAGGCGTTATTATACTAATTGGGGGCAGCATTTACCTAACATCGGGCAAAAGCAAGCTTGATGTTGATACCGAACGCTTAACTATAAGCACTATTACAAAAGGCCCTTTCCAGGAGTTTATTCCGGTTAACGGCGTGGTTATGCCATTAACTACCATATATCTTGATGCATCTGAAGGTGGTGTGGTTGAAGAAAAGTATGTTGAAGACGGCGCTACGCTTAAAAAAGGCGATCCGATTTTGAAACTGTCAAATACAGATCTGGAACTCAACCTCGCCAACCAGGAAACCGCTGTATATGCCGAACAAACCCAAATGCAGATTTCGCATAACAACGCTCAACAAAATACCATCAGCAAACTGAACACTATGGCCGATGTGGAAAACGCCTACAAGGAAGCCGAAAGGATTTACAAACTGGATAAACATCTTTACGATCAAAAAGCTATTGGCCTGCAGGAATATCAATCAGCAAAAAATACGTATGATTACCAGGTTAATCGCTATAAATTAGCCAAACAGATCTTATCGCAGGATACCTCACTGGTTAAGCAACAGGCCTCACAAGCGCAGGAACAATACAGCCACATGAAAACCACGCTCGAGCTGATGCGCAAAAAAGTTGCGGGTTTGGTGCTTAGGGCGCCTATCGACGGACAGTTGACATCGATGGATGCCGAGGTGGGCCAAAGTAAAAACAAAGGCGAGCACCTGGGCCAGATCGACGTGCAATCGGGTTTTAAAGTTAGGGTTGATATTGATGAGCACTATTTATCACGCATTTACACAGGTTTAAAAGGCGATTTTCAGTTTGCCGATAAAACTTATAACCTCGTTATAAAAAAGGTATACACCCAGGTAAAATCAACAGGTAGTTTCCAGGTTGATATGCAATTTGTGGGTGCCGTGCCAACCGGAATCCGTAAAGGCCAAACCTTGCAGGTGCGTTTAGCGTTGAGCGACCAGATGCAGGCGGTATTGGTGCCTAAAGGCGGTTTCTTCCAGCAAACCGGTGGTAACTGGATCTTTAAAGTGAGCGAAGACGGCAGCAAAGCCTACAAAGTTAACATCGTGCTTGGCCGTCAAAGCCCTGATTACTATGTGGTGACCGAAGGTTTGAACCCCGGCGATAAGGTTATTACCTCGAGCTACGAAACCTATGGTGATATTCAGGAACTTGTATTGAAAAAATAGTAAATCTGTTGCAACACATTCACCGTACCAGGCGTCATTATAATATAAAAGCCAATTAATTAATTCAGCATAAACAAAAAACAAAATCAGTCTGCGGTAAAAACCGGGACTGAATAACGGAGGCACCAATGATAAAAATTTCCAATCTCGAAAAATTCTACCGTACCGAAGAGGTAGAGACCATCGCGTTAAACAAGCTGTCGATGGAAGTAGCAACCGGCGAGTTTGTTGCCATTATGGGCCCTTCGGGCTGCGGCAAATCAACCTTGCTTAACATCCTGGGCATGCTTGACGATCCGGATGCTGGCAGCTACGTTTTCAACGAAATTGAGGTAGCGCACTTCAACGAACGTAAACGCGCCGACCTGCGTAAGCACAACATCGGTTTCGTATTCCAGAGCTTTAACCTGATCGACGAGCTTACCGTTTTCGAAAACGTTGAGTTACCATTGATTTACACAGGTGTTGCCGCTTCAGAGCGTGTAAAAAGGGTAGAAGAGGTATTGGATAAAATGCAGATCATGCACCGCCGCAACCACTATCCGCAACAGTTATCGGGTGGTCAGCAACAGCGTGTGGCTATTGCCCGCGCGGTAGTTAACAAACCCAAACTGATTCTTGCGGATGAGCCCACCGGTAACCTTGACAGCAGCAACGGTAACGATGTAATGGAACTGCTTACCGATTTAAATGAACAGGGTACAACCATTATCATGGTAACGCACTCGGAGCACGATGCCCGTTACAGCCACCGTATTATACGCCTGCTTGACGGACAAACCGTTATGGAAAATATCATGGTGTAGGTTTTTGAGTTCATAGTTGATAGTTCATGGTTTATGGTTTTTTGAGGATATCTTAAATTTGGACTGCTACTTAAGACTAAAAAATTAGAACTTTCCTACACCCGCCCCCGAAATCAGTTTATAGATAAGTTAATAAAATGCCTCTGCTGCCCCTCCGCAATTATTTGCAGAGGGGCGTGTTGGGGAGTTTTTTGTTAAAAAACGCCTACTCCTATGCTTAAAAACTATCTGAAAACCGCCTGGCGCAACTTAATTAACACTAAGTTTTACAGTGCCCTGAACATTGTTGGTCTTACTATAGGCCTCGCCGTTGGGATGTTGATTTTAATTTGGGTGCAGGACGAACTGAGCTATGACCGTTTCCATACCAAAACCGACCAGATTTACAAGGTTAATGCCTCGATAGGCACAGGTGCAAGCAGGCAGGTATGGGGTGGAGTACCGGCACCTGTAGCCGCTTTTGGCTTAAAGGAAGTGCCGGGCATAGTAACTGCTGTAAGGGTGGTTACCAGTTACAGCTATTCTGTTTTTAGGTACCAGGAAAAATTACTGAAAGAAGACTACGGCAAACTACAGTTTGTTGACGATGCCTTTTTTACACTTTTTGATTTTAAACTATTAAAGGGAAATGTTAAAACGCCCTTTCCTAACGATCAATCGGTTATAATTACAGCAAGCGCAGCCAAAAAATATTTTGGTGATCAGGACCCGATGGGTAAAACCATTTTGGGCGATAGCAAAGATCCTTACACCGTATCGGGTGTATTGGCCGATTTTCCGGCCAACTCGAGCATTGCAGGTGATATGTTATTTTCCATGAATTTGAAACGCAGGGAGTATGATGGTAAGGGCTATTGGAAGGCTATGGATGCTGATTGGGGCAATTACTACACCACCACGTTTTTACAGGTGAGGCCCGATGCTTCAACCAAAGTCATTGCTGCCAAACTTACCGAAATCCACATGAAAAACCAGCCCGGTATTAAGCCAACCGATGGTGTTTTTCAGTTACAGCCATTAAAAGAGATCCATCTGTACAATCCCGACGGTTCATCGGCCGGGATCCAGATTGTGAAAATATTTTCGATTGTTGCAGTACTCATTTTATTGATTGCCTGCATCAATTATATCAACCTCTCTACTGCCCGGTCAATGCTGCGCTCAAAAGAAGTAAGCGTACGCAAAATAATAGGTGCCGGGCGGAGCCAGCTTTTTATGCAGTTTATTATTGAAACTGTATTGTGTTTTGTTGTTGCCCTGGTGCTGGCGTTCGGGCTCATTTATGCCGTTATGCCGGTGTACAATAATATCTCGGGCAAACAAATGCATTTCGACCTGTTTAACGCTAACGTATGGCAGGTTATAGCTTTAACTATTATTGCAACGCTTGTTGCATCAAGTATATACCCGGCACTGTTGCTTTCATCTTTTAAGCCCATCAATGCGCTTAAGGGTAAAATCTCGGGTGCAGGTAACGCTACATTTCGTAAAATACTGGTGGTATGCCAGTTTGCCTTTTCGGTGGGCCTTATCATCGGCACGCTGATCATCAACAGGCAATTGGGTTACATCCACTCCATACAATTAGGTTACGATAAAGAGCACGTTTTTGCGTTGCCCTTACGCGCCATGCAGGATCATTATGAGGCGATCAGGGCCGAGCTGTTAACTCATCCCGAAATAAAGGGATTAAGTACCGGATCGAGCAGTGTAATAACCAGTAACGGCAGTACCAGCGATACCGATTGGGATGGAAAAGCATCGGATGTAAGTTTACTTATCAACCCGTATGATATTGATAGGGATTTTATGGGGTTGTTTAAGTTGAAGTTTGCCGCAGGTGCAGGCTTTACAGGGATAAAATCGGATACAGCGCACTACATCCTTAACGAAACAGCGGTTAGGCTCGCCGGTATTAAAAATCCTATCGGCAAACGCTTTAAACTGCATGATCTTAACGGCACCATTATAGGTGTTGTTAAGGATTTTCATTTCGCATCATTAAAGGAAACCATCGCGCCGGCTATATTTTCGTACCGGCCAACAGCATGGCAGCTATATGTTAAAACAACCGGTAAGGATGCACCGGCTGCTATTAAACTGGTTGAAAAGTACTGGAAACAGTATAACGCCAATTTTCCGTACGAGTACACCTTTTTGGATGATACCTATAACGATATGTATAAAACTGAACAGCATACGGCCACGCTGTTTAACATATTTGCGGGTATAGCCATATTTATTTCATGCCTTGGCTTGTTTGGTCTGGCTACTTATACGGCGCAAATTAAAGTTAAGGAAATAGGCATCCGCAAGGTATTAGGAGCAAGTGTAGCTAATATCACCGCTATGCTATCGCGCGATTTTTTGGTGCTGGTGCTGATAGCCATCGCCATAGCATCGCCCATAGCCTGGTATGCCATGAATAAATGGTTGATGGATTACGCCTACCGCACCGAACTGCATTGGTGGCTGGTTGCGGTGGCCGGAGCTGTTGCCGTTGTGATAGCTTTTGCAACAATAAGTTTCCAGGCTGTTAAAGCGGCACTGGCAAACCCGGTGAAGAGCCTTCGTTCTGAATAAATCAGTCATTAGGTCATTTGCTTTGCGTCATCAGGTCATTTTGATTGACGTATTAAAAAAATGACTTAATGACCCAATGACTTAATGATATAAAAAGATATGTTTAAAAATTACTTAAAAATAGCATGGCGCAGTTTGGTTAAAAACAAGCTGTATTCGGCCATAAATATTGGCGGTTTGGGTGTGGGTATGGCGGTAAGCTTTATGCTGCTGTTGTATGTTTACAACGAGTTTACCTACGATGGCTTTCACCAGAATAAGGAACGCCTGTACCGCGTAATGCGTACGCAGCCGAACAACGGCGAGATCTACACCAACCAATCTATGCCTGTACCGGCAGGGCCTGCTATGCAAAAAGACTTTCCGGAGATTGAGCATGTGGCACGTACTGATTGGGGGGGCGATCATTTGTTTAATTATAATAACAAGCCGCTTAAGGTAAAACTGATGGCCGCTGATGCCGCTTTTTTGCAAATGTTTACTGTTGATTTTGTGAAAGGTAACAGAAATGATGTTTTTCACGATCAGTCATCGGTTATCTTATCCGAATCGGCGGTTAAGGCTATTTTTGGGGATAAAGACCCGATTGGAAAAAGCCTTAAAATAGACGGTACAACATCCGCCAAAGTTACCGGTGTGTTTAAAGATTTGCCTTCAAATTCCAGCTTTAAATTTAAAGCCATGATTCCCTGGGCTTTATACGAAGCCGAAAACCAATGGGTAAAAAATTCGGGATGGGGCAATTATTCATTCCAAACCTTTGTGATGCTTAAACCGGGTGTTGATCTGGACAAGCTCAACGCCAAAATGCGGAAACTGGTTGAACGTTACGATCCCAACAACAAGGAAAATAAAATGTTCCTGTACTCATTTACCCGCGGGCATTTGTACGGGCAGTTTAAAAACGGCGTAAATGCGGGCGGAGCCATCGAGTATGTACGTTTGTTCTTTTTCCTGGCTATTGGTATTTTGCTTATTGCCTGTATCAATTTCATGAATCTTTCAACCGCACGCTCAGAACGCCGCTCGCGCGAAGTGGGGATCCGCAAGGTAGTGGGCGCACGCAGGTTTGCCATTATCCAGCAGTTTTTGGGCGAATCGATATTAACGGCTTTATTTTCGTTGGTTGTTGCTGTGATATTAATGGCTGTGTCCATTAACTATTTTAACGAGGTTATCAACAAGCATTTGGTTATCCCGTATGGTAACGCCTGGGCCTGGGGAGCCGCTATAGTGGTAACACTGCTTACCGGCATATTAGCGGGTAGTTACCCCGCATTGTTTTTATCATCATTTAAACCTGTAAAAGTTTTAAAAGGCGTAAATAAAACAGGCAAAACCACCCTGCATGCAAGGCAGGTGCTGGTGGTTTTGCAGTTTGTTTTTGCAACAAGCCTTATCCTTTCAAGCATATTGATCTATAAACAGATTAGCTATATTAAAGACCGCCCCGTAGGTTATGTTAAAAACGGCGTAATTGAAGTTGGGCTTGAAGGTAACCTGGTAAAACAGTATGAAGCTTTCCGTACTGATATTATTAACTCTGGCGCGGCGGTTAATGCTACCTTAGCTTCGGGCAGTATAGCCAATGGCGGTAATAGCAGCAGTTGGGGTATCAACTGGCCGGGACAATTGCCGGGCGAAGATAAAATCCCTATCGATCAGATTGTTACCACATATAATTTTATATCTACGTATAAACTTGAACTGCTAAAGGGCCGCGATTATATCCCGGGCCGCATGGCCGATACCCTGTCACTTATTATGAATGAGTCGGCCGTTAAGCTGATGCGTTTAAAAGAGCCGCTTGGGCAGATAGTAAAATGGCAGGGCCGCAACTGCACCGTAGTAGGCATAGTTAAAGATTTTGTATGGGGATCGCCTTACGAACCGGTGAAACCTGCCATCATAGGCTTCGATCCAAACTGGGCTAACCAGGTAGGGATCCGCCTTAACCCCAATCAATCGGTTTCAAAAAGCCTCGAAACCATCGGCAATATCTACAAAAAGTATAACGCCGAGTACCCTTTCGAATACCAGTTTGTTGACGACAGCTTTGCCGACAAGTTTGCCAACGAAAAGCTTTTGGGTACGCTCTCAAGCTCGTTTACGGTATTGGCCATCATTATTTCATGCCTCGGTTTATTCGGCCTTGCCTCATTCTCGGCCGAGCAGCGCAAAAAAGAGATCAGCATCCGCAAGGTATTGGGCGCAAGCATCAGCAGCCTGTGGTTTAATCTTTCTAAAGAGTTTTTAATACTGGTAACAATCTCATTCCTGATCGGATCGGCCATAAGCTGGTATTATATGAACCAGTGGCTGCAGCATTATACCTACCGCACCGGTATCAGCATCTGGGTTTTCCTGGCAACAATAGCCATCAGCCTGTTGGTATGCATGGTAACAGTAAGCTGGCAGGCCATCAAAGCCGCGCTGAGTAACCCGGTTAAAAGTTTGAAGAATGAGTGATCCTTTGGAGAGATTAGAGGGTTAGAGATTGGAGATTAGTTCTTAAATCTTAACCTATGATCGCTAACCTCTAATCGCTATCCGTTAGTTGATCATGAAGTGATTAAAGGTTAGTGATTGCAGATTAGTTCTAAAACCCTAACCTCTGATCTCTAACCTCTAATCACTAACCCCCGTTCACTTCCGTACCCCTAACTGTTTCATTACCGGACGGTTTTGATATAGGATAAAATCGTAAGTTATTGATTTTTAATTGCTTAAATAAATGGTACGGGTTTTAATAAATCAATAGTATAAACCATTTACCTATGTTGCGTAATTACATCAAAATAGCCTGGCGAAACCTCATTAAGCATAAGGTTTTTTCCTTTATCAATATTTTTGGTTTGGCTACCGGTATTGCCGCGTTCTGGCTCATTAGCCTGTATGTGGTTGATGAATGGAGCTATGACCGCCATAATATTAAAGCCGACCGTATTTTTAGAGTAGTACAGCATGGTACCTGGAATGGCGGTAAGTTTAACCTCGCGGTTACATCAGCACCTTATGCCCCGGCTTTAAAAAATGATTATGCCGAAGTTGAAGATGCTGTGCGTATTGATGCCGAGGGTGGCGGAAAGATTAGCTATGGAGAAAAGCACATCAGCGAAGGCGGGATGTTGTTTACTGATAAAAGTTTCTTCAACCTGTTTACCCACCATTTTTTATCAGGCGACCCGCAAACTGCGCTAAGTAAACCACAAAGCATCTTACTAACCAAAACGCTGGCCGAAAAGCTGTTTGGCAACACCGCCGATGCTTTAGATAAAACAGTGCAGATTGAAAACACCCCCAGCACTGTAACCGGTGTCATTGACGATGTACCTGCTAACTCGCAATTTACATTCAGCGCGTTGCGTTCGCTGCCTGAGGGATATACGGACAGTTGGGGCAACTCACATATTTATACTTATGTATTGCTTAAAAATCACGATGATTTTAAAAAGATAGAAGCCGGATCGGGCGCTTTTTTTAACAAATATCTCAAAAGCTCGCAGGGGGCTATGCGGTACAATATGGAGTTGCAACCACTAACTTCTATCCACCTGCATTCAAATTTGGATTATGAACTGGGCAGTAACGGCAATATCACTTATGTATATGTATTTGGTGTTGTTGCTTTACTGATATTGGCTATCGCGGTTATCAACTATGTAAACCTTACTACGGCCCGTTCATCTATCCGTATTAAAGAAATTGGTGTACGTAAAGTGATAGGATCGAGCAAAAAGCAACTGGTAATGATGTTTTTTGCCGAATCTGTTTTGTTTGCGCTGATAGCCTCGCTTATAGCAGCGGTAATGGTACAGTTTTTACTGCCTTATTTTAACCAGCTATCGGGCAAAACTTTGGTGCTGCTGCAATTTGGATTAAAGCAAACAGTGGCAATGTTTATGCTTTTTGCTTTTGCAACGGGAATTTTCAGCGGTTTATATCCGGCTTTGTTCCTGTCGGGCTTCCGTACTATTGCGGCCATGAAGGGGCAAATAGGGAGCCAGGCGGCAACTATCCTGTTCAGGAAATCGTTGGTGGTGTTTCAGTTTGTAATCACTATTGTAATGATTGCCGGATCGTGCATTATATACCGCCAGTTGCATTATGTAATGAACAAGGATCTGGGTTTTAATAAAGCCCAAACGCTTACCTTCCACATCAGCGATAAACAGGCCCGTACAAAAATAGCTACCATTAAAAGCCAGTTGTTACAAAACCCGGCAGTTGAGGCCGTAGGTATTGCCGGTAACCCGATAGGCAATAACGATATCGGCTCCGATTATTTCAATATCGGTGTGGATGGCAAAGCCAATTCCGAATCGAAGGTAGTGGAGAACCTGATTGTTGATGAAGATTTTATTCCAACTATGCAGGTTAAGCTTGCCAAAGGCCGCAACTTCTCAGCAGCAATGGCTACCGATAAGCAGGAATCAATTATTGTTAACCAAACCCTGGTTAATGAGATGGGCTGGAAGGATGCCGTAGGCCGTACAGTTAGGGTGGGCCTGGATGTTAACGGCAATGTGATTAGCCGGAAGATTATCGGCGTGGTGAAGGATTTTAACACTTATTCGTTACAGCATAAAGTAGCGCCAATGATGCTGTACCTGCCGCCTGCCGCTAACGATCAGGATAATATGTACATCCGCATCGGCAAAAATAATATCCCGGCTACGCTGGATTATATCAGCAAGGTTTACGGCCGTTTCGATATCGAAAATAAAGTAGAGTTCCACTTCCTCGATCAAAACTTCGCCAAACAATATCAATCCGAACAAAAGCAAGGCAACATCCTGCTCATATTTACCATCCTGGCTATCAGCATAGCCTGTTTGGGGTTGTTCGGACTGGTAACATTTACCGCCGAGCAGAGGGTAAAAGAAATAGGCATCAGGAAAGTGTTAGGCGCGAGTGTAACCTCGATAGTAACCCTGTTGTCGAAAGATTTAATGAAACTGGTGTTGATTGCCACGCTGATAGCCTCACCGCTGGCATGGTACGGCATGAGCAAGTGGCTGCAGGGCTTTGCCTACCGGGTTGACATCAACTGGTGGGTATTTGCTGTAGCAGGTATCCTGGCGGTAATTATTGCCTTTGTAACTGTAAGTATACAATCTGTAAAAGCGGCAAATGCCAACCCGGCGCGAAGCCTTAAAAGTGAATAATTTGGTCCATTGGGTCATTTGCTTTGCGTCATTAAGTCATTGAAAAGTTTGAAACGAGTGTAAAACTTTGCAAAATGATTTAATGACCTAATGACCCAATGACGCAAAGCAGATGACCCAATGACTAAATGAAATAAAGAGATGTTTAAAAATTACCTGAAAACCGCCTATCGCACATTGAAAAAAAATGTGGGATTTACAGCCATTAATGTTTTTGGTTTGGCTCTGGGCCTGGCTACCTGTATGCTGATTGTGTTTTATGTGGTTGATGAATTAAGCTACGATAAATACAATATCAAAGCCGATAGGATTTACCGCGCCAATATGCAGATTAAGTTTGGCGGTATCGATCAAAAATATGCCAGTTCGCCGGCACCGCTTAGTGCCGCGTTCCAGAACGATTATCCCGAGGTTGAGCGTACCTGCAGGTTATTGCAACGCGGAGGTTACAACGTAAAAAAGGGAAATCAGATCATCCACGAAAATAAGGTAATCCTTGCCGATTCGACACTTTTTGATGTGTTTACCCTGCCCATGGTGGCTGGCGATCCGAAAAAGGCGCTTGTTGAACCCAAAACCGTGGTATTAACCGAAACAACAGCTAAACGGTACTTTAACACTACCCAGGCCGTGGGCAAGACGCTTACCCTTGGCGAAAACGGGCTATATAAGGTAACCGGTGTAATTAAAGATATGCCTAAGCAATCGCATTTTAATTACGATTTCATCCTGTCGATGACCACCACGCAGGAGAGTAAGGAGAATGCCTGGTTTAGTAATAACTTCAATACCTACGTGCTACTTAAACCCGGCACCGATATTAAAAAGTTTGAGGCTAAAATGCCCGGGCTGATGCGTAAAAATGCAGGCCCGCAATTGCAAAGCATCCTGCATTTAACCTTTGACAAGTTTGAAGCCGACGGGAATAAATACCAGTTAAGTTTGATGCCTTTGCTGGATATCCACCTAAAATCGAACCTGGTATCAGAGTTGGATCATAATGGTGATATTCAGTATGTGTACATTTTTAGCGCAGTGGCTATATTTATATTGCTGATAGCCTGCGTTAATTTCATGAACCTGTCAACCGCCCGTTCGGCCAATCGCGCCCGCGAGGTGGGGGTGCGTAAAGTGTTGGGGTCGCAACGTAAATACCTGGTGGCTCAGTTCCTGTCCGAATCGATGATGGTAACTTTTGTGGCTACGCTTATGGCTTTCGCGGCAGCTTATTTTTTGCTGCCATTGTTTAATAATATTGCGGGCAAAAGTATTGAATTGAGTACCGCATCGTTTGTTTGGCTTGTTCCGGCCTTGCTGGTAACCGTGCTGGTAATAGGTTTCCTTGCCGGTTGGTACCCGGCGCTGTTCCTTTCGGGTTTTCAGCCTATTGAGGTTTTAAAGGGTAAATTATCTGCGGGATTTAAAGGCGGACTGCTGCGGAGCTCGTTGGTGGTGTTCCAGTTTTTTGTATCGATAGTGTTGATTATAGGTACTTTGGTAATTTATAATCAGCTTAAATACATCCAGAATAAAGATCTGGGTTATAGCCGCAACCAGGTGCTGGTTGTGCACGGTGTATATAACCTGGGCGAACAAAGCAAGGTTTTCAGGGATGAGGTAAAACAGCTTCCCGGCGTAACCGGTGTTACCATGACAGGCTTCTTACCCACATCAGATTATCGCAACAGCAGCAGCGTTTTCCAGGAACGAAGCCTCGACCCCAAAAAAGCCGTACTGGCCCAAACCTGGACAGTTGATGATAAATACCTGCCTACCCTTGATATTAAATTAACCAAAGGCCGTAATTTTTCTGATCAGATGCCAACAGATTCGGCAGCGATGATCATTAACGAAACTGCGGCAAGGTTAATGGGCGTGCGTGATCCGCTTAATAAATCAATGTTTTTGCCGATGGATAACATGGCTAAAACATTTAAAGAGTATCATATAATAGGTGTGATTAAAGATTTTAATTTCAACTCTTTGGAGTATAATATAACTCCGATAATGTTGATGTACGGGCAGGATACGGGATCGTTAAGTGTTAAAATGAATACTGCCAACATTACTTCATTAATGGCGCTTATTAAAGACAAATGGAAATCAATACAGCCGGGCAGAGAGTTTGAATACTCGTTTATGGACGATGATTTTGACGCTTCGTATCGCAAGGAGCAGCGCATGGGTACCATTTTCATCATTTTCAGCAGTTTAACCATTATCATAGCCTGTTTAGGTTTATTTGGCCTTGCCGCTTACGCCGCCGAGCAGCGCACCAAAGAGATAGGCATCCGCAAAGTGTTGGGCGCTAACGTGGCTAACATAGTAGGTATGCTATCAAAAGATTTTATTAAGCTGGTATTCATAGCCATTGTCATTGCCATCCCGGTTTCCTGGTTTTTTATGCATAAATGGTTGCAGGGCTTCGCGTACAGGCAAAATATTCAATGGTGGGTAATAGCATTGGCCGCGGTTTCGGCTGTGCTGATTGCTTTTGCAACCATCAGCTTCCAATCTATCAGGGCAGCATTGGCCAACCCGGTGCGGAGTTTAAAAAACGAATAACTTGTTTAGTCATTGAGTCATTTGCTTCGCGTCATTAGGTCATTGAAGCGCGGACAAAAAAAATGACTTAATGACTAATGACTCAATGACCAGAAAAAATGACGATAAAATTATGATCAGGAATTACATTAAAACGGCTTTTCGCTCGTTGCGGAAAAATGTGGGGTTTACGGCAATTAACATATTAGGTTTATCGGTTGGACTTGCTACCTGCCTGCTTATTGTGCTTTTTGTGGCCGATGAGCTGAGTTACGATAAATATAACACCAAAGCCGACAGGATTTTCAGGATCACGGAAAACGTAAGGCTAAATGGCCGCGAAGGATCGTACGCAGGCTCGCCCGAACCGTTTAAGAACGCTTTGCAGGGTAACTTTCCTGAAATTGAAAAAATAGCGAGGATGATCCCTACAAGTTCCCTGTTTTTATCGCCACAGAAATATTATTTCCGCAACGGGAACGAAAATATCCAGGAACGGAATGTGGTATTTGCCGAATCGGACCTGTTTGATGTGTTTACCTTGCCCATGATTGATGGTACCCCGGCAAATTCGCTAACCGAACCACACTCGGCCGTAATTACCGAAAGCACGGCAAAAAAATATTTTAACAGGGTAAATGTGGTTGGCCAAACTTTAACTGTTAATGATACCGGTACCTATAAAATAACCGGTGTTGTTAAAGATATACCGTCACAATCGCATTTTAAATACGATTTCTTTTTATCGTTTTCATCAATACCTGAAAGCCGGCAGCATGGCTGGGGCTTTAGCGGCGTGCATAATTATTTATTGCTGAAGCCGGGTACCAATGTTAAAAACCTTGAAGCACAAATCACCCAAATTGATATTAAAAATTCGTTCAACCCCAAAGCCTGGACAACCGGCGGTAATTATTTACATACCGAACTGAAGCCTGTTACCGATATCCACCTGCGCTCGGTAAGCGAGTACGAGTTTGAAAAAGGCGGCAGCATGCAGTATGTGTATATATTTTCGATAATAGCGGTATTTATATTGGCTATAGCCTGTGTAAACTTCATGAACCTTTCAACAGCCCGATCTGCAAACCGGGCTAAAGAGGTTGGTGTGCGCAAGGTATTAGGCTCGGCGCGTAAAAACCTCATTGCCCAGTTTTTAACCGAATCGCTGTTGGTTACCTTGTTTTCAACAATAGTAGCTATTGTTATAGCCTGGGCCTTAATGCCGCTGTTTAACCAGATGTCGGGTAAAGGGATAGCCTTCAACCCGCAATCAGCCGTATGGTTGCTTCCTTCGCTGGTTGTTGTTGTATTGGTGGTTGGATTTCTGGCCGGATTATACCCCGCGTTTGTGTTATCTGCTTTCAGGCCTATCGAGGTTTTAAAGGGTAAACTGGCAACCGGTTTTAAAGGCAGTTTTTTACGCGGATTTTTGGTAGTGTTCCAGTTTTCTATCTCTATTTTTCTGATTATCGGTACGCTGGTAATTTATAACCAGCTCAACTTTATCCACAATAAAAACCTCGGATTTGACCGCAGCCAGGTGTTGGTAGTAAAAAACACCAACGTATTGGGCAAACAGGCCAAAATACTGAAGCAGGAAATTGGCAGGATGCCGGGCGTAATCAACGCCACCATGTCGTTATACACCCCAACGGGGCAGGACAGGAACATGACCGGCCTCTTCCCCGATAAAACCATCGACATAAAAAAAGATATGCTCACCGAGTTTTGGCCGGTTGATGAAAATTACATCAATACCATGGGCATTAAAATGCTATCAGGCCGAAACTTCTCTACAGCAATGGCTACCGATACTGCCGCTATTATTGGTAACGAGGCATTTGTAAAAGTTTATGGCGAGAAAGCACCGCTTAATAAAACCGTTTACCGCGATACCTGGGGCGTGCAGCCTTACCATATAGTAGGGGTGATGAAGGATTTTAACTTCAGCTCGCTTAAAGATAAAATTGGTCCGGTGGTTTTGGCTTATGCCGATGATTATGGTGCGATAAGCGTGCGGATCAAGGCTTCGAACATATCGGCTTTTATAGAGCAGGTACAAAATAAGTGGAAAGAACTGGCACCTAACCATCAATTCACCTACTCGTTTATGGATGAGGATTTTGATGCCACCTACCGTTCGGAGCACCGTATAGGGCAGCTGTTTATCTCGTTCAGCACGCTGGCTATATTAATAGCCTGCCTCGGTTTGTTTGGTTTGGCTGCTTACGCCGCCGAGCAACGTAACAAAGAGATAGGCATCCGCAAAGTTTTAGGCGCAAGTGTAACCACCATCGTAGGCATGTTGTCGAAAGATTTTATAAAGCTGGTATTCATCTCCATTTTAATATCATCGCCTTTAGCCTGGTTTATGATGAGTAAATGGCTTCAGGGCTTTGCCTACCGTATTAACATCCAGTGGTGGGTACTGGCCGTGGCGGGTGTACTTGCTGTATTGATCGCTTTTGTAACCATCAGCTTCCAATCCATCAGGGCAGCCCTGGCTAACCCGGTTAAAAGCCTTAAAAATGAATAATTTAGTCATTGAGTCATTAGGTCATTAAGTCATTGAAAAGTTCAAAATGACTCAATAACGCGCAGCAAATGGCCCAATGACGCAGCGCAAATGACGTAATGATCAATTTATTTTTCAAACGGATGCAACGTATCAGCAAAAGCTTTGGTCTTGTAGATATAAACCAACAATCATTATTATGAAAAAGTATTTACTTGTGTTATTTGTTGCCTGTACAGGTAACGCGGCTTTAGCTCAAAATAACTGGAAAACACCATATTTAACCAAATCATTATCGGGCCAATCTGTTAAAGAAGTATTTGTGAATACTTCGGGTGGTAGCATTACGGTAAGCGGCGCTTCGGGCGAGCAGCCGAGGGTTGAGATTTTTATCCAGGGCAACAACGGTAACGGCGATTTGCCAAAAGAAGAGATCCAGAAGCGCCTTGATGAAAACTACGAGCTTAAAGTTGATGTAAGCGGCGGCGAAGTACACGCATCGGCAAAAAGTAAAAAAGATAATAACTGGGACTGGAAAAAATCGTTGAGCATTTCGTTCCGCGTTTATGTTCCGGCCAATGTGGCCACCAACCTGAATACCAGCGGAGGCAGCATCCATTTGGATAATTTAACCGGTACGCAACAATTTGAAACCAGCGGCGGCAGCTTGCACCTTGATAAAATCGCAGGCAATATCAAAGGCCGTACCTCGGGGGGCAGCATCCACGTAAGTAACTCTAAAGATGATATCGATCTGCAAACATCGGGCGGCAGCATCGAGGCTACTAACTGTACAGGCCGCATCAGGCTGGAAACCTCTGGCGGTTCATTGCATCTTGATGGTTTGAAAGGCGATATTAAAGCTACTACATCGGGCGGCAGTATCAGCGGTAATAAAATTGACGGCGATTTTGTAACAGGTACCTCGGGCGGCAGCATTAACCTAACCGACCTGTCATGCAGCCTTGATGCCTCAACAAGTGCGGGTAGTTTTCATGCGCAGTTTTTAAGCGTGGGTAAATCGGTTAAAATTGATGTAAGCGCTGGTCGTGTTGATTTGCAATTGCCATCAAAACAAGGTTTAAACCTTGATGTACGTGCCGATAGGGTAGAAGCTAATCTTGGCGACAGCTTTTCGGGCAATAAAGATAAAGAGCGGATAGAAGGCAAACTGAACGGCGGCGGCGCATTGGTTGAAGTGCGCGGCGGTAACCGGGTTAGCCTTACTGTAAATTAAGAAGTTATAAAAAAATGTTCAAAGGCCTGCGATGAAAATCGACAGGCCTTTTTGCTTACGTAATTTTGTATCATAACCGTACACATGGTGTTACGTCTTCGTACAGTTGTGATTGAAAAATAATTGTAATTAACTGGTAATCAGTTGTATTTATAATTGGTATGCCTTTTAAAAGCATTATGTACGTTATCCGTACGCTCATGTTAAAAAACTACATCAAAACTGCCTGGCGAAATTTAAAACGCAATAAAATATTCTCGTTTATTAATGTGTTCGGCCTTTCGGTGGGCCTGGCTTGTTGTATGCTGATCTGTGCTTATGTATACAGCGAATTAAATTACGATCAATATCCGGCACAAGCTAAACAGATGTACCGCGTGGGCTTACGCTCTATCGAAAACAACGGCGTAAGCGAATACCCTATGGTTGATATAGCCGTAGCTCAGGGTATCAAAAATATGTTTCCCGAAGTGGTTGAAACTACCCGCTTAACCGGCCGTGGACCGGTGTTTATCAAATACAACGACCGCCAGTTTAAAGAAGAACATGTACAAATAGTTGATCCCAACTTTTTACAACTGTTTTCAATTCCGCTTATTGAAGGCGATAATAGAACCTGCTTAACAGATCCGGCGGCGATGGTAATTACCAAAGCCATGGCCCTTAAGTATTTTGGCAACCAACCTGCCGTTGGTAAGGCCGTTACCATTGATGGTAAGCCTTATAAGGTTACCGGCGTAATTGATAAGGTACCCGATAATTCACATTTCCACGCCGATGCTTTTTTAAACCTTACACCCATAGCCGAGCGCACACAGCAAACCTGGAGCAATGTTGGTTTCTTCACTTACATCGTACTCAGCAAAAATGCCGATGCCAAAAAGCTGGAGGCCGCCTTCCCCGAAATGGTGCGTAAGTTTGTAGTGCCCGAAATTGCACATGATATGGGTACCGGCATTGCCAAGGCCAGTAAATTCGTTAATACTTTCCTGTTTTATTTACAGCCCCTAAGCGAGATTCATCTGCATTCGGCTACAAAGTATGAGTTGGAGGCTCCGGGCGATATCCATTACATATATATATTTGGCGCGATGGCTATATTTATATTGATATTAGCCGGGATTAACTTTACTAATCTTTCAATTGCAAGTTCGGCCAGGCGCTCAAAAGAAGTAGGCATCCGTAAGGTTCTTGGTTCTGAAAAAGGTAAACTGGTGTCACAATTTCTTACCGAATCGGTTATGCTAACTTTGCTGGCCTTGTTATTGGCTTTGGGGTTGGTATATCTTTTATTGCCGTTGTTTAATAATGTAGCTCAAAAGAATATCGGGATAGAGTTTTTCTTAGACACTACGGCGTTGATTATTGAAATTACCGCCGCCTTTTTGGTTGGAGTTCTGGCGGGAATCTATCCTGCCTTTTTCCTGTCATCGTTCCAGATTATTAGTGTATTGAAAGGTAATAGCGGTGCGAAGGTCGGCGAACGGAATTTTTTACGTAGTGGTTTGATCGTTGTGCAGTTTGCAGTATCAACATTGCTGATTATTGCAACTATTGTTGTGTATCAACAACTGCATTATATGCAAAGCAAAAAATTGGGGTATGATAAAGATCAGGTACTGGTTGTTAATGATGCCTATACCCTGGGCCGAAGTGTTGATGCTTTTAAAGATCAATTGCTGCGCAATCCCCAAATTTTGAATGCTACTATATCAAGTAGTCTGCCCGGAAAATCAGGCGGGATGGATGGTACACAGATTACAGCTAAAGAATTTGATGATAAGGGCGGTCATGCCGATATCCATACCAATATTTACCATGTTGACGAAGGTTATGTAACTACTTTAGGTTTACAATTGGTAAAAGGCCGTAATTTTTACTCATCGTTTCCCGGCGATTCAATGTCGGTAGTGGTGAATGAAGCTTTGGTAAAAGGGCTGGGCTGGGGTGATGCCAACCCGGTGGGGAAAACCATCGTTAGGTCGGCCCGTACGCATTATAATGTTGTAGGCGTGGTTAAGGATTTTCACTATGCATCAGCCAAACAAAAAATCGCCCCGCTGATGTTGTTATACGGTCATAGCACAGGCACTGTTATTTTAAAGATTAAAACGGCGGATATCAAATCGCTGATAGCCGGAATTAAAACCGAATGGGATAGCTTCAGACCGGATGCGCCCTTCAGTTATTCATTTTTAGATGAGCAGTACGCCTCGCTTTACGCCTCCGAATTGCGAACAGGTAAAATAATTACTGTGTTTTCTTGTGTGGCCTTAATTATTGCCAGCTTAGGCTTGTTTGGCCTAACTGCATTTATGATCAGGCTGAGGGTAAAAGAAATCGGGATCCGCAAAGTGCTTGGCGCGTCAACAGGCAGCATCACGGTAATGCTCTCGAAAGAGTTTTTAAAGCTGATTGTGATAGCCTCAGTATTCTCATTCCCGTTAACCTGGTTTTTAATGAACAAATGGCTGCAGGATTTTGCCTACCGCATCAGCATACAATGGTGGGTGTTTTTATTAGCCGGGGTAATAGCGCTGGTAGTGGCCGCAATCACCATCAGCTTCCAATCGGTTAAAGCCCCGCTGGCCAACCCGGTTAAAAGTTTACGCTCTGAATAGAGCGCGTCATTGGGGCATTTGCTGCGCGTCATTAAGTCATTGTAACGCGGCGAGAAAAAATGACTTGATGACTAATGATCCAATGACAAAGAAAAAAATGACTTAATGACCAAATGACTCAATGATA
The DNA here is from genome assembly GCF_003576455.2 of Mucilaginibacter celer. Lineage (NCBI taxonomy): Bacteria > Pseudomonadati > Bacteroidota > Sphingobacteriia > Sphingobacteriales > Sphingobacteriaceae > Mucilaginibacter > Mucilaginibacter celer. The sequence goes on from NZ_CP032869.1 coordinate 1,420,214, forward strand.
TAAGCTATGATAAAGAATTACCTACGGAGTGCTTTTCGCAATATTGCCCGGCACAAATTTATCTCGTTCATCAACATATTTGGTTTAACCATTGGGTTAACCTGTTGCCTGCTTATTTTAACTTACATAGTTAAAGAGCTGAGTTATGATAAGTTTAACCATAACGCGCCCAATATTTACCGTGTAAGCCGCAGTTTTAATACCGGCGATGGTGTGGTTAACCTGCACTTGGGTGCTGTGGCGCCGCCATTTGGTCCGCTGCTTAAAAATGAGTTTCCGGATATTAAAATGGTTACCCGCTTGTTTCCTAACGGGGATGTGGTTTTACGTTACAAGGAGAAACTGCTTACCGAAAAGGGATCGTATTTTGCCGACGAAAACTTTTTAAAGTTTTTCGATCTCAAAACAGTGGCCGGCGATCCTAAAATCGCCCTCAGCGAGCCTTATACCGTTATGATGACCGAAGATATGGCCCGCAAATACTTCGGCAACGAAGACCCGATAAACAAAGAGATCAGGCTGGATAATACCGCCAATTTTAAGGTTACCGGTATTTTCAAACCTTTCCCGGCAAATTCGCAAATGCACCCGCAAATGCTGCTTTCATTCAATACCCTTAATGATGATAAGGTTTACGGCCGCAATGCTTTGCAAACCAACTGGGGAAACAACTCGTTTTTTACTTACCTGCTGATGCCCGATAATTACAATATGGACCGGATTGTGGCTCAGTTTCCGGCTTTTATTGATAAATACATGCGTTTCCCGGGGCAACCGGCCAACTTTAAGCAATCAAAATTTACACAACTGCATATCCAGAAATTCCTGGATATCCATTTGCATTCGCATTTGGATGATGAGGTAGAACAGAATGGGGACATTACAAGGGTATATATATTTTCGGCCATCGCTTTGTTTATTTTACTGATAGCCTGTATCAATTACATGAACCTGTCTACCGCCCGGTCAACCTTAAGAGCCAAAGAGATTGGCATTCGCAAGGTGATAGGTGCGCAGCAAAAAGAGATCATCACCCAGTTTTTAAGCGAATCGGTGTTGGTTACTTATTTTTCGTTGGTGTTGGCATTGCTGCTTACCTGGGCTTTGTTGCCGTTAATCAATCAACTTTCAGACCTGGGCTTATCTGTTAGCAGTTTGTTCAGCCCGTTAATCTTAATAGCGGTACTAACGTTGCCTTTAGTTATCGGATTATTGAGCGGCGTTTATCCGGCTATCTTTATGGCTTCCTTTAAGCCGATCAAAGTTTTAAAAGGCATTCTTAAAGTTGGCTCGGGTAACTTATCGTTCCGCCAGGTATTGGTGGTGGTTCAGTTTTCTATTTCTATAATCCTGATTGTTGCCACAACCATCGTTTTTCAGCAGTTAAGGTATATCCAGAATAAATCGCTTGGTTTTAATAAAGACCATTTGGTTACCATAAAGGGAATTCCGGCTAACCAGTTTGAAGCCTTCAGGGCCGATGTGCTGCGTAACCCGGCTATCAAAGAAATTGGCCGCTCGTCGCGCATTCCATCAGGCAGATTACTGGATGATCAGGGGGCTTCTGTTTTTGATGGTGATAAACCGCTGCCCGTTAAGGCTGACATCAAATGCCTGAATACTGATTATGGCTTCATCCCAACATACGGCATCAAAATGGTGGCGGGCCGAAATTTCAGTCGCGATTTTGCTACCGACAGCAATAATTTTGTAATTAACGAAGCTGCTGTACAGGTGTTAGGCTGGAAAACCCCCGAAAATGCTATCGGCAGGGATATGGGCTATGGTAATACAAAAGGCAAGGTAATAGGTGTGGTAAGTGATTTTCATTTCGAATCGCTGCATCAAAACATCATTCCCTTGCTGATGGAGATGCCGTCGTTTGCAAATAACAATTACGGCCGGGTATCGGTTAAAATTAACGGCAGCAATATCAATTCGGCAATAGCAACCCTCGAACAAACCTGGAAAAAATATCAACCCGAATCTCCTTTTGAATACAGTTTTTTGGATGAGCGCTTTCAAAAACTATACAATGCCGAGCAGCAGCAGGGCAACCTGTTCACCATATTCTCCTGCCTGGCGATATTCATCGCCTGCTTAGGCTTGTTTGGGCTTTCGGCTTTTACCATATCACAAAGGGTAAAAGAAATTGGTGTGCGCAAAGTATTGGGGGCCAGTATCCCGCAAATAGTTACCGAGCTATCAAAAGATTTCCTGAAGCTGGTAATTGTGGCGGCTGTGATAGCCCTGCCCATTGCCTGGTACGCTATGAACAAATGGCTGCTTGATTTTGCCTTCAGGGTAAGCATCCAATGGTGGGTGTTTGTAATGGCTGGTGTGATAGCGCTTATTATAGCTTTTGCAACCATCAGCTATCAATCAATAAAAGCTGCGCTGGCAAACCCGGTTAAAAGCCTGCGATCTGAATAGATCGGGTCATTAGGTCATTTACTTCGCGTCATTAAGTCATTTTTTGATTGGCGCAGAGCAAAAAGTGACTTAATGATTGAATGACGCGAAGCAAATGACTCAATGACTTAATGACCAAATAAGATGTTTAAAAACTATTTTAAAATTGCTCTGCGCAATTTTTGGCGGCACAAATTTTTTACGTTCATCAACGTAATCGGTTTATCTATCGGCATCAGTTCGGCGTTGGTGATATACCTTATTGTGCATTACGATTTTACGTTTAACCAAAATTTTGATGATAGCGACCGGATTTACCGCGTAGTATCCAATTATACTTTCTCGGGCGAGGAAGCGCATAACCGCGGCGTATCAGGCCCCGTACCAGAGGCTGTGCGGAATAATGTAAGCGGTGTTGAATTAACCGCGCCGTTTTTTACCCTGAGCCAGCCTAATGTACTTGTTCCGGGAAAAGGGGGCGTGCCCGTTAAATTCAAATTACAGGATAATGTGATCCTTGCCGATGGACGTTATTTTAAAATGTTTAAATATAACTGGCTTGCAGGTGCGGAAAAAACCGCCCTGAACGCGCCGAATCAAACGGTGTTAACGGCAGATCAGGCAAAAAAATACTTCCCTAAACTTTCATACAACGAGATGATAGGCCGGGTAATCACTTATGATACCCTTAGCGCGGCCGTTACCGGTATTGTAGAACCATTAAAAGGAAATAACGACTTTACTTTTCACGATTTTGTTTCGTACTCATCAGCAAAAGATAACAAAGCCCTTGCCGAAGAACTGTCACTTACCAATTGGGGAGGTACCACCTCGTCGTCTATCCTGTTTGTGAAGCTATCTCCCAATGCAACCAAATCCGGTTTTGAAAAGCAGCTGAATGAATTGTTGAAGAAGAATAACCCGCCGAAACCGGAAAACAAGGGTAATACCCGTAATTTTACTTTGCAGCCCTTAAGCGATATTCACTTTAATAATATTTACGGCACGTTTGATTCGGGCAATCCTGCAAATAAAACTACGCTTTACGGCTTATTAGCTATCGCGGCATTCTTGTTACTGTTGGGCTGCATCAACTTTGTTAATTTAACTACGGCGCAGGCTACGCAAAGGGCCAAAGAAATCGGCGTGCGTAAAACCATGGGAAGCAGCCGCGCACAACTGGTTACCCAGTTTTTAAGCGAAACTTTTTTAATAACCCTGTTTGCCGTGATAATCTCGGTGGCTTTGGCGCCGGTTATTTTAAAGTTATTTAAAGATTTTATTGCTGCGGGAATCGAATTCGACCTGTTTCATCATCCAAGCCTTTTCGTATTCCTGCTGATCCTTACCATTGTGGTGAGCCTGCTATCCGGTTTTTATCCGGCTGCTTTGTTATCCGGTTACAAACCTGTGCTGGTGCTTAAAAACCAGGCTGCATCAAACAGTAGTAAAACACGCAACTCATGGTTGCGTAAATCATTAACCGTTACGCAGTTTGTTATAGCCCAGTTTTTTATAATGGCTACCGTACTGGTGAGCAAGCAAATCCATTATGCACTTACCAAAGATTTAGGTTTTAAAAAAGATGCTATCGTCATTGTCAATTCACCCTGGAAAAACCGTACGTTGAGTAAAAACCAGGTGTTTATGAACAGGCTAAAAGCTATCCCCCAGGTTGAGCTGATAAGCGCAGGGAAAGCTGCACCATCATCAACAAGTACCAACTCTACCGAGGCTACTTATATTGATGGAAAAAAGGAAACCAAGATTGAGCTGTACGAAAAATACGGCGATCCTAATTATATCCATGTGTACAAAATAAAGCTTCTGGCCGGGCGTAATTTGCAATATGGCGATAGCACAAGGGCGTTTTTAATTAACAACACCTATGCAAAACTGATAGGTTTTAAAAATCCGGCTGATGCGGTGGGCAAATACATCGATAAGTTTAACGGCGATAAACGGATGCAGATCATCGGCGTAGTGGCCGATTTTTATTCCGAATCGTTGCATGCAGCTATAAAACCTACCTGTATCCACATCAGCAATGCTTTTTACAATAACGGCACTTTCCACATAGCGCTTAAACCGCAAACCGCGGGTGGTAACGAGTGGAAAACCGCCATTGCCCAGATGGAAAAAGCCTGGAAAGAAATTTATCCTGAAGATGATTTTGAATACAATTTTTTTGATGAAAGTATAGCCAAACTTTACGATTCGGAACAGCATACTTCAACCTTGTTAACCTGGTCAACCGGTTTATCTATATTTATTAGTTGCCTTGGTTTATTGGGTTTGGCGATATACAATACCAACCAGCGCACCAAAGAGATAGGCGTGCGCAAAGTGCTTGGCGCTACTGTAGGGCAGATAGTAACCCTGCTGTCCCGCGAACTGGTAATGCTCATTGCCCTTGCCTTTATACTGGTAACCCCGGTAGCCTGGTATGCCATGAACAAATGGATGCAAACTTTTGCCGACAGAACATCAATAAGCTGGTGGATTTTCGTGGTAAGCGGCGGCGGAATGTTACTAACGGCGCTAATCACCTCAAGCTTCCAAACAATCAAAGCCGCACTGGCTAATCCGACAAAAAGCCTGAGAAGCGAGTAGGCAGTTTGCAGTGGCAGTAAGCAGTTTGCAGTGGCGGCAGGAAGTTTACTTGCTAATGAACTAATGAACCATTGAACTAATGAACCAACATGTTAAAAAATTATTTTAAAGTAGCGTTTCGTAATTTAATTAAACACCGTACAACAGCGTTTATCAATATTGCCGGGCTTACCGTTGGCATTACCGCGGCGGTATTTATAATGCTTTGGGTGCAAAACGAGTACAGTTTTGATAATTACCATAAGGATGTAGATAATATATACCGCATAAAAACAAAACTTACCTTAACCAAAACTGAAGTTTGGGATTGGGAGTCATCACCTTATTTGCTGGGACCTGCTGCCAAACAAGAGATTCCGGGTATAAAGAATTATACATTTTTATGGCCTGGTTATATGATAACGGTACACCACGATAATCAACTGATAACCGAGAAAAAGTATGCCTTTATAGATGCCAATTGGTTTAAGGTTTTTCATTATGATTTCGTGGCTGGCAGTGCCGAAAGCTTTTCTAAAAACCCGTTTAGTTTGATCTTAACTCAATCAACAGCAAAAAAGTATTTTGGTGATGGCGAAGCGGTAGGTAAAACATTAAGGGTTGACAGCATGAATTACCAGGTGCAGGCAGTAGTTAAAGATAATCCGGCAAACTCAAGTTTTCAGTACGATATGCTGATCCCGGTTGAAGCCAAATTGAGTAATCCTCATGAAAAACAGCAGTCGGCCGAATGGGGCAATTATAGCGGTCTTACGTTTTTGAAGCTACAACCCGGTATAAATGTTAAAGATGTTGGCAAAAAACTAACCGATATCATCAGGAAAAATAACAAGGGGAGTGAAAACACCACCATGAGTGTGATTGGCCTTAGAGAGATGCATTTTGAAACAGGTTTGTTAAGCACATCATTTGAGAAAGGTAATTTAAAACTGGTTAATATATTCCTCATTCTTGCCTTTTTACTTGTAGCCACTGCGTGTATCAATTATGTTAATTTAACTACGGCACGATCAAGTGTACGTGCAAAAGAGGTAAGTGTGCGCAAAATTGTGGGTGCAGGCAGAGGGCAGCTTTTCGGCCAGTTCATGTCCGAATCGTTGGTAGTAAGTTTTCTGGCATTGTCATTTGCCATTTTATTTATTCAATTATGTTTGCCTTGGTTTAATGAGGTTACTGAAAAGCATTTTGTGCAGCCCCTGGCATCTGTTACAACCTGGTTGCTATTATTAGGTACGCTGGTGGTTTGCTTTGTGTTTAATGGCTTATACCCGGCTATTCTTTTATCATCATTTAAGCCGCTAACCGCTTTTAAAGGCAGGGCTGTTTTAAATTTTAAAGATGGAGCCATCCGCAAAACGCTGGTTGTTTTACAATTTGCTATTTCAGTAATGCTCATTATCAGCACAATGATTATTTACCGCCAGCTTAACTTTGTGCAAAAGGCTGATCTGGGGTATAACCGCGAGCACGTTTTTGTAATGAGCATACCATGGCAGGTGCTTGGTTTTGACGATAAAGTGCGGGAGCCCAAATTAAGGAGCATCATGAATGAACTGAAGCAACAAAGCGCCATAGGCGAGGTGTCCCGCTCGGCAAACGATGCTTTTTTTAACAACAGTAATAAAGTGTCGGGATCTATGGATTGGGAGGGGAGGCCAGACGATTATAAACCTTCGGTTGCAACAATATCGGCCGACGAAAATTTTCAGCATATCCTGGGCCTGAAAATGCAGGACGGGCACTGGTTCAGTAAAACAGGCAGCGATCAGCATAATGTAATTCTGAACGAAACGGCAGTAAAACAGTTGGGTATTCATCAACCTGTAATTGGCCAGCGGTTTAAATTTAACGGCGACTCAGGTGTAGTTGCAGGGGTGGTTAAAGATTTTAATTTCAGGAGTCTTCACGAAAAAATTGGCCCCATGGTTATTAATAATCATACTGACTGGGCACGCAGTTTTTATATTAAAACAACGCCCGGCAACACCGCAGCAGCTATAAAAATAGCCCAAAATGTATGGAACAAATTTGTACCCGAACAACCTTTTGAATACAGCTTTATCGATGATGGTTATAACAAACTTTACCATGCGGAACAACGCTCATCTACGCTGATAGCATCTTTTGCTACAATTGCTATTGTAATTTCGGCAATGGGATTGCTTGGGCTGGTAGCCTTTGCCGCCGAGCAACGTGTAAAAGAGATAGGCATCCGCAAAGTGCTGGGCGCAAGTGTGCAAAGCATTATCAGGCTGCTTTCTGCCGATTTTTTGAAAACTGTATTGATAGCCAACCTCATTGCCTTCCCGGTTGCCTGGTACATGATGAATAAGTGGCTGCAGGATTTTGCCTATCGCATCAATATTTCGTGGTGGATCTTCGCCGTGGCTGCTATCGTGGCTTTGTTGGTAGCGCTGTTAACGGTAAGTATCCAATCCATCAAAGCGGCGCTGGCCAACCCGGCGAGGAGTTTGAGGAGTGGTGATTAGAGGTCGTGTTCAAGTGATTAGAGTTTAGAGACCGGTGGTTAGGAAAAAGCCCTTGCATTGTTTAAGTTGCAAGGGCTTTTTTAATTGTTTTAAAGCAAAGCCGATAAAAAGGCATTCCCCTCTAACCTCTAACCTCTAACCTCTAACCTCTAACCTCTAACCTCTAACCTCCTGTCTCTAACCACTAAAACCACTGTATCAATACCGTACACATGGTGTTACACTTACGAACACCTGGATATTTTAATTTGATTTAAATATTTGATAATCAGATGATTGTTATTTTGGTATAGGTTTTACATTACTATCGAAAATCACAATTCGATATGCTGAAAAACTACTTCAAAATAGCCTGGCGCAATATTATCCGTCATAAAGGTTATTCTGCTATAAACATTGCCGGCTTAACTGTTGGCATAGCCGCCTGTTTGCTCATTTTTGTTATCATCCAGTTCGAACTGAGTTTTAATACCTATAACCCCAATTTTAAAAATATATACCGTATTACTACGCAGGGCAAATCTGAAGCGGAAACCACTACAAACCCTGGTGTAGCTGTTCCGGCTACGGAGGCTTTACGTTTAGATTTTCCGCAGGCTAAGGTTGCTGCTTTAAATAGCAGCTATGGCAGCCTTATAACCGTACCCGAAGCGGCCGGCAGCAACACCGGCGATAAAAAATTTACCGAGGGTATTGGCGTGTTATTCCTCCAGCCGCAGTTTTTTGATATTTTCAGTTACAAATGGCTGGCAGGCAGCGCATCGGCATTGGCCAATCCTGATATGGTGGTGATTGACAAAACCACCGCCACCAAGTACTTTGGCGATTGGAACAACGCCATGGGTAAAACCCTGCGAATGGACAATGTTTTAACCCTGAAAGTAGCCGGTGTGGTTGAAGATGCTCCATCTAACAGTGATTTTCCGTTCAAGGTGATGGTATCTTTTGTTACCTGGAAACAACATGCCAAAGCCTACGATTATAATGAAGACTGGCATTCTACCAGCAGCAGTCACGAAATCTTTATGCTGTTCCCTCCGGGCATGAGCAAAGCAAATATCGATGCACAATTCAAAACCTTCTCTGCCAAACACTTCAAAAAAGATAACAACTCAGAAAGAAGCCTTGTGCCGCAGCCGCTGGGCGATATGCACTTTGATAAGGTGATAGGTAACCCGCTGGGCGATCATAGCACCAGTATGGCCACCCTGCGCACACTGTCGTTCATCGGGTTGCTCATTATTATTATGGCATCTATCAATTTTATCAACCTTTCTACGGCTCAATCCGTTGGTCGCTCAAAAGAGGTTGGTATCCGTAAAGTACTGGGCAGTACCCGTCCGCAGCTTATTTTGCAGGTAATTGGCGAAACTACTATCATCGTCATTATTTCGACATTATTTGCCATTGGCGCTGCTAAATTCGCTATCCCACAGTTAAAAAATGTTGCCAATGTTCCGGAAAATATCGCTTTGTTAAGTACCGGCAGCGTGTTGTTTTTGTTGGTAAGTACGGTGACGATTATTTTGTTATCGGGCGTTTATCCGGCCCTGGTAGTATCGGGTTTCAAACCGGTGCTGGCATTAAAAAATAAGATCACAGCGGCATCAATAGGGGGCATCCCATTGCGCCGGGCATTGGTAATTGCCCAATTTGCTATTTCGCAACTACTCATCATCGGCACCATAGTAGCCGTAAACCAGATGGATTTTGTAAACAATGCCGATCTCGGCTTCAACAAAAGTGCACTACTCATTATCCCCGGTTATACTGATAGCGTAAGCCTGGGCAAAATGGAATCGTTTAAATACCAGTTGCTTCAAAACAAAAGTGTTAAGGCCGTTAGTTTTTCTTCGGATGTACCATCGTCGGATAATAACTGGGGCACCAATTTTTACTTCAATAACTCGAACAAGGATATCGGCTTCAGTACCTTTATGAAGTTTGGCGATGCTGATTACTTTAAAACCTACGGCTTAAAATTCGCCGCCGGTAAAGGTTACGATGTTAGTGATACCGTTAAACAATATGTGGTTAACGAAACCTTTATTCACAAATTAGGCATCCAAAACCCGGAGCAGGCCATTGGTAAAATGGTAAGATTAGGTGGCGGTCATTGGAAACCCATAGTAGGCGTTTTGAAAGATTTTAAAACCAATTCGCTCCGTGATGCCATTAAGCCCATCGTTATCGCACCCGCTAAAGGTTACCAAGGGCAGTTAGGCATCAAAATAGAAACTGCCAACCTTAGCAAAACCGTAGCAGAACTACAAAAACTGTGGGAAAACACTTATCCCGAGTACGCCTACAACGGTTACTTTCTGGATGAGAGAATAGCCCAGTTTTACGAGCAGGAAAATAAAATGGCATTGGTATACAAAGTGTTTGCCGGCATAGCCATCTTCATTTCATGTCTTGGCTTATACGGGCTGGTATCATTTATGGCTGTGCAACGCACTAAAGAAGTAGGCATCCGCAAGGTGTTAGGCGCATCGGTAAGCAGTATCGTATTCCTGTTCTCGAAAGAGTTTATGGTGCTTATCGGCATCTCGTTTATCATTGCCATGCCTGCTGCCTGGTACATTATGAACGGCTGGCTGCAAAATTTTGTTTACCGCATCTCGATGAGTGCCTGGATCTTTTTATTAGCCATAGTATCATCGCTGGTAATAGCCTGGGTAACCGTAGGCTACAAAGCCGTTAAAGCCGCGCTGGCCAACCCGGTTAAAAGCCTGAGAAGTGAGTAGCAGTTTGCAGTAGCAGTAGGCAGTTTGCAGTAGCAATAGGCAGTTTGCAGTAGCAGTAGGCAGTTTGCAAAGAATGAACTAATGAACAACTGAACCAATGAACCTTCAACCATGATAGGAAATTACATAAAAACCACCGTAAGGGGCCTGATGAAAAACCGGGCTTACAGCTTTTTAAATATCGTCGGGCTGGCTATCGGCGTGGCTTGCGCTTCGATGATATTTTTGTGGGTGCAGGATGAGCTTACCTTCAATCACAACTTTGTGAAGCGGGATAACCTGTACACGGTGTTTGAAAATCAAACCTATGATGGTAAAACCTCAACCTTTAGGGCCACGCCCGGGCCTATGGCCGAGGCTTTGCGTGCCGAAATTCCGGGTATTAAAAATGCGGCGCGCACCGCGGGTTCGGATAAGGCTGTGTTTGCTTTGGGTGATAAGGTGATTAACGAAGATGGTTCATACGCCGATCCGCAAATTTTTTCAATGCTGAAACTGCCTTTTGTGCAGGGCGATGAAAATAATGCTTTTCGCGAGTTGCATTCGGTAGTGATCAGTACTACCATGGCTAAAAAGTTTTTTGGTGATGCCAACCCCATCGGCAAAACTTTAAAAATGAATAATGAGCGGGAGTTTACTGTAACAGGTGTATTTGCCGATCTGCCTAAAAACTCAACTTTTCAAACCCAATGGTTAGCCCCATTAAAAAATATCGACCACATGCAGCCGTGGATGCAGAACTGGGGGGCCAACTGGGCGCGTACTTATGTAGAGTTGGAACCATCGGCAGATATTAACGCGGTAAATAAAAAACTGGAGCATTACATCGGCTCTAAAAAAGAAGGCAACAATACCGTGTCCTTCCTTTTTGCCATGAACGATTGGAACCTGCGCGATAAATTTACGGATGGCAAAATGGATGGCGGCCGGATTGAGTATGTGCGCCTGTTTTCGGCGATCGCATTTATCATCCTTATCATTGCCTGCATCAATTTCATGAACCTGTCTACCGCCCGGTCTGAGAAACGGGCCAAAGAAGTTGGCGTGCGTAAGGTGATGGGTGCCGGCAAAGGCAAGCTGGTAGCACAGTTTATAGGCGAGGCTGTGATTATGGCATTTATAGCTGTAATTGTAGCTGTACTTTTGGTGTACGCCGCCTTGCCAACCTTCAATAATATGGTACAGAAGGAGTTGGATATCGATCTGCTGCAACCTTTGCACTTATTTTATTTACTGTCGATAGGTTTGGTTACCGGTTTGTTGGCCGGGAGTTACCCGGCATTTTACCTGTCGTCGTTTAACCCGATATCGGTATTGAAAAATATCAAATTGCCATCGGCAACCGGCGCCGGCTTTATCAGGCAAAGTTTGGTGGTGATCCAGTTCTCCGTGTCTATCATCCTTATTATCGGTACTGTAATTATCTACCAGCAAATTCAGCATGTAAAAAGCCGTAAAATGGGTTATGACAAGGATAATCTTGTTTATGTTGATACCAAAGGCAAAATAACCGATCATTTCGCTGCTGTAAATGCCGAACTGAAACAAACCGGTGTTGTGGCCGATGCCTCATTAAGCGAATACGATGTATTGCAAATTTGGAGCAATACCGATAACTATACATGGGATGGCAAAGATCCATCCAAAAACCCATTGATCACTATTGAAAATGTGAGCCCGCAGTTTGTATCAACCATGAATATGAAACTGCTTGCCGGTCGTGATTTTTATGCAAACGCCAAACCGGATAGTAACAACGTAATAATTAACGAAGCTTTTGCCAAGCAAATGGGTAAAGCCGGTCATGTAGGCGGCATTATCAGGGATGGCGGCGGTGCCAGGTTCCAGGTAGCCGGCATTATTAAAGATTTCCTGTACAACGATATGTATGTTTCGGGCGCACCGCTCATGCTGTTTAGCCATCCCCAAAACAACAACGTATTAACCATCCGCTTTAAACAGGGCGTTAATTTAACAGATGCGCTGGCTAAAGCTGAAGCCGTTTATAAACGCGCCAACCCGGGCTACCCCTTCGATTATAAGTTTGTAGATGCCGATTTCGATCAGCTGTTTAAAACCGAAAACCTAACCGGCAAACTGGCAGGTGTATTCGCTTCGTTGGCCATTATGATATCATGCCTCGGCCTGTTTGGCCTGGCTGCGTATACCGCCGAACGCCGGATCAAGGAAATCGGGATTCGCAAGGTGCTTGGTGCATCGGTAGCCGGTTTAACAGGATTGCTATCGCGCGATTTTTTAAAGCTGGCGGCAATTTCGTGCCTCATCGCTTTCCCGGTGGCCTGGTATGCAGCCAATAACTGGCTGCAAAATTACCAGTATCGTGTTACGGTACATTGGTGGGTATTTGCAGCCGCGGGGATTGCCGCAATTGTAATAGCATTGGCAACGGTAAGCTTCCAGGCTGTAAAAGCAGCGCTGAGTAACCCGGTTAAAAGCCTTAGAAGTGAATAGTCATTGAGTCATTAGGTCATTAAGTCATTGTTGCAGGGCGCAAAACAAAAATGACTTAATGACCTAATGACGTGTGCAGCAAAATGACTTAATGACTCAATGACGCAAAGCAAATGACCCAATGACGCGCAGCAAAATGACACGAAGTAAATGACCTAATGATATAAAAGATGATAAAGAATTACCTGAAAATCGCCTGGCGCAATATCCTTAACAATAAGGTTTACAGCGCTATTAATATTCTGGGGCTTGCCGCGGGGATGGCGGTGGCGCTGATGATTGGGCTTTGGGTTGTCAACGAGTACTCGTACGACAGATTTTTGCCCAATTATGAGCAACTATACCAGGTTGAACAACATTTTACTACCCAGCACGATGGTGAACATACCCAGGCGGCTGTTTCACTGCCGCTGGCCGAGGTGCTCCGTAAGGAAATTCCCGGTATTAAACGTGTTGCCGAAACCGATTGGGTAGGCATGCAATGGCACGATTTGCTGGTGGGCGATAAAAAGTTTTACGTTGCAGGCGGCGCCGCAAATCCCGATTTTTTGCAGATTTTTAAATATCCTTTCGTAAAAGGTAATGCCAAAGATGTATTTACCCAGCCAAATTCTATCATCCTGAATGAATCGACCGCTAAGGCACTGTTTGGCGATGCTGATCCTATCAATAAAGTGGTTCGTTATGATAACCATGAAAGCCTTAAGGTAACCGGTGTTATTAAGGATATTCCTAAAAATGCTACCATACAATTCAGCTTTTTAACGCCATTTAGCTTTAAAGAAGCCACCGAAGACTGGATGAAAGGTGCCCGCACCATGTGGATCAATAACTCGTTCAACATGTTTTTGGAGCTGCAACCCGGTGTAACTATGGAGCAGATAGCGCCAAAAATTAAAAACATCGTATATAACCACAGCGAACAAATGCGCCCGGCTAAGCCCGAAGTGATTATTCATCCGCTAAAAAAATGGCACCTGTATAATGATTTTAAAAACGGTAAAGCCGTTGGCGGTTTTATTGATTATGTGCGGATGTTTAGCGTGATAGGCATTTTGGTGCTGTTGATTGCCTGTATCAATTTCATGAACCTGTCTACCGCACGCTCAGAAAAGCGTGCACGCGAAGTTGGGGTACGCAAAGCCATAGGTTCGCAACGGAGCGATTTGATTGCCCAGTTCCTGGCCGAATCGGTATTGATCACTTTTATCGCATTTATTTTATCGGTGGTTTTGGTGCAGTTGGCGGTACCATCGTTTAATGAGATAGTTGGCAGCGCCATCAGCATACCTTACAGCAATGTTTGGTTTTGGGTGTTGATGATAGCCTACGTTTTATTTGCCGGTTTACTGGCAGGCAGCAGGCCGGCATTTTATCTTTCTTCATTTAATCCGGTGCAGGTTTTAAAGGGAACTATCAAAGTGGGTAAAGCAGCCTCACTGCCACGCAAAATTTTGGTAGTGGCGCAGTTTAGCTGTTCGGTAGCGTTAATTATAAGCACCGTTATCGTTTACCAGCAAATTCAACACGCCAAAAACCGCCCTACAGGTTATAGTGCCGAGCGATTGGTAGTTACTGATATGAGCGGCGATCTTGAACGTAATTACAGCGCCTTACGAAACGATTTGATTGCCGGAGGAATGGTTGAAAGCGTAGCTTCGGCATCGAGTCCTGTTACCGATATTTATAGTCATGCCGGCGTGGATAACTGGCCGGGTAAAAATGCCGGCGAAATGGGGATAAACGTAGGTGCCATCTCCGTATCGCCAAGTTACTTTAAAACATTGGGTATTACCCTGAAGGAGGGACGTGATTTTGCCGATACCTGGGCTACCGATAGTGCAAGCGTAATAATTAACGAAGCCGCGGCTAAACGTATGGGTCTGAAAAATCCGCTCAATCAGGAAATAAACTACAGCTTTTTAGGCAAAGTAAAAATAATAGGCGTTGTAAAAGATGCCTTGATGGAATCGCCTTTTACGCCGGTTAGGCCTACCATATTTAACCATGGCAGGGGCGGCAACAATATTATGTACCGCCTTGCGCCCAATGTAAATACACAGGATGCCCTTAAAAAAATAGGAAAGATCTTTGATACGTATAACCCGGCTTATCCTTTCATTTATAAGTTTATTGATGAAGAATACAACCGCAAATTCAGCCTTGAAGCATTGGTTGGTAAACTGGCCGGGGTATTTGCCGGGCTGGCTATTTTTATCTCCTGCCTTGGCCTGTTTGGCCTGGCAGCTTACGTAGCCGAGCAGCGCACCAAAGAGATCGGGATCCGCAAAGTATTGGGTGCCTCAATTGCGCAGGTGTGGCTGCTGTTATCAAAAGAGTTTATTTTACTGGTAATGTTAAGCTGTGTAATAGCAACGCCGGTAGCCTTTTACTTTTTGAAGGGTTGGCTGCAGAAATATGAATATCGTATTACTATTGGTCCGGGAGTGTTTGTGCTTTCGGCCGTAGCAGCGATAGTTATTACGCTGGTTACTATCAGTTTCCAGGCGATAAAGGCGGCGTTGACAAACCCGGTGAAGAGTTTGCGTTCGGAATAAATTGTCATTGAGTCATTTGCTGCGCGCCATTAAGTCATTGTTGCAAGGGGCAAATTAAAAATGACCAGATGACGGAATGGCAAAATAAAATGACTCAATGATCTAATGACATAATGATCGAAGAATATGATAAAAAATTATATAAAAATTGCCTGGCGAAATTTGGTTCGTAACAAGGCTTATGCAAGTATCAGTGTTATTGGTTTAGCCTTGGGGATGGCCTGCGGGATATTGATCTTCACGCTGATTACCTATCACCTTAGCTTTGATACCTTTCACCAAAATAAAGACAGGATCTACCGTTTTTATACCGAGTTTCATGACGAGGATGTAAGCCGGGTAGGGGCCGTACCTCAGCCACTGGCCAAAGGCTATCGTACTGATTTAGCCTATAGTGAAAAAACTGCGCGGGTAATTGATTTTAACCAAACGCTGATCACTATAACCAAAGGGAATGATGTTAAAAAATTTGGCGAAGATAACGGTGTTTCTTTTGCAGAGCCGGATTACTTCAGCATTCTTAATTTTCCATTGCTGAAAGGCGACAGCAAAACTATACTGGCTCATCCCAATGAGGCTGTTATCACCGAGAAAATTGCCCATAAATATTTCGGTAATGATAACCCGATAGGCAAAGTTTTCCGCCTGGATAACAAGGTGAATTTTACGGTTACCGGTGTGCTTAAAAATCTGCCAAATAATACAGACCGCCGTTCTGAGATCTATGTATCCTACAGCAGTATGGACGAGTATGGCGGTAAGGACCGTGAAAATAACTGGGGTGGTGTATACAGCGGCTCCCAGGCTTATACTTTACTAAAAAAGGGTATCACAAGAGAACAAGCCGAAAAAGGCATGCTGCAACTGGTGAAGAAAAACTACACCGGCCGCGATTTGCAGGTATGGCGTTTTAAACTGCAGCCCATCGCCGAGATGCACTTCGACAGGGAATTAGGGGGCTATGCTGATAAAAAATATCTGTGGGCACTGTTTTTCATCGGCCTGTTTCTGATTATCACCGCTTGTGTAAACTTTGTAAACCTGGCCACCGCGCAGGCCCTCAACCGCTCAAAAGAGGTTGGCGTGCGTAAAGTGCTGGGGAGTTTGCCGGTACAACTATTCTGGCAGTTTATTGCCGAAACGGCTATAATCAGCTTCATAGCAGTAGGTGTGGCCCTTGGTTTGGCCGAGTTGGCGCTCAACCCATTAAACAATCTGTTCCATTCGCAAATGGCATTTAACTGGCCGCAGTTAACGCTGTTTATTGTGCTGATAGCTATAGCTGTTGTGTTTTTATCAGGATCGTATCCCGGTTTGGTACTGGCAAGGTTTCAACCTATCCAGGCTTTAAAAAGTAAACTGACCCAAAGGGATGTTGGCGGGTTTTCGTTACGCAGGGTGTTGGTGGTTACTCAGTTCACCATATCGCAGGTGCTGATTATCGGTACCATCATCGTGGTATCGCAGCTGCACTATTCGCAAAACGCCGATCTGGGCTTTAACAAAAAGGCGATAGTGGTGTTACCGCTGCCACAAAACGATAACATGAAGATGAGCACCATGCGTAACCGATTCAATGAGATTAAAGGCGTGGAAAATGTTACCTATTGCTATAATCCGCCTGCATCGCGTTCAAACAGCAACACCGGCATCCAGTTCAATAACCGCCCTGAAGATGAGCATTGGAGCATTAACACTAAACAGGCCGACGAAAATTACCTCTCCACGTTCGGTTTAAAACTGGTTGCGGGCAGAAATTATTTCAAAGGCGATTCGGTAAAAGAATTTCTGGTGAACGAAACTTTTGTTAAAAAGCTAAGCATGAAGCCGCAGGACGTGATCGGTAAAACAATGGCTGTTAACGGCCGGTCATACAAAGGAACGATTGTTGGCGTTGTGAAAGATTTTTATAATTACTCTTTCCATACCGAAATCGCGCCTATCTGTATCATGCCTAACTACCAGGGCTATTACAGCATTGCGGTAAAAATGGATATGCGCAACTCGAAAGAAACACTGGCAGCACTGGACAAGATCTGGAACCAAACCTTTCCTGAGGAGTTGTATTCGTACCAGTTTCTGGATGATAGCATAGCCCGTTTTTATGAGATGGATAACATACTGCTAAACCTGATAGAAGCCTTTGCCGGTATAGCCATCATTATCGGTTGCCTTGGTTTATATGGCCTGGTATCATTTATGGCTGTGCGCAAAACTAAAGAGATTGGCGTGCGCAAGGTGCTGGGTGCCAATATCAGCAGCATTTTGTGGCTGTTTGGCAAGGAATTCAGCATCTTGTTGCTTATTGCTTTTGTAATAGCCGCGCCGCTGGCCTGGTGGGCAATGCACAATTATTTAAAAGATTTTCAATACCGCATCAGTATTGGGCCCGAAATATTTGTGATGTCGATCCTGTCAACGTTCGTTATCGCATGGATTACGGTAGGGTATAGGGCTACTGCGGCAGCGTTGGCTAATCCGGTTAAAAGTTTGCGGTCGGAGTGATTAGAGGTTAGAGATTGGAGGTTAGGCCTTGCAGATCCCCAGCCACCACACTAATGAACAATTGAACTAATGAACCAATCATGATAAAAAATTATTTCAAAACCGCGTGGCGGAACATCTGGAAAAGCAAGGTTTTTTCGGCTATTAACATTTTTGGCCTTGCCGTGGGGATGGCGGCCTGTATTGTTATTGTGCTTTTTGTGAGCTATGAAAAAAGTTTCGATAACCTGCACGCCAAAAACATATACCGTTTAAACGAGGTGCAGAAGTTTGAGGGAATGGGCGCATCGCAAAAAGTGGCTTTATCCATGTTTCCGATGGGGCCCACTTTAAAGGCCGACTTCCCCGAAATAAAAAACTTTACCCGTGTGCGCTGGCAGCAAAAATTTCCACTTAATTACGGTATGAAGCGGGTATACATGCCGCAGGTATTTTTTGTTGATTCGATGTTTTTAAAAATGTTTGATTTTAAGCTCATCCGGGGCGACAGGGAAACTGCCTTACTTAGGCCGCGCAGCGTGTTGCTAACCGAAGATGCTGCCAAACGCATCTTTGGTAATGAAGACCCTATGGGCAAAACCATTACCAATTACGGGCAGGATACCATAAGCTATGCGGTTACCGGCATATTGGACAATACCCCTAAAAATTCGCAATTGCAGTTTGATTGCCTGTTTTCGTTCAGCAGCATTTATAAACCGTGGATGTTTACCAACTGGGGCGGCAACTGGCTCAATACTTACCTTGAACTTGCTCCGGGTACAAACGTAGCGGCTTTAGAAAAGAAGTTTCCGGCTTATCTTGAAAAATACCGGGGCAAGGGCGGCTCAAAAAATTATGAGCTTTTCCTTTTATCTCTGAAAGATGTGCATGCCAACTCGGCCGATATCGGGTTGGATTATATCAATTATCAAAAGTTTGATAAACATATCACCAACCTGTTTACAGTAATAGGCATTATTGTGCTGGTGATAGCCTGTATTAATTTCATAAACCTTTCAACCGCGCGCTCGTCCGAGCGGGCTAAGGAGGTAGGCGTACGTAAATCCATTGGTGCAGGCCGCTTTCAACTGGCTATGCAGTTTTTGGGTGAAACGGTGCTGTTATCGTTGATAGCTTTGATATTTGCCTGTGTGCTTGTAACTTTTGCTATCCCTTTTATCAATAGCTTAAGCCAGCGGGACATCAGTTTGCCGCTGCACGATAACCGGATGCTTATCGGTTTGATATTAATAAGCACCGTGTTGGTTGGTATTGTATCGGGTATTTACCCCGCTTTGTTTCTATCATCCTTCCAGCCAGTTAAAGTTTTGAAGGGAGCGTTTGCTTCCGTAGGGGGAAATAAAGTGCCGTTGCGTAATATTTTGGTAGTTGGGCAGTTTACCAGCGCGGTGATTTTGATGATTGCTACGGTGTTTGTGATCAAACAGCTCAATTTTATGCAGAAAAAAGATCCCGGTTTTAACCGCGATCAGATTGTGAATGTGCCGTTAAGCCTCATCCCACAAAATAAATACGATCTGTTTAAGCAGGAATTACAATCAAATACCCTGGTACAAGGCGTTACCGCCTCGCAGGATATTTTGGGTAGCCATCTTGACCAAACCGGCATTTCTTTTAAACTGGGCGATTCGCCATTACGCCAGCTTACTTCAACCTTGCTGGTGGTTGATAATAACTACCTCGATCTGTATAAGATTAAACTGGCGATGGGCAATAATTTCTCTAAAGATACCTCGGCTGTTTGGAAGCAGTATATTATTAACGAAGCGCTGGCTAAGGAACTGCTGAAAGATCATAAAGGTAAAAATATGGAATCATTGTTGGGCCAACGCTTTGGTTTTGATTCGTTGGGAGTGATTACGGGTATCGCCAAAGATTTTAACTTTAACTCCCTGCATTATAAAATTGAAACCCTGTTTTTGGTAAACGGAAAAGGTTTCAGCCAGATGTCGGTTAAAATTAACGGTGCCAGGGCTAAGGAAGCAGTGGCCTTTATACAGGCTACCTGGATGAAGCAGTTTCCGGGTGTGCCTTTCGAATACCAGTTTTTGGACGATCATTTTAACGAAGTTTACAGCGTTGATAACCAGGTAAGCACCGTAGTAAGTATTTTGGCGGGACTGATTATCATCATATCTTGCCTGGGCTTATTCGGCCTTGCGTCTTACTCCGCCGAAAAACGGGTTAAAGAAATTGGCGTACGCAAAGTGCTTGGCGCTTCGGTACAAAATATCGTGCTGCTGCTTTCGGGGCATTTTGTAAAACTGGTGCTGATAGCTAATGTAATAGCATGGCCTATCGCGTTTTACGGGATGAGCAGGTGGTTGCAGGATTTTGCCTACCGCATTGATATCAGCTGGTGGGTATTCGGCATTGCCGGCCTGGTTTCGCTGCTTATTGCCTTTGCAACGGTAAGTTTCCAGGCCATTAAAGCCGCGGTAGCTAACCCGGTTAAAAGTCTGCGTTCCGAGTGATTAGAGGTTGGAGTTTAGAGATTAGTTGGCCTCAAAGCTAATGAGTACCAATGAACCATTGAACAAATGAACCATTGAACTATGATTAAAAATTATATAAAAACAGCATGGCGTAACCTGGTTATCAATAAGGTTACTTCGTTAATAAGTATTGCAGGTTTGGCGGTTGGTATTGGCTGCTTTATACTATTGGCCACCTATTTGTTAAATGAGTTGCGATACGACAGGTTTCATAAAAATGCTGATCGTATTGTGCGTGTGGCTTACAATTATAAATCGTCGGATGATGCCGAAGCTAAATCGGTATCGGTAACGCCAACGGCCCCGGTGCCTGTATTTAAACAGCAATTGCAGGAGATTGAGGAGGGCGTACGTATTATATGGTATAACAATCCCGTTCAATACAAGGATAAGCTATTTAATGAAAAACGGTTTCTGCTGGCCGACGAGCCATTTTTCAGGATTTTCAGTTTTAAATTTTTGAGCGGAAATGCCGCCACTGCTTTAACTAATCCTGCCTCGGTAGTGATAACGGCCTCCACCGCAAAAAAATATTTTGGCAATGAAGATGCCATGGGTAAAATTTTGAAGGTGAACAACAAGCAAAACCTGATGGTTACCGGCGTGGTAGAGGATGTGCCCGAATATTCGCAGATTAAGTTTGATATGATGGGCTCGGCGGCATTTACCGAGCATGCTAAAACCCGTAAATGGGATTCGGCAAATGATTATTCGTACCTGCTGTTGAGGCCAGGAACAAATGCTACTTCGGTTGAAAAAAAGATGAACGCGTATGTTGCCGATATGTTTAAAGACGATTTTAAACAGGGGCATAAAATGTGGTTCACGCTTGAGCCTTTAACTGATGTTCACCTTAAATCGCAGGCAACCTATCCGCTTACAGCATCCGGCAATATCAAATACATTTACATTTTAGGCGCGGTAGCGGTTATTTTGTTGCTGCTGGCTTGTGTTAACTTCCTTAACCTGGTAACAGCTAAATCTATCGAGCGTGGCCACGAAATAGGGGTAAGGAAGGTGATGGGCGCGGCCCGCGGCCAGTTGTTTACGCAGTTTATTACCGAATCGGCCATGATTACTCTTGTGTCGTTGATCGGTGGTTTGTTTTTGGCCGATATCAGCTTTAAATGGTTCAGCGATTTTTCGGGGCAGCAATTAAGTTTTCAAACCTGGGATATTTCGTGGCTGGTTTTGGCTTCGGTTGGTTTGTTTATCGTAGTGACATTTTTGGCGGGCACTTATCCCTCACTGTACCTGTCGGCATTTAATCCTATCGTTACTTTAAAAGGAAAGCTTACCAATACATCCGGAGGCCGGAACCTGCGCCGCTCGCTGGTGATATTTCAGTTTGTGGTATCGGTGTTTTTCATGATCTGTACGGTTATTGCAGGCAGCCAGTTACAATTTATCCAACACCTTAATATCGGCATCAACCGTTCGCAGGTAATGGTGCTGGACATCGGCGGCAAATCATTAAACGAGGTTAAAACGTTTAATAATGAAGTACAGCAATTACCGGGCGTATTGAACGCCACGGCCTCGTACGATTCGCCGGTGGATGTGCATGGCGGCTACAGCATCAACAAAGCAGACGGCAAAAACAGCGACTACAACCTATCGGTAACCGCCCTCCCGGTTGAACGCAATTTCCTGAAAACCCTCGGCATTAAACTGCTTGAAGGTATCGATTTTACCAATGCCGATGAGCAAAACTCGGTAACAGCCGACCAAAACCAACGCAGCTATGGCTTTATCATTAACGAGAAAGCCGCTAATGCCTTAGGCTGGAAACCAAATGAAGCGATAGGTAAACACATCGGCCTTAATGGTAGGACAGGTGAAGTGAGGGGTGTTGTACAAAACTTCAACTTCGCTTCGGTACACCAGGAAATAACTCCGATAGTGATGTTTACTGAAGATTATTTTGGCAAGATATTGATCAAAACATCCGGCAATCATCTCCCGCAAACCATTACCGCCGTAAAAGCAAAATGGAGCGCCTTTAACCCGGCAACACCTTTTGAATATCACTTCCTCGACCAGGAATTTGACGATATGTACAAATCAGAACAGCGTACAGGCTCGATATTAACAGCCTTTACATTGGTTACCATATTCATCTCCTGCCTCGGTTTATTCGGCCTGGCAGTATTCTCTACCAAACAAAGGGTAAAAGAAGTAGGTGTGCGTAAAGTATTGGGTGCAAGTGTATTTAGCATTGTAAGGTTAGTTTCGGGCGATTTCCTGAAACTGGTGGTTATCTCGGTTATTATCGCATCGCCAATAGCATGGTATGCCATGCATCGTTGGTTACAGGATTTTGCCTACAAAATCAGCATCCAGCTTTGGGTATTTGTTGCCGCAGGGGCTGTGGCTGTGCTGGTGGCATTTATTACCGTTAGCGTGCAATCCTTAAAAGCAGCGCTGGCTAATCCGGTGAAAAGCCTGCGCTCTGGAGATTAGAGGCTGGTGATTAGAGATTAGTTAGCACGACGGAATCTATTGCTCCGAAGATATTAAAGCGTCATTGCGAGGAACGAAGCAATCCCCGATAGGCAGAGCGGCCATGCAAATCCGCCCTGTATAGTTCGCGATTGCTTCGTTCCTCGCAATGACGTTTGTTTTTTACGCAACTGATCTCCAATCTCTAACCTCCAATCACTACCACCTACCTCCAATCACTAAACCACCACTGTATCATAACCGTACGCATTCTGTTACATAAGCGAACAGTAATAATTTGCTAAAATCATTTAATGTGTTGATTTTTAGTTAGATATAACTTTGGTATGTTATTGATATGTTAATCGCGAAATGATGAGTATTATTGTTTAACTCATTTATTTACTAACAAGCTAATTCAATAATTAAAAATGTTATCACTGCAGCATATTTCAAAGTATTTCCAGGTAGGAGGCAACAAAAATATCATCCTGAACGATCTGAGCCTTGAGGTGGACGAAGGCGAATTTATTTCGATCATGGGACCTTCAGGATCAGGTAAATCAACCCTGTTGAATATTATCGGGATGCTCGACGAACCATCAGATGGTTACCATTACTTTGAGGGCCATGCGGTGCATCAGCTTAAAGAAAAACAGCGTTCGGCTTTATACAAACAATACATCGGTTTCGTTTTCCAGGCTTATCATTTAATTGATGAGCTTACCGTTTACGAAAACATCGAAACCCCGCTTATTTACCAGGATTTTAAAAGCGCCGAGCGTAAAGCCATGGTGGCCGATATGTTAGATCGTTTCAGCATCGTAGGTAAAAAAGATTTGTTCCCTGCACAATTATCGGGCGGCCAGCAACAACTGGTAGGCATAGCCCGTGCCCTGATTGCCAAACCAAAATTATTACTTGCCGATGAGCCCACAGGTAACCTCAACTCAAAACAAGGGGAGGAGATCATGGAGCTGTTCCGTAAGCTGAATAAGGAAGACGGCGTGACCATTATACAGGTTACCCACTCCGAAAAAAATGCCGAATACGGTTCGCGCATTATCGATTTGCTGGATGGCAGGATCGATTCATCAAGAAAACTCTGAACTCAATAATAAAATGCGATACTATAAATTTATACTTTTTGGTTTGGTTGCGTTATCGTCGGCAAAAGCCAACGCGCAATCAGATTCTACCTACACCCTGCAAAAATGCATCGACATCGCCATAAAAAACAACCTTGATGTTAAGCAAAGCGAGCTGAAAGCACAAAGCGCCCGGATTGATTTTAACCAGGCTAAAGAAAATATGCTGCCTACGCTAAACGGCAACGTAAACCATGGTATTAACAACGGTCGTAACATTAACCCGTTTACCAATGCTTATGTAAACCAATCATTAACTTATGGCAATTACAGCCTCGAATCAAACCTTACTTTGTTTGGTGGTTTGCAAAACGTAAATGCTATCAAACAAACCTCGTTAGCTTACCAGGCCGGTAAAATGGATCTGCAGCAGGCAAAAGACCTGGTTACTATTAATGTAATCACCGCTTATTTGTTGGTGCTTGATAATACCGAACTATTGGCGGCCGTTAAAAACCAGGTAGATGTATCGGCCAAACAGGTGGAGCGCCTAACCATCCTCGAAAAAGATGGTGCCAATAAATTACCGTCGGATCTGTACGATTTACAAGGTACTTTAGGTGATAACAAGCTGAACGTAGTGAACGCTAACAGCGCGCTGGAAAATGCCAAACTGAGCCTGATGCAGATCTTGAATATCCCGTACAGTAAAAATTTTGTATTGCAGCCTATTAATGCACAGGATGTAGCCAAACAAAGCGCCCTGTCGTCCGATCAGATCTATGAAACAGCCCTGCAGGAACTGGCCTTGGTTAAGGCGGCTACCCTTCGCCGGCAAAGTGCCGAAAAAGCGGTGAGCGTAGCTAAGGGAGCTTTATTGCCAAACATAAGCTTATACGGTGGTTTATATACCAACTACTCAAGCGCGGCGCAAACCTCGGTGTTTAAAGATTCATCAGTGGTTAACACCGGTGGTTATATCAATACGCCGAATGGTAAGCAATCCGTTTTAACCAATCAGGCTAATTACGTTAACAAAGACATTGGTTATTACGATCAGTTTAAAAACAACTACAGCACCCAGTTTGGTGTAAGCCTTAGGATCCCGATCTTAAATTACTTCCAAAATCATAACAAAGTAGCTAAAGCCAAAATCGACCTGCTGAACTACAAATACATCGAAGAAAATACCAAAATTAAGCTAAAACAAAACGTTGAAACAGCTTACCTGAACATGACCTCGGCCTACGATAAGTATGCTGTACTGGTAGACCAGGTTAAATCGTACGCCGAATCGTTCCGTACCGCCGAGATCCGTTTCAATGCAGGTGTATTAACATCGGTAGATTACGTTGTTGCCAAAAACAACCTCGACAGGGCGCGCATCAACCTGATCAATGCCAGGTACGATTGCTATATCTACAACAAAATATTAGATTACTACCAGGGCAAATTAGCATTGTAAAAGCTTTTGGATTTGTAAAAAAGTTATACTTTTATCGCAGATTATCAGTTAATATATCCGGTTAAAACTTTATATCCGTATAGTGGTTTAAAGTTTTAACCGGATATTTCTAATTTTAAACCAGGGCTTAAATTGCCTATATATCAACTACTAATCCTAAGAAAAATGAAAAAAACAATTTTACTTTCTTTTGCAATTATGCTGTTATCTGTGGGCATCAGCCGGGCTCAGGTAATTCCAAGTTTCTCTTTCGGTTTGAAAGGCGGTTTAAACTATTCAACCTTCCCATCTAACGGTATTTTTAATAATGATAACAAAGCAGGCTACCAGGCGGGTGCATGGGCAAGGATTGGTGGGTTAGGCTTTATTTTTCAGCCGGAGTTATACGTTACAGGGAAAAATGTAACTGTTAAAACAGATGACGGAATGGGTACCGCAAAGGCAAATTTTACAAGCGTTGATGTACCTTTATTGTTGGGCGGTAAGGTAGGCGCTTTGGGGATTGGAGGCAGATTTTACGGAGGGCCAGTATTGTCATTCACTGTTAACAAAGATCAAAGCCTATCAGGTGCTACAGCCGAAGCAGCCCGTTTAAAATATAAAGATGCCAACTACGCTTTACAGGTAGGTGCGGGTATCGATATCAGCAGCCTTTCTATCGATTTGCGTTACGAAGGTGGTTTAAATAAAATTGCTTATGGCAATGATAACTCGCATACCCGTGTAAGCTTATTCAGCTTGGCGGTGGCTTATAAACTGTTCTCGTTGTAAGATTTTAGTTTTATACGATATGGAAAAGACCAGCCGTTGAGGTTGGTCTTTTTTTGTTTGATGTGATTTAAGTACGCAAAGGCGAAGAAGCGTAAAGAAGTTTAACTATTTAACCACTTGCGCTCGTTTCCAAACGAGTGCTTAAAATGGGTTTACGTTTGTAACGTAAACGCGGGTGATGCAATCGCCAACCCACATTAAGCACTCGTTAAAAACGAGCGCAAGAACGCCTTTGAAGATTATACGACATTGAGCGGGGGAGGCCTGTCAACCCTGAGCCTGTCGAAGGATCGCGCAGAGGCCTGCCCACCATGCTTCGACGGGCTCAGCATGACCCCCATTTTTATTAAGCTATGGGCAACATGTTACCCATGATATGTTAAAAACACGTTGTCATGCTGAGGCACGAAGCATCTTCTACAATAAGCATAGCGGCTATACAGGGCGAAGAAGATCCTTCGTTTCTCAGGATGACAGGGATAAATATCATATCTCCTTCAGAGACAATTGCTTTCACTTACTCATCAGCATGACTTGTATCATTTATAATGCGCTAACCTACTTCACCACCTCAACCCATTGCCCTTTCAACAACCCGCTGATCTGGTTATTATACATCGCCTCGCAATACACTGCCGGCAGGTAATACTTTCCGGTATAGGCCGCATTCAGCATTACATAAAACGTTGATTCCTGTCCCTCGTATAAACCAAAATAAGTATTCACCCTATCGTCGCGGATATCCCGATAATTAGATGCCGACGATTTGAACGCCTCGTCGTTAAGCATCCGGCTGTTCAGGATCTCCCAGCCTGATGGGAAGATCTGGGTAAGCGCCAGGTTTTCGTACCTGCCGCGTTTGCCCGGATTTTTTACGTTTACCTGGGCCACAAAATCGGTACCTTGTTTTAAGGTTGACGGATCAATCGGTTTGCCGTTCAGCGTAAAATAGCCCACGCGCAACTCCAACACATCCGGATTGATGTTGGTAGTTACATCCTGGCCTGATGAAGGTTGACCTTTTTGTATTAACCTGATATATAGTTTGTTACTGCTGCTGTTTTTTAGGTAGATATTACCGCCGTTTGCGCCAAGGGCACCTTGCCATACGCAGGAGCTGCTGCTGATGTTCCCTTTTGCACTACCCGATTGATAGCTGAATTGCATTTTGCCCGACGGCTTGTTCTGCCCGTAAAACTGGGCCAGCGCCATCAGCGAGTAGGCGGTGGTTTGGGTGCTATACCAATCATCCTGCGATAAGCGGGCTGCAACGGTGTTAACCTGGTCTGCTGCTTTTTGTTTCCGGCCAAGCAGGTTTAGGGTTTCCAGTATCATACTCTCGTCCCTCAAATCTGAGCCGAAAGTGCCCCACAGGCTGTTGTATGGTTTAACCGTGGTTGGCAATCCTGCTATCATTTGCAAGCCAACTTCGGGTTTGCCTGCAAGTTTGTAGGCGGCGGCCAACTGCCATTTGGCGGCATCGCTCAGCAACGGAAACTCGCGCAGGCGGTTCATAGCACCCAGTTCGGCCGAGTTGGCTAAGGCGAGCAGGTATAAACGGTAGGCCTGTGTCAAATCATCTTCGTAATAGTAAGGTTCTTTGCGTGGTACCCAGTTTTGTGCACGTTGTTTCTGGAATTTTTTCCAGCGGTCAATAAAACCAAGCGGCATGCTGTAGCCCCTGCTTTGCGCAACCAACATAAAATGGCCTGCGTAGTTGGTGCCCCATTCGTTTGGTTCGCCTTCATCCGGCCAGTAGCTTAAACCGCCGCCCTGTACCTGGAAGCCGTTAAGCCTGTTAATGGTGGCCTTGATGTTCCGGTCAATCTCGCCGCGTTGTTTTGGCGACAGATCGAGCAACTGGTTTAAATACAGTTGCGGGAATGCCGATGATGTGGTTTGTTCCACACAACCATGTGGGTATTCGATCAGGTAATCCAACCGTTTTGATAAGTTCAGCGGCGGGATATAGGCAACCTCCAAAGTGTTTTTATTGGTACCGTTGATACCAACAGGCTGATATGCTGTATTCCAGATCTCGCCCGGGGCCAGTTCTTTTTGAATGATGCGGGTAATTGGCGGGTTGGGGTTGCGCACATTAAGCTCAACGTCATAAGCCGCCGTTTCCGATCCGCTTTTGGCAATTATTTTCACTTTGCCTACGCCAACAAAATCTTTCACATTCAAATCAAAGGTTACCATCTGGTCGCCCGGTTTGTCGAAGGTCAACGTTTTTTGATTATTGCCGCTTAGGTTGCTGAAGGCGTTGCTTTGCACCTGTATGCTCACGTTTTTGATATTGCTTTCCATCGCGAACACCGTAACCGGAAGCTGGATACTCTCCGACGGGCCAAGCACCCGCGGTAGGGTAGCCAATATCATCAAAGGTTTTTTAACGGCAACAGCCTTTTCGGCAACACCATAAGCACCGTTATGGCCAGCCACTACCATTGCCTTAACCGAACCGATGTATTGCGGTAAGGTAAAGCGCTGGGTTTGCGTTTCGCCGGCATTAAGGTGAAATGGCCCCAGGAATTTTACAACCGGCTTAAAGCGATTTACCTGCACGTTTTTATTGTTACCCAGATTACCGTCGCCGCCGATGCTTAAAATGCGCTCCAGGCCACCGCCAAAAGCGCCGATCACATAATCAAACAGGTCCCAGGTTTTTACGCCTAAAGCTTCATGGGCGTAGAAGGCATCGTGCGGATCTGGCGTTTTGTAATTGGTGAGATCGAGCAAACCTTCATCAACAATGGCAACGGTATAGGTCATTTCCTTGCCCGATGCTTCGGAAACGGTAATGGCCGATTGCGTTTCTGGCCTGATCTTATCAGGCATGCTAATGACCGGTTTCAGGATGGTTTCGGGATTTTCTACCGTTAACGGTATAGCACCATACATGCGGATAGGCAAATCGTTCAGCGTTTGTGAATGGCGTTGCAGCAGCGTAACGTTTACAAAAACATTGGGCGCCATGTTTTCATCTACCGTAAAAGTGTATTGTGTTTGCGCTTTTTTAGTATCTATCCAGGCTGTTTTTAAAACCTTGCTGCCGTTTTCAAAACTGATCAGCGCGCGTCCGTTCTCGCCGGTTGGGATGGTTAAAGTAGCTTCATCGCCAACCTTGTAAGTTTGCTTATCCGAAGTGAACGACAGCATTGCTGCCTCGGTTGGATTGGTTGACTGCAGTCTTTCCGACCAGTTTGGCCAATCAACATAAATAATTTTGCCGGTTGAGTGGCCGGTTTGTTCGTCCTTTACCTTGATAAGATAGCGGCCCCAGTTGGCTTTATCAATCCGCAGCTTCCATTTGCCGGCACCGTTGGTTAGCCTAACGGTTTCGGTGCGGATCAGTTTGTTGTATTTATCCTGGGTAAAGTTGCTCATTTCATCGCCGGTTTCATCCCACCACCAGCGCCATTGCACTTTGTATAGCTCAACCTGTACATTGCGGCTACCGGGCAGGGCTTTGCCGTTCACGTCAACATCGGCTATGTCAATCATGTGGTCTTTATCGGTAACCAGCATGCCCGACATATCGCTGCCTTTAGGTGTTTTAATACCCACATAAGCCGGGTAAACATTGTAAGGCATACTTACCTGGTTAATGCTGAAATTACCGCCCGGTTCAAATACTTTTATCAAAAAGTTGGCCCGCAGTTGCCCCGGGGCCTGCTTCTCTACATTTACATTAGCATCCACATCGGCGGTGCCGATTTCGTTCAGCCTGCCGTCAAAAATGGTTTGGATTTGGGTGTTGAAGGCGAGGGTTGGATCGTCAAACACATAATCTTCATAATGTTTAAACGAGGTGTTTTGAGCCGATAAAAAGGCATCAACCTTGGCTTTAAGGTTTTGTGCCGCCCCGCCAAATAACCATTGTGCACTCAGTTTGCCATTGGCATTGTTGCCCTTGGTTAACTCGGCCGCCCCGCCGAACGACAGGTTAAGCTTTAACCGGTTTGGCATAATGGTTTCCACCTTGATGCTTTTGCTAAAAATAGCGCCGCCAACTTTTACAGTAGCCGTCCAGTTGCCGGTAGGGGATGAGGTTTCTGTACCGGTATGGAAGCTGTAAAAACCATCCAAAGCTTTAGTTTGGGTAATGCGCCTGTAAAGCTTGCCATTAGGATCATACAATTCAAACTCGACCGGATGATCTGGCGGGAGGGTTTTTTGTTTATCCTCTAAAATAAATGAGGTATAGATAGAATCGCCGGGGCGCCAAACGCCACGCTCGGCATACAGAAAACCTTTCAACCCGTTTTGTACTTCCTCGCCGCCAACGTTAAAGCGCGATAGCGGGAGCGAACTGCCATCATCCAGTTTGAGATAACCGCGCTGTGCGCCTTTTTTGGCTACCAGCAGGTAAGGTTTGCGTTTCAGGTCAAATTTTATCAGTCCATCGCCATCTGTGGTGTTTTTGTAAATCACCTGTTTTTGATAATCCAGTATTTCCACATCCACCTTATCCATCGGTTCGGCGGTTAAAATATCGGTTACGGCTACCAGCATGCTGTTGTCGTTGCCGCGTTTGGCTATCAGGCCGATGTTGGAGGCAATGATGTTGCGGGTAGCCCAGCGATGCTTATTGTAGTACGATGGGGTACAGGCATCGTCACGGTCTTGCCAGTTGAAACCCTCGGTATAGTAATTGTCGTACTTTTGCCAAAACTCGTCGTCTTCATCGCTCACCTGCGAGCGGTTGTTGCTGTAATCGTAATCATAGCCCCCGTCTTCCTCATCTACCTCCTCGCCGTTATCGTTACGCGCCTTACCGCTATGGAGCTTACAATTAAATAAAGAGTATGATTGCCTGAAACCAATAATCACCCGGTAAATGGCACCCGGCTCGGTGCGCACCATCTGGTCGATATCCAGCATAAAACGGTTCTTTTTGGTAAGGTCGAGGCCTTTATCCACATCCAGGCGGATGGTTTTTTGCACGATAGGCCTTGCAACCTGCCTTAGTTCGGTGCTGCCATCAAAGCCGTTGCTTTGAAAATACTGAGGTACGTTATTTTCAAAAATTTTGATAATGGTAACATCCACAGCATTAAGGTTAACGGCTTCAAACGGCATAGTGATCTTGCCCGAATCAGGTAAAATCACGCCTTTGCCGGGGATATTTACCGCAGGCAGGCGGTTTTCAAAAAACACATTACCGGTGTAGCCTTTGGTGATACGTTTTCCCTGGATGTTTTTAATCCCTTCGTGTACAAATACGCTGTAATTACCCTGCATACGTTCGGCAGCGTAAACCTTAACAAGGCTGCCGTCGATGCTGTAAGCCGGATCGGCAACGTTGTTAATGCCTATCAGCCCGTTAAGTTCCTGCCCAACCATAATATTATCCGAAAACTGAACTTCAACATACTGGTCGTTTTCTTGCACAGCCCGGATGTTCAGCACTTTAAAATCGCCTATGGCAGGCACATCGAAGTTTTGGGTGCCTTTTTTATCCACGCCAATGCTGCTGCCGTCCCAGTTTACAGTAAGTGGATTGGCTTTGCCGGCCAGCCTGGTGAGGCCGGTGATGGTAAAGTGATGGTTTTTATGAGCTGCATCATGTTCCCAGTTAATTTTTACCGGCGAGGCATAATTTAGTGAGATGATCTTGTCTACCTCTGCCGGCGTTTCGCCATCGGCAGTTTGTATATCGCCGGTAAGCTTCATTTCGGTGGTAGAGGTATTGCTTGCGGTTTGCTGGCCGATAAATGAAACGGTAAAATCGGGTTGAATAACCTGGAAACTGAACTTAAAATGTTCAAAATGGCTGGGCACGTCAATCAGCTTGCTCAGCTTAAAATCGGCAGTATAATTTGTTCCGGCCTCGAGTTTTTCATCCGGGCGGAATTCGATGGTGCGGGTATCAACCCAAAAAGCCTTCCCCTTTACTGATGGTGAGAAATTAAAGATCTCATCCCGGATCTCTTCATCCTGCCGGTGTGTTACCTGCACATCGCTGGCAAGCTTTATAATAATGGGACTGTGTTTAGAGACAACACCTGTGGTGTACGACTCGATATACTTGCTGAAAGCTGGATCGACAAGGGTTTTCCTATGACCCGCAAAAACGAGGTATACGATAAGTGAAGCTAATGCAACAGTTGAAATTACGGTAATTAAGGTGCGGCGTTTGCGGAATTGACTGTATCCGTTTTCCATGGGTTAGGCTTATTTATTGTCATGAAAATTAGACAATTTATGACAATAAATAAGCTTTGCCGAAAATTATTTTATCATCACCCCGGGCTTGTTTAAAACCGGAATTTTGATAAAATTCATCTCTACGATGCTCTCAGGCAGGAAAATGAATTTTTTGTCGAAGATCTCTTTACCTATGTAATAGCTTACCCAATATTCATTATTTAAGCCAAAAGTTTGCTCATCAATAGGTTCGATAAGCTTATAGGCATTCCCTTCAACAGCGGGCATCATGTGGCGCAGGGTTGAGGTTTTTACCTGCTGGCCATGCTGTTCACCATAGCCTTTGGAGGTAATAAGCACATTTTCGATAGGCTCATTTTTTAGGTTGATGAGGTACACATACCATACCTTACTTTCCACACTCTCACTTTCCAGTGCTACCGCTACTGCGATATCCTTTACATCATTTTCGGGCAGGTCTTTTTTCATTAGTTTGGTTGATTATAAATGGTGAGTGGTTGATTAAGTTGATTGAGTGAGTGGTTCTGCTTTTTAAAAACCATTAACCTAATCAACCCAATCAACCAATCACTTACTTCTTCTTAGCCGGTGCCTTTTTCTTGGCAGGAGCCTTCGCTGCGGCTGGTTTGGCTGCTGCCGCGGTTTTGCCGAAGCGGCCTTTTTTAGCATCCTTAGGAGTGGCATCAGCTAAAGCTTTACATTCTTCGTAAGTAAGCGTTTTGGGGTCTTTATCCTTTGGTATCTTAACGTTCAGCTTACCAAATTCAATATATGGTCCCCAGCGGCCGTTCAGTACTTTAACATCTGGATCTTCATCAAAAGCTTTAATGAGCTTTTCGGCATCTTTTTTACGTTTGGCTTCAATCAGTTCGATGGCCTGCTGCTCGGTTACATCATGCGGGTCGATCTCTTTTGGCAGGGACACAAAAGCGCTGTTATGGCTGATGTACGGGCCAAAACGGCCGATGGCCACTTTCATTACCTTGCCTTCGTACTCCCCAACCACTTTTGGTAGTTTAAATAGTTCGAGGGCTTCTTCCAGCGAGATGGTTTCGATACTTTGCCCGCTGCGTAAACTTGCATAAAGTGGTTTTTCTTCATTCTCATCAGAAGCGCTTTCGCCTACCTGAACAAAGGGCCCGAACCTGCCTATACGTACCGAAACCTTCTTGCCATTTTCGGGGTGAATGCCTAATTCGCGCTCACCGGTGGCTTTATCGGCTTTTTCGATAGTGCTTTCAACTTCTTTATGGAAGGGGTTATAAAAATCGTGGAGCATATCAGTCCACTCTTTCATGCCCTGGGCTATCTCGTCAAATTGTTTTTCAACGCTGGCCGTGAAGTTAAAATCAACAATATCTTTAAAGTATTGTACCAAAAAATCGTTTACCACAGCGCCAATATCGGTAGGGAAAAGCTTACCGCGCTCGGCACCGGTATTTTCGGTACGGGTTTCTTTAACAATTTCGCCAGCTTTCAGCGTCATTACCCTAAAATTGCGCTGTTTACCCTCACGCTCTTCTTTAACCACGTACCCACGGTTTTGAACCGTTGAAATGGTAGGAGCGTAGGTAGACGGGCGACCGATACCCAGCTCTTCCAGCTTTTTTACCAAACTTGCCTCGGTATAGCGGGCAGGCGGGCGCGAAAAACGTTCGGTAGCCGATATTTCCTGCAAGGCGAGGCGCTGGCCCTGGGTTAGGGGAGGGAGCATGGTATTTTCACCGTCTTGCTGTGTATCGTCCTCATCATCGTTCGATTCGAGGTACACTTTCAGGAAGCCATCAAATTTCATCACTTCACCATTGGCAACCAAATCTTCACTGCGTGTTGAGATGCTGATTTTTGCGGTGGTTTTCTCAAACTGTGCTTCACTCATCTGCGAAGCGATGGCCCGCTTCCAGATCAGTTCGTACAGGCGTTTCTCGGCCGATTCGCCGTCGATAGTATGGTTGTTAAAATACGTAGGCCTGATTGCTTCGTGAGCTTCCTGGGCGCTTGCATTTTTGGTTTTATATCTTCTTTGCTGATGATATTTTTCGCCGTAGGCGGATACAATCTCGCTGGCGGCCGAATTTAAGGCAAGCTCCGACAGGTTTACCGAGTCGGTACGCATATAGGTGATATAACCGGATTCGTACAAACGCTGCGCTACCTGCATGGTACGTGCAACCGAATAGCCAAGTTTGCGGCTGGCTTCCTGTTGCAGGGTTGAGGTAGTGAACGGCGCAGCCGGTGAGCGTTTTGTTGGGCGGGTATCTAACGATTTTACATCGAAATTGGCCGCTATGCAATCCTGCAAAAACTTTTCGGCATCTTCCTGTTTGGTAAAACGTTCGGGCAACTCGGCTTTAAAAGCCTCTTTGCCTTTACCAAATATGGCTACAATTTTAAATGCCGCTTCCGATTTAAATTTATTGATCTCGCGCTCCCTGTCAACTATCAAACGTACCGCTACCGATTGTACACGGCCGGCAGATAGTGATGGTTTAACCTTTTTCCATAAAACGGGCGAAAGCTCAAAACCCACCAGCCTGTCTAAAACACGGCGGGCCTGCTGGGCATTAACCAGGTTGTAATCTATTTTGCGCGGGGTATCTATCGCTTTTAAAATGGCCGGTTTGGTGATCTCATGAAAAACGATGCGTTTGGTGCTTACCTCTTTCAGATCAAGAGTTTCGTATAAATGCCACGAAATGGCCTCTCCCTCGCGGTCCTCATCGGATGCGAGCCAAACCATCTCGGCTTCCTTAGCTAACTTCTTTAATTCGCTTACTACCTGCTTCTTATCGGCAGGTACCTCGTACTTTTGTTTAAAGTTATTAGCTATGTCTATAGCGTCTTCCGATTTAACCAGATCGCGGATATGCCCGTAGCTCGACTTTACCGTAAAGTCTTTACCAAGATACCCTTCAATGGTCTTCGCTTTCGCCGGTGATTCAACTATAAGTAAGTTTTTGGCCATTTAAACAGTGTTAGTTTTTGCAAATAAAACATAAAGTAACCGAAACACCAATTTGTTTTTTAATTGATTTAATTTGAGGTGTTGCAAAGTTGCAAGGTTTGAGTGTTAAAATATTGCAAAGTTTGCTTTGAAGAAGAATTAAAAATGAAAAAGTTGTAATTTTTTAAACTGAAATGCTAATATCTTACCGAAACAAACATTTCAGGCTTAAAACCCTACAACCTTTTATTTAACAAAATGATTACATCAGGAAACCGCCGCCCAGCAAATCATTTCCTTCATAAAACACAGCCGACTGGCCCGGGGCAATGCCCGAAACGTTATGATGAAAATCAACTTTCATGTGCTCGCCCATTTGTAAAATAGTGCTCTGCGCACCGGCATCTTTATAACGTATTTTGGTAATGGCCTCAAGCGGCTCAGTTATAGTTTCGTATTTAATGAGGTTGAGGTTTTTTACCCAGGCTTGTTTGCGTTCAAGCTCTTCGGCAGTGCCTAAAACCACGGTGTTGGTATGTGGATCGATGCGGGTTACAAACATAGGGTGGCCTAATGCTACGCCCAATCCTTTACGCTGGCCAATGGTATAAAAAGGATACCCCTGGTGTTTACCAACTACGCGACCATCTGTAAGCACAAAATTACCGGGACCAACACGTTCGTCCAGGTCTTCAACCTTGTGCCTTAAAAAGGCGCGGTAATCATTATCGGGTACAAAGCAAATCTCGTAGCTTTCGCTTTTGCCTGCAAGTTCAATCTGTCCCATATCCAAAGCCATCTGCCTGATCTCGGGTTTTGAGAAGCTGCCTAATGGGAATTTGGTGCGCGCAAGGTTTTTTTGCGATACACCCCAAAGCACGTATGATTGATCTTTGTTTTCGTCTTTACCTTTCGAGATCACGTAACGGCCATTATCCTGTAAACGGATGTTGGCGTAGTGACCGGTGGCTATAAATTCGCAATCCAATTTATCGGCACGTTTCAGCAAAGCCTCCCATTTAATGTGGGTGTTACATAGTACGCACGGGTTAGGGGTACGGCCAGCCAGATATTCATCAACAAAGTTATCTATCACAAAATCGCCAAACTCGTTACGGATATCTAAAATATAATGAGGGAAGCCATAACCCACCGCAAGGGCGCGGGCATCATTGATGCTATCAAGGCTGCAGCAACCGGTTTCTTTCGAGCTCCCGCCCGATGAGGCATAGTCCCAGGTTTTCATGGTTAACCCAATAACCTCATAGCCCTGCTCATGCAGCATCACTGCCGCTACCGAACTATCAACGCCACCACTCATTGCCACTAAGATCCTACCGTGCTTACTCATAATTTTGCAAAGATACCTATTTGTATTTTATGTTAAGCCATGCTTGGTCAGGTTAGGGTAAAATGTAAGTTGCTGTACTTTTTTCAATTAGCCGGAAGTTAAGTTAACTATAAATCAAAGTTTTGTGGTTATTATTTAACGTGATACCGGGAGTCGGTATTAAGGAATAGTGTGTTGTTTTATTGATGTTTTGTTAATGTGTTTTAAATGTTTAAACCGCAATAAGCTTAACATTATATTAATAACCTATAATAATTAAACATCGAGGGTGTGCGAAAGTACGCATGTTAGTGTAACAGATGGTAAAATATACGCGTAAAATCCCGTCGTTTTTAAATGATAAAAATCTGCGCTGAAGTTATATTTTTCGCTATAAATGTTACATTAAACGGAGGTGTAAAGGGTACACCAAAATCAAAAAATGTGCGTTTTTGTTAACAAAAATTTAAATTATAAATGTACAGCCAACTATTATAAAAACCTGCAACATTATTTATTAAAAATAACGTAAAAGTGAAGTGGCCTATTGTAACAGACCTATTACATTATAAATTTGCTATATCCTAATTAATTGAAACGATGTTAACTCAACTAACTTTAGAACAAAAATTACAGGGCGTAATTTTAGTGATTATTTGCTTTATTGCCGCAGCCAACTACTTGATAAAGTAACGCCAAACTATAAAGTATAACACGTTTACGGTGCCTGCTACACGTAGCAGGCGCCTTTTTTTATGCGGTGGGGAGGCACAGTACTTAAATTTAGCGTCATGCTGAACTTGTTTCAGCACCCCACACGCTAAGCAGTCGTGCCAAACAAAGCAGACTACTTGTCCTGTGGGATCCCGAAATAAATTCGGGATGACGGCGGGATTCGGACGGCTTCCGGCATTACGCCGTGTGCTTTTAGTGGTTTTACTTTCCTACGGATTTCTCGTTTGCCCATCACCTCTCACCAACCATTTATAGCTGGTAAGCTCTTCAAGCCCCATCGGCCCGCGCGCGTGGAGCTTTTGAGTACTGATGCCTATCTCGGCACCAAGGCCAAATTGCGCGCCATCAGTAAAGGCGGTTGATACGTTAGCATAAACAGCCGCTGCATCTACATCATTTAAAAATTGGGCAATATTACCGGCATCTTCAGAGATTATAGCTTCGCTGTGTTTTGAACTGTTAGCAGCAATATATTCCAAAGCTTCCTGGAATGAGGCTACAGTTTTAATAGCCATCTTCATCGATAAAAATTCGGTGCCAAAATGTTCAGGTTGCGCCTGATGAAGTAAAGCCGAAGGATAATCTGCTTCAAGGGCATTAAAAGCCTGCTCATCTGCAAAAATCTCTACTTCTTTTTGTTTGAGGATGTGCGCAAGGCGCGGCAAATCGGTTAAGCGCGATGAATGAATGATTAAACAGTCCAACGCGTTGCAAACGCTTACCCTGCGGGTTTTAGCGTTGGCGATGATTTCAGCACCTTTTTCCAAATCGCCGCTTTCATCAAAGTAGGTATGTACAATGCCTGCACCGGTTTCAATTACAGGAACTTTGCTGTTATCCCGTACAAAATCAATCAATGATTGGCTTCCTCTTGGGATCAACACATCTATATAACCAATGGCGTTCAATAAAGCGGCGGTTGCTTCACGCTCGGGAGG
Organism: Mucilaginibacter celer; assembly: GCF_003576455.2. Classification (NCBI taxonomy): domain Bacteria; kingdom Pseudomonadati; phylum Bacteroidota; class Sphingobacteriia; order Sphingobacteriales; family Sphingobacteriaceae; genus Mucilaginibacter; species Mucilaginibacter celer. The sequence goes on from NZ_CP032869.1 coordinate 1,458,395, forward strand.
GAGCAAAGTAACCACGTTGGTGTCCACACCATGCTTTTCCAATATTTTATGAATAACGGAAATGATAGCCCTGTTTGAAAAATCGGCATCGCTGCCGCCCTTCAATACGCTGGTATTACCTGTTTTAAAACAAAGCGCGAACACATCAAAAGTAACATTTGGCCTTGCCTCATATATAACACCAATAACACCAAGCGGCACCCTGATTTTTGATATGGATAAACCATTGGGCATTTCGGTTGCCGAAAGTTGTTTGCCAAGCGGGCTATCCAGTTTGGCTACGCTGATCATATCTGTGGCTATCCCTTTAATACGGTCGGCGGTAAGTTTCAGGCGGTCATATTTGGGATCGGCCGGGTCCATGCGATCAAGGTCTTTCTGGTTCTCGGCCAGGATGTATTCTGTTTGGGCTATGGCTTCTGCTGCCACATCTTCCAGCACCTGGTTTATCAAAGCAGTTGCAAGGGTAGGCTTGCGGCCGGCTTCGCGGGCTCTATCAAAATAGCTGTTATAGTTCATGGTGTTTTAGCCTTGTAAGTAAAGATAATCATAATGTACCAGCGCCTTTTGGTTTTTATGGCCAACGCGCTCACGGGCCTTGTCCGATCCGTATTCGGCAATGCCCAGGCCAATCAGTTTATCGGCATCGTCAATAATCTTAATAACGTCGCCTTTTTTAAAATCAGTGACAACGCCAACTATACCAATGGGTAACAGGCTGGTGGCTTTGTTGGATAGGAGGGCTTCCCTTGCACCGGCATTGATCAAAACGCTGCCAGTGGCCGATTTTTCGGAGTGCGCTATCCATTTCTTTTTGCCTGAAGCCGTTTTGCTCGGCACAAAGCGGGTATGGATCACACTTTTATCCAAAAGATCGGTAAGTACATTATCCCTTGTGCCGTTAGCGATATGCACATTTATACCAAGCTGCGCTGTTTTTTGTGCCATGGTTGATTTGGTGATCATTCCGCCACGACCAAACTGCGAGCGTCCCGAAGAAACAAAAGCTGAAAAGTCAATTTCCTTTCCGCTTACCTCATCTATCACAGCCGAGCCTTCCGCTTTCGGATCACCGTTATAAATCCCATCAACATTAGTTAAAATAATGAGGGCATTGGCGTTGAGCATAGAGGCCAGCAAACCGGCCAGTTCATCATTATCAGTAAACATCAGCTCGGTTACCGATACTACGTCGTTCTCGTTAACTACCGGGATCACTTCGTGCTGTAACAAAGCTTCGAGGCAGTTTTTCATGTTGAGGTAGTGTTTTCTGTCGCGAAAATCCTCGGCAGTAACCAAAACCTGCGAACATAATATATTGTGCTTTTCAAAAAGCTGCGAATAGGTATTGATGAGCTTTACCTGCCCGATAGAAGCCAGTAATTGACGTGCTGCCACGGCATCGGCCTTTTCAGATACGGTAATCAGGCTCCGGCCCGATGCTACGGCTCCGGATGATACCAATATTACTTCTTTACCTTGTTTTTTGATGGCCGAGATCTGGTCAACCAGGTGCGCTATCCGCTGCTGATCGGGGAGACCGTTTTTTTGTGTTAATACGTTCGAACCGATTTTGATGATGATACGCTGGTAATTAAAGGCCATTATAATTGCAGAGGTTGAGGCGCCAATATTACAAAATTGAGCCTGATTTGACCTTGTTTATTTTGAAATATCCAGTAAAATGATGGATTTTATAGTGAAATGATGCGAAAATCATCAAAAAATGAAAAAAGAGAAGCAAAACTATTGACAGGTGGTTTTAAATTTTTACATTTGTCTACTAATTCTATAGACAATGTATCATTTCAATGCAATTGCCGTTCAATCCATGTTTAAAATGCAGCTCCAAACTGCAGGGTGTTGTTGTTGATATAACCTTCCATCAACATAATACAAACCAACTCACAATTTTTAATAACCACCACCACCAACTATTTCATGAAAATTTTTACAAACTCAATTAAAATAATTGTGCTTTTCCTGGTACTGTTACCAGGCTTAAGTTACGCGCAATTAAACGGCTCATATATTTTGAGCGGAAAGGTTAATGACGATCAGGGCAAGCCACTGGTAGGGGCAACCGTATCTATTAAAGGTACAAGCAACAAAACATCAACCGATACAACCGGTAAGTTCTCACTAACCACCAGTGCCAAATTACCTTATACATTGGTTTTTACCGCTGTAGGCTATCAGCCACAGGAGTTTTATATTAAAAACGCCAACAGCGCTGTAAATATCACCTTAACCACGCAATCGTTACTGGTTAACGAGGTAGTAGTTACGGCATCCCGGAAGGAAGAAAAACTGCTCCGCTCGCCGGTAGCTATCGAAAAGCTGAGCATCACGGCGTTGAAGCAGTCGCCGGGCCCAAGCTTTTATGACGCTTTGGAAAACGTGAAGGGCGTGCAGATGACCACCACCAGTATCACCCTGAAAGTGCCTAATACACGTGGCTTTAACAGCCCTAACAACTTTAGGTTTATGCAGCTGGTTGATGGTGTTGATATGCAGTCGGCCACGTTAGGAGTACCGCTGGGTAACGCTATTGGCCCCACCGAGCTGGATATTGCCAGTATTGAGATCACTCCGGGTGCGGCTGCTGCACTTTATGGTACTAATGCTATTAACGGTTTATCAAACCTTTTCACCAAAGACGCTTTTAAATATCAGGGCTTAAGTTTTTATCATCGCCAGGGCCTTAACCACGTGGGTAAAGACCGTTTGGGGGCCAGTTCAATTACCGAAGACGCATTGAGATTTGCCAAAGCTTTTAACGATAAATTTGCCGTTAAGGTAAACTTCAGCTACATGCAGGGTCAGGACTGGCAATCTGATACCCGGAACGACCAGAACCCAACCAACCTGAAATCGGCCAACCCTGCTTATCCCGAATTAACCGGTACAAGCAACGCTGCTTACGACGGCTGGAACAAATACGGTGACGATGCGCTTGCAGGCAGTAATACCGTATCCATAAAAGGGATTACCGTTGACGGCAAAGCCCGCCCCAACCTGCTTGTAGCCCGCACTGGCTATAACGAGGTTGACCTGGTTGATCCGCACGTGAAAAACTTAAAACTGGACGGTACACTGGCTTATAAATTATCGCCCACTACTACGCTATCATATACTTACCGTTATGGTAAACTGGATGGTGTATTTCAGCGCGGTAACAAAATTTCGTTACAGGGTGCTACCGTACAAAACCATAAAGTAGAGTTGAAAGGTAAAGATTTCCTGGTTCGTGGCTATGAATCTATCGAAAATACAGGCAATTCATTCAACGTAAAACCATTGGCCGATAACCTTGATCTGAACCATGCCAGCAACTCGGCCTGGGGAACTTTGTATGGTAATGCTTTAAAAGCTTATAACGGAGGCGTATTAACTTCAGCTAACCTTGCGGCTGCCGAGCAGGCTGCCCGTGCCGCCGCAGATAAAGGTAGAGTTGAACCGGGTACGCCCGAGTTTGATGCACTACGCAAAACCATCATCGGCATTAACAACTGGGATATCAAATCAAGCCTGATCCCGAATGCTCCGGCAACCGGCGGTGCAGCTTTGTGGCAAAAAAGCCATTTATATAACGGCGAGGCCCAGTGGGACCTGAGCAGCAAAGTGAAATTTGTTGACCTGTTGGTTGGTGGCGACGTTCGCGTGTACAGTATCACTCCTGATGGTAACAACTTTGTAGATTTTACCCGTCCGATTGCTGATAGGAACACTCCTTTGGCAGATGGCTCATTTGGTAAAGATGTGATCTACAAAAAATACGGTGCATTTACCCAGGTTACCAAAACTTTTTTCGATGAGAAGTTGAAATTATTTGGTTCTATCCGCTGGGATCACAACCCTTATTTCGATCCTAAATTTACACCGCGTTTGGCGGCGGTTTATACCGTTAACCAGAACCACAACTTCAGGTTTACTTTCCAGAATGGTTACCGTTTCCCATCATTGTTCGAGGCTTTATCGTACGTAAACAATGGCCGTGTAAAACGCGTGGGTAGTTTGCCGTTTATTAACGAGGGGTTGGGTTATTTAGGTAATAGTTATACCCAAACATCAGTTGTGGCTTTTAACGCTGCTGTAAACGCAGCCGGCGGCAGCGATCAGGCTGCATTGGCTAACCGCAATTTATTACAGGTTGCCAACCTGCCACCCGCCCGCCCAGAACAGATCACTTCTTTCGAGGTTGGCTACAAAGGCATAGTTGCTGATAATAAAGTGTTTATTGATATTGATGCCTACACCAACCGCTACGATGGTTTCCTTGGCCAGGTGCAGGTATTTGTGCCTAACGGTGTAACAGTAGGCTCGGACGCCGCAGTGTTGGCCATGCTTGATATCAACCGCGACCCTACAACAGGTACTTCAAGCAATGCGGCCAGCCAGGGCCAGGCCAGGTATCGTGTGTATACCAATGCTAAAAACATTTATCACAATTATGGTTCATCGGCTGGTGTTACCTATAATTTCTATCAGCACTACACCATATCGGGTAACGTAAGCTACAACAAACTTAAAGCTCAAAAAGCTTCAGATATTTTCGTTACCGGTTTCAATACACCCGAATGGTCGGGCAACGTATCATTTGGTAACCGCGAGGTGGTTAAGAATTTTGGTTTCAATGTGGTGTACAAATGGCAGCAGTCATACCTGTGGGAAAGTCCGCTGGTTACAGGTACTGTACCATCAATTAAAACTGTTGATGCGCAGGTTACTTACCGTGTACCGCAATACTACACAACCTTTAAAGCTGGCGCCACCGATATTTTTAATAAAAGATATTACCAATACGCAGGCGGCCCAACCATCGGCGGCTTGTATTATGTATCGGTTACTCTTGATGGTTTATTAGCAGGAAACAATAATAAATAAGAGCTTTTATTACGTTTTATATTAGTTTGTAAGGGGATGGTCATGAAAGTGGCCATCCCTTTCTTTTTAACCGTTGATTTGGGGTGATTACGTTGATTTCGCTGATGTCTGAACCGGAATTTGGGGGGAATTATTAGAATTTATCGAATTTGCTTAAATTCTGTTAATTCCTTAATTCCCCCAAATTCGAGCTCAGACAAAAAAAATCAGTGTAATCACCTTAATCAAAAAAATCAGCCTAATAAAAAGGCCAACTGATTTTTCAACCAATTGACCTACGTATAAAAAAAGCGTCTTTAGTTTATTGTTTAGAAGGATATTAACCGATGCCCATCAACGAAATCAGCGTAATCACAAAACATCAACGGTTCTACTTGGCGGTTACCTCATGCAGCCCGCATTCCTTCTTCGATTGATCTTCCCACCACCATCTGCCGGCGCGGAAATCTTCGCCCTCGGCTACGGCTCGGGTACATGGCATACAGCCGATGCTTGGGAAACCTTTATCGTGCAGGGAGTTGTAAGGGATGTTATATTGTTTGATGTAGGCTTTTACCTCATCCAATGTCCAGCTAAAAATTGGGTGGAATTTTACCAACTGGTTTTGCTCGTCCCATTCGGTATCGTGCATGTCATGGCGGTTAACCGATTGCTCGGCGCGGATACCGGTGATCCAGATCTTATTGCCTTTTAGCGCTCGTTTAAGCGGTTCAATTTTACGGATGCCGCAGCATTCCTTGCGGTTCTCTACCGATTCGTAGAAACTGTTGGGGCCCTTTTTGCTTACCATTTCTTCCAACAATTCGTTGTTAGGGTAGTAGGCATGGATAGGCTTCTGGTACCTGTTCATGGTGCTGGCCCAAACCGAATAGGTTTCGCGGAAAAGCCTGCCGGTTTCTAACGTAAATACTTTAATCGGCAGGTTATTGGCAAAGATCATGTGGCTGATCACCTGGTCTTCCCAGCCGAAACTGGTGGAGAAGATCACCTCGCCGGGATATAGTTCGGCCAGTTTGCTGAGCGCCTCAACGGGGGTAAGCCCGGCTATTTGTTGTTGTATATTTTCTAAAGCTAAGCTCATGGTATCGGAACGAAGAATTTAAGGATAGAACGGATGCTGATGAGGATTACAATAACCGATACCGCAACCATAATGGTTTTTGCCGAGATTTTGTTGGAGATTTTAGCCGCGATAGGTGAGGCTAAGGCACTACCCAAAACCAGGCCGGCTACCGAATGCCAGTTATTACCGTTAACCATCGCTATAAAAGTTATCGAGCCAACCATCGCCACAAAAAAGCGGGAAAGTTTTACGGTACCCAAAGAAAAACGGGGACTACGGCCACCGGCAATTAACGTAGATAATACGATAGATCCCCAACCGCCACCACCAACTGCATCAATAAAACCACCACCTAAACCGAGCAGGGAAATACGTTTTACCTTATCAGCCGATTTTTTCTTTTGCGTATTGAATGCTTTTCTGAAAATTACGATGCCCAATATCAGGGTATATACCGATACAACTGGCTTTGTGTACATGGCATAATGCTCGAGCGATGACAAAATATAAGCACCTAAAAAAGCGCCGACTATACCGGGCACAACCAAAAGTTTAAACAATTTCCAGTTGATATTACCCATGCGGTAATGCATCCAGCCCGCTATACCGCAACTCAAAACTTCGGATAAGTGCACGCCCATACTTGCCGCGGCGGGAGGGATGCCCATGGTTAACGAAAACGAGGTTGAAGTAACACCATACGACATGCCGATGGCACCATCAATCATGGCAAATAAAAAGCCTGCGCCTAAAAAGTAGTAAAACAGCGGATCGATACCGGAAACAAATGTTTTAAAGTTTGGCTCTTTGAGGTAAAGGGCTGTTATACCAATGGCCAGCGATACAATAATAGTTGACCAGATAAGCCAGATAAAATTTTTACGACTGGTGGCTTTAGGTTCAACCAATACGGCGGTTACGTTATTCAGTTTTTTAACCTTTTCGGCAAAGTCGCCTTCAAGGGTGTTTCTTAGTTCGCTCATTTGCTGTAAGGTAGTGTCAAGTTCAGCAGGAAGGCTTTGGTTTAGTACTTCTTTTAACCGTTTGGCTACGGTTGGGGATTTGCCATTGGTTGATATGGCCAGTTTCAGATCGCCTTTTTGCACTATCGATCCTAAATAAAAATCGCATAGCTCAGGTTTATCAGCTACATTGATGAGCAGTTTACGATCGTGTGCCGCATTACGGATGTAATTGTTAAGCTCGCTGTCATTGGTAGCGGCGATAACAATATCAGCATCGTTCAAATCATCATCAGTAAATGATTTCTGTACAATGCGGATGCCGGGATACTGCGCTGCAAGGGTATGTACCTCGGGCAAAAACTCGCGCGAGATCACGGTTACCCTGGCGTGGTTGCTGTTGTTGAGTACCGCGGTAAGTTTTTCCAGGCCCACATTACCGCCGCCAATAAGCACGGTATGCAGGTTGTTCAGCTTTAAAAAAACAGGGAAAAGCTGGTTACCTTCCTGTTTTTCATCCTGAATATTGGTTAAACTATTATCCCTGGGCAACAACGTCATAAACCTCTTTTATCAGTTTAAATTTGGGGTGAAGTGATACTACTTCGCCCAAAACAATAATGGCAGGAGACGAAATTTTATTTTCTTCTACCGAGTTTACAATGGTATCTACGGTTGCTATAGCAATTTTTTCGTTCTCGGTACTTCCGCTTTGGATAACGGCAACCGGCAAATTGTTCTTGTCTTGTAACTTAAATATTTCGGTGATCTCCGCCAGCTTGTGGATGCCCATCAACACAACCACAGTAGCATTTGAGCGCGATGCTTCAATCAGATCGTTCGAGATCTTGCCGTTGGCTGTTGTGCCGGTAACAACCCAAAAGCTTTCGCTTAAACCACGGTGGGTAACTGGGATATTCTGCAATTCGGCAACCGCTATCGAGCTTGAGATACCCGGAACAACCGAAGCCGGAATATTATGCTCTGCGGCAATAATGAGCTCTTCGTATCCGCGACCGAATACAAATGGATCACCGCCTTTTAAGCGCACCACATGCCCATAGTTCAGGGCGTAATCAACCATTAAGTTGTTGATAGCTTCCTGCGAAAAAGAATGCTCGCCCGAGCGTTTGCCTACGTAAACTTTAGTAGCAGCTTCGGGGGCATAATCAAGTATTTCTTCGTTCACCAACGCATCATACAAAACCACATCGGCAGTTTTTAATGCTTTTATGGCTTTTACAGTGATCAGATCTGCATCGCCGGGACCTGCGCCCACTAAGGTGATGCGTGGTTGTTTTGTATTTTTATTAGTATCGGTCATTATTGTACAAGCGCCTCTCTCTTATCCTTACTTCTGCTTAAAAAATCTGTGGCCTGTGCCAGGTATGCTGTTGCAAACTCCTGCGTTGGCTCGTTTTGGTTGAGTTGTAAAACAAGGTCGTTAAAAGTACCTGCCAGTTCAAATTCACCTTTTTCAACATACTGTGCGTCAAACTCGCGGATCACGCCAATTTGTGTGCTGCTGTTAACGCCTTTATCCAACAATAATGCTTTTGCCGAACTTACAAATACATTATAAGCATGATAAATGGCATCAGCCCAGCGGCCATCGGCATAAGCCTCATTAGACCAGCCCATTTTTTCTTCCGATTCAAACAACAGGGTAGCAACCAGATCGATCACCACACCGGCACATTCGCCAACACCGATAGCGGTAACGAAAGTTTCCTGGTGGCCCCAGTCAATATATTCATCGTCGGTTAGTGTAGTCAGATCCGCCAATGGTTTCAGCAAACGGTAAAAATAATCTTTACCCTGCCTGTCGTAGTATTGGTGGTAAGTTTCACCCTCCGGCGAAAACTCTTTATAATCGTTTAACAAGGAGCGAAGTACATCGGTAGCACGCTTTGTGGGTACTTTGATCACGCGCTCAGCAGCACGGCCTTCGCCATTGCCAATGGTACCGCCGCCCAGCATCACCTGTACAGACGGTAATACTTTAGCACCTACTTTTAACGAACTGCCGTGGAAACCGATATGTGCCAAACCATGCTGTCCGCATGAGTTCATACAACCGCTGATTTTAATTTTGATCTCGCGGTTGTAGATAAAATCTTCGTATTCGTTGTAAATCAGGTCTTCCAGTACGCGGGCCATGGTCATACTGTTGGAGATACCCAGGTTACAGGTATCCGTACCCGGACAGGTAGTAACATCGGCAATGCTATCAAAACCTGGCGCGGCCAGTTCTAATTTAGCCAGACCTTCGTACAAAGCAGGCAATGCCTCTTTGCGAACATATTTTAACAGCAAACCCTGGTTTTGGGTGATGCGGATCTCGTTGCCAACCAATGGCTCTAAAGTTTTAACCAAAGCGCGGGCAGTATCAGATGAGATATCACCTACAGGTACTTTAATGTATACGCCGTAAAAATCTTTTTGCTTTTGCTCAAACACGTTGGTGGCCAGCCATTGCTCGTAACGCAGTGGATTGCCGATGGTTACCTCCGGATAGGTATCGGTAGGAGGAAGGGCAGGGGCATCAACGGCATCGCGGTTAATTGGATATGATTTTACTTTATTGGCAGTACGCTCAATTTGAGTTAGGCGAAGCACCTCTTCCAATCCAAGTTTCTGGATCAGGTATTTCATACGCGCCTTGTTGCGGTTGTTACGTTCGCCATAGCGATCAAAGACGCGGATCACCGATTCGATGTAGGGGATCAGCTGATCTTCCGGTAAAAACTCCTCAACAATATTGGCAAGGATAGGCTGCGCGCCTAAACCGCCACCCAGCATAATTTTAAAACCACGTTCGCCGGCAGCATTTACCTTAGGGATAGCGCCGATATCATGGATATATGAAAATGCAGTATCCTCATCGCTTGATGAAAACGAGATTTTGAACTTACGGCCCATTTCCTGGCAAATAGGGTTGCGCAGAAAATAATCGAAAGTAGCATAAGCGTATGGAGAAACATCAAACGGCTCTTTTGGATCGATACCAGCGGTAGGGGATGCGGTTACGTTACGTACGGTATTGCCACAGGCTTCGCGCAGGGTGATATCATCCTGCTCTAACTTAGCCCAAAGTTGCGGTGTACGGTCAAGACTTACATAGTGGATCTGGATATCCTGGCGGGTGGTAAGGTGCAGGTTGCTGCTGCCAAACTCGTCCGAGATCTCGGCTATTTTCAGTAATTGCCTAAAGCTTACTTTACCGAAGGGGAGTTTAATACGTACCATTTGTACGCCCGGTTGGCGTTGCCCGTAAACACCGCGCGCCAAACGCAGGCTCCTGAACTTTTCATCATGAATTTTACCTTCACGAAAAGCACGGATCTTTTTTTCAAGATCGATAATATCCTTCTCAACAATCGGGTTCTCCAGTTCCGTTCTGAAGCTTTGCATACTTTATGTATTAATGTTTTATAAAAAAGCCTCTTTGGCAATAGCTAAAGAGGCGTATATGGTTAATATTTACTTTTATAGCCCCGATATTCCGTTACACATATCGCAACAGATCAGCAGGTTATTGTAAATTTTATGAATTCTCTCACTATTCATTTCCCAAATATATATATAGTATACGGAAATGGTAGCATTTAATAAAAAAAAACTGCGTTATGACAGTTTTATGAAGGTTGAAAATTAAACGCTGATGAGTGTAGTTTCGCGTTTGATGATATCGGCGATGCTGGTTTCGCTTAATATTTTGAGTGTGGCATCCCGTACATCAACAAACACATCCCTTATGCCGCAAGTGCTTTCCTGGTGGCACTCATCACATTTGTGGTAAAAATTTAAGCTTGCGCAGGGCACCATGGCAATAGGGCCATCGGTAATACGCATAATACTTACCAGGAATATTTCTTTCGGGTCGCGGTTTAGGCTGTAACCTCCGCCCGCGCCTTTTTTGCTGTACAGGAAACCGGCGTTACGAAGATCAAGCAGGATCTGTTCGAGGAATTTTTTCGGGATACGCTCTAATTCAGCGATCTTAGATATTTGCATAGGCGGCTGATCCATGTTTTTACCCAACACCACAAGCGCCTTTATTGCATACTTAGTTTTTTTCGAAAGCATTTTCTATAATAAAACTTACAAAGTTAAATAAAGATATTACTAAATTAACGATTTTTTCGAGTAATATTATAGATTATATAGAAAGCATATTTTATACAGACTTAATTTTATCAAAATGATAAAATTAACGGTCGGAATGACCAAGGCTTTTTCCCGGCGCAACCTGATCTCGCACAGCCTGTTTCAACTCTTTTATCTCGGGGAAATGCCCATCGCGTTTCCTGTCGAATAATATTTCATCATCAACGCCGATGGTATATCTGCCGCTCACTTCGCTGGGTATAAGGGTAACCCCGTGCACATCATCAGTAAAAGTGGTAAGCAGTTCCTGCGCCATATAGGCGGCCCGCATCATCCAGTTGCATTTTGGGCAGTATTCGATAGTTATGATTGGTTTCATGCGGTTTTGACTGGTTTGGGTTCAATAATAAATCGCTCTTCGGTATGCGTGCTCAGCACCTTTAACTCGTCGCCTACCGAGATAGTGCCGGTGTTTTCATGCACCAGGTTTTGGCCAAACATGATCTTGTTGTTCTTCATCCGGTAGGAGGCAAGGGTTTTTAAGGGCTCTTTGGCTTTGGCAGCCGTTTGCTGATCAATAGTGGTTAATACGCAACGGGCGCAAAGTTTAGCACCATAAAAAGTGATGCCTGCTATTTTAATCTCATTCATTAAATCCTCGCCATAAGCATCACCGCCTGTAAATACAATGTTGGGCCTGAACCTGTCCATTGGCAACGGGAGTGCCATCCGTTTGTTCAGGTCGTCTAATGATGCCTGGCCAATAAGTAGGAAAGGATAGGCATCGGCAAAGGAGGTGATCATGCCTGGTTTGGCGTAGCGTTGGTCTACTTCGCGTTCGCTGTCATCGGGCATGTAAACCAGGCGGCATTTAATATCGAGGGTTTGGGTAAACCATTCATCAATCTTGTTATCAATATATTGCCCCATGCAGGTATCATCCCAAACAGCAAACTGATGGAGAGGTTGTTTATCGATATCAAAAGGAATCAACACGCTATCGCCATTTTGATTGCTAACGCGGATACCATGGGTTTCAATAGCTGTTTTCAGCAAAGCCATTTTAACAAACTCACGCTGTGTCATGAAATGGCCATGTTCGTTTACCAGCATCAGCCGCCTGTCGTGCTTAAAACCGCGTGAGGTTGCTTCCGCGCTTGGTACGGATATACCGCCAAGGGATTTGACGGGGTAGATGAAGAGTTGGCTTACCTGGAGCATGAGGTAAAAATAAGTATCTGAATCGGGATTTGGGGAGATTTATTGGATAGATAGGATTTTGTTTTGTCTTTTGTCTGAACCGGAATTTATGAAATTAAGGGATTAACAGAATGATGAGCAAATTCGAAAAATTCTAATAATTCTCCCAAATTCGAGTTCAGACAAAATCCTGCTTATCCTAAAAATCCACCCAAATCCCGGTTCAGATAACATTACGGATTCTGCTTGTTCCACTCATTAAAATTCACAAACTTATCGGCAACCTGGTTTTTACAGGCCGGGGTGGGGCATACAATAATCCAGCGGTCTTTGGTTTGTTCAATAACCGGGCGGGTACCGCAAATTTTACAGTTGTTAACCGGGAAGTTAGGATTAATCTCTATTCTCATAATTGGCTTTGGCTGCCATGGTTTATTTGTAAAGGGGGGTACGACATAAACCTACTAAAAAGTTGCCTTGGTTGCCAAAATAAACTTACAATAAAAAAATACGGCCAATAAGAATATTTTTAGAGGATTGCCGATGTTGTGATTTTTAATTTTATGTAAATCAGTTATTTAATTTGGGTAGAAAATATTTTGTTTTACAGGCAACCTTTTGATATTTGTTGCCGTGATGTGCGTATATAAGATTAAATTTACAGGTTTGATTACGGTTTTACCAACCTTATGGGCGACGAAGAGTTACATCAACTGATTAACGGCTGTATAAAACAGGACAGAAAATATCAGAAAATGCTCTATAAGGCATTTTATGGCTTCTCTATGGGGATTTGCCTGCGTTATGCAGGCAACCGCGAAGAGGCCGCCGAGGTGATGAACCAGGGTTTCATGAAAGTGTTTACCCATATTGACAGGTTTGATACCACGCGCCCTTTTAAAGCCTGGCTGGGGCGCATTATGATGAACGTATCTATCGATTATTACCGCGCCAATTTAAAAATGGCTTATACCGAAGACCTGGAAAAGGCCGAAGGGATGAGCGAAGGCGATTTAACGGATAATAACTTAAATTACGAAGATCTGCTGGCCATGATTCAGCAATTACCACAGGCTTACCGTACGGTATTTAACCTTTTCGCTATCGACGGCTACTCGCACGAAGAGATAGGCGAGATGCTGAACATCAATCCGGGTACCTCAAAATCAAACCTTCATAAAGCACGTCAAAAACTAAAACAAATGATATTAAAAGCAGAGGAAACTGCTAATAAAACCAATTACAACAGGGGCATGGATTTTAACCCGATAGTGGCCTATAACGGCATTGATGTTCGGAGTACTTTTTTAAATAACGGGATAAGAGGATGAAAAGCGAAGAGGATTTAGATAAGTTATTTAAAAAGTCGATGGACGACCCGGCTAATCATCGCGCGTTTAACGAGGATGACTGGGATGCTTTTGAACAAATGCTTGATGCGGGCAAAAAACGCCGCGGCATTGTTTATTGGTTGCCCTTGGCAAGCGGCATAGCGGCTATGTTGCTGCTGGCTTTAGGCTGGTGGTTTTTTATTAAACTGGCAAAAGTTATTGATAACAATAATACACAGGCAGGTGTAAAACCAACTGTAACAAAGTCCGGAACAAGCGGCGGAGCCATGCAGCAACAACCCCAGGATACTATTACAAATAAGCAGCAGCCATTAGATAATAACCTGGCAGCCGGCTCAAAAAAAGACACCATCGGGAGCAGGAATACTACCGGCAGTAATTTGGCTGCAAATAAATTGCAGAAAGATACCATTTGGAATGCGCAGCCCTCTGGCAACAACCTTGCTGCAGGCAGAAACAAACAACAGCAGGCTCCCGCCAAAGCAACATTAACGCCATCTGCCGGTGGTTACCGCCGCAACTTTGCCGGTAGAGATAACTTTGCAAGAAACAGGCGTGACAGTGCGGCGTTAACCAATGCAGCTCAAATGGCAGGTGTCGGTCCTGTCCGTGGTACTGTAGAATACATGTTAGCTAACCAGGTTTATTCACTTCACACACAACAGGCTCAGTCACCTGCACCGGATTTTAAAACGCAGATAGATCTGCCGGCCCCATCGGCTGTAAATACAGATAAGCCGGCTAAAAAAATAACCAAACAGGGTTTTGGCTATCGTCCACAATGGGCTATTACGGCCCTGGCTTCGTCGGATGTTAACGGTACAAGCGCATTTCAGGGTAAGGCTGGCAGCAATTATGGTGCATTGCTGTCATTAGGTGTAACTAAAAAGTTAACCGTAACAAGCGGTGTAGTGTATTCGTCAAAACCTTACGCTACAAGTTTTGCCAACTACAATAACAGCTCATTCAATTTCCAAAGGACGCCTTCAGATATTTTGGCCGATTGTAAAATGTTGGATATTCCTATCAATATAGGCTACCAGGTTTTCGGTAATTTCCGTAACAAAGTTTCAGTGGGTACCGGTTTTTCATCGTATATCATGCTGCATGAAAAGTACACTTTTAACTATCCGGCAAACTATAGCAATGCAGCCTGGTCAACAAGCTATACCGTTCCAAACAGCAAAGGCTATTACCTGAGCATATTGAACCTTAATGCAACTTACGAGCGGAAGATCAATTCGAAATTTGGTGTAAGCGTGCAGCCATACATGAAAGTACCGCTTACAGGGGTTGGTTTTTCCAATTTAAAACTGCAATCAACCGGTGTGGCTGTGGGAGTTACGTACAACATCAACGCTTTCAGAAAACCCTGATTGGGCGTAAAACAATTGGAATGCTTATCTTGCGGCACATTTACCCGTACCAGATAATTCATTTCATGAAAAAACTGCTGTTTTTTGCTCCCGTATTGTTTATGCTTTCCTGCGCTGATAAAAAGCTGCAGCAACTCGAAAATAAAAAACTCAACAGCCTTGCTGTTGAATACGTAAAGCTTGGTTTAACCATTGGCCAATATGATGGCGACTTTGTGGATGCTTACTACGGCCCCGATTCGTTAAAGCCCAAAACCGAGTTGCTACCCAAAAATTTCCCTAAAGATAGTCTGCTGGCCACCGCCAACAGTATCATGAACGATTTGAGGCTGATAGCCCATACTTCAAAAATTGATACCAACCGTATCAGGGCCAACTGGATGGCCGATCAGTTGATTGCGTTCAGCCGCCGCATGAGGATTTTTTCGGGTGAGGAACGCCCGTTTGATGAGGAATCGCGCGAGTTATTTGGTGTTGCAGCGCCCGTTTATACTGATGATTTTTTTAAAAGCCAGATAGCGTTATTGGATAGTATTTTGCCGGGTAAGGGCAATGTGAACGATCGTTTTCAAAAGCTTGCCAATAAATTCATCATCCCTAAAGATAAGCTTGATCCGGTTATTAAAGCCGCCATTGCCGAGGCCCGCAAACGTACCCTGGCGCACTATAAACTACCCGCCGGCGAAACATTTACGCTGGAGTACGTTACCAATAAGCCATGGTCGGGTTATAACTGGTATAAAGGTGGCTACAAAAGCACGGTGCAGATCAATACCGATTTGAAAATTTTTATAGATCGCGCAATTGACGTTGGTAGCCACGAAAGCTACCCGGGGCACCACGTTTATAATATGCTGCTTGAGAAAAACCTGTATCATGACAAAGGCTGGGTAGAGATTTCGCTGTATCCATTGTTCAGCCCGCAATCGCTTATTGCAGAGGGGAGTGCCAACTATGGTATAGAAGTGGCGTTTCCGGGTAATGACAAGATCAATTTCGCGAAAAACGTACTGCTGCCGCTGGCCGGTTTAGATACGGCGGGCGCGGCGCTTTATTTTAAAGCCCTCGCCATAAAAGGTACTCTGAATTATGCCCGCAACGAAGCTGCCCGCGGTTTGATAAACAACACCATGAGCCAGGATAAGGCGCTAAGCTACCTGCGTAAATACTGTTTGATGAATGACGAAACGGCCCAAAAATCGCTCAGCTTCATTAAAAAATACCGCAGCTATGTAATTAACTACAACTACGGACAGGATTTGGTGAAAAACTATATCGAAAGTAATGGCGGCACGGCAGGTAATCCGGCAAAGCGATGGGAACTGTTTGGAAAGTTGTTGAGCCAGGAGGTTGAGCCGGTTAGTTTGGTGAAGAAGTAGAAGGTTTTGTACGATAAGACGCAGAAACGTAAAGTCTTTTGGGTTTGTTAATGGCTGGGCCGTTGATGGTTTAATTAGTGGTTATCCGTGTATTCAATAGCTGCTGAGTAGTTTGCTGCCCCAAGTTTTTATTCAACAATCGGATATAAGGATCGATATCTATTAACGGCCAGTCTGTCCCAAATAGGATATGACCCGCACTAATATTCCGGATTTGCTTTTTGAAAGCCGCCAACGGATGAAATGCCACTTTAGAACTGTGTGCGCTACCTGGTTCGAATGGAAAAACCGCACTGATATCAAAATATAGCCCGGGATGAGGATTTTTATGAGCATTGATATAAGTCGCGAATTTTGCAAGGGCTTTATCTGTTTGCCTGTCGTAACCGCCCCAACCTGCCATATGCGCTATAATTATTTTGGTGTTTGCAGCAAAAGGCAGTAGCTGATTTATGAGTATTTCAGTATTTGCTGCCCCGTCCCACTTATCATCACTGCGAAAATGAACAAGCAATAACAAGCCGTATTTATTAGCAGTCGCGAATACTTTCTGCAGTTGCTTAACCTGGGTTTTATCAAAAAGGTTAACCTTGCTGTTGGCAAAATGGAGTTTAATACCAACAAAATGTTTCGTTACTGCACATCGTTCAATTTCATTTAAGGCGTATGGTTTTAGGGGATTAACGCTCAATAAGGCTTTTAACCTATCGGGATATCGTGCAGCCTGAGCTGCTATCCAGTCGTTTTGCTTTTTTACTTCCTCATATTCATGCGCTACCGGCGTTAGCGGCGAGCCGAACCAATACGCGTTTGAGATAATCCAGGCCGAATGAAATTTAGCCCGGTTAAGCCGCCCTATAATCGTATCGGCGTCAAAGCAAAGCGAATCTGTTTTGGTAGCTTTCTGGTGAAATGCTTTTAGCATACGGTAACCCAATTGTACCGTGGCCGAGTCCTGCAGGTGCACATGGTAATCGGTAGCGTAACCTGGTTTTACCTGGGCTGTTGAGGTACAAGCCGGCATAATGAAAAATATTAAAGCAGCCCAGGGCCGTAAATAGTGCTTCATGAAATCCAATATAGCAATTTATATTGCTTTGGTTTTTGCTTTTAATGATCAGTTCCGGCGGATTGGCCGGGACTATTGTAATCACCAAATCCTGGGTAGGTGCTTGTTAACTAATATTTAACCTCCTTGTACACTACAATCCCACTACAACAACCTTCTTTTGTATTCAAAAATTGTGTTTTATCATTACTGATGATTATGTTTTGTGCTGATTTCTGAATTTTTAGCCCGTGTTGTAAATATCTATACATCAGTTAATTACGAAAACGTTGTAGTAAATAAATTCTTTCAAACGCTGTATTTTTGTCTTTTAGTTAAATAGTTTTGGTTTAGTGAACAGGCCGATTTTAAGCCGCACTAATTTTCCCTGCAATCCAAATCCACCGGGTAAACAGCGGGAAATAACCAATTAGCACAATTAACTACATCTTATAAACCAATTATTACTATCATTTTATGAAAAGAAACAACCTTTCTTATTGGCTGTGCTGTATCCTGCTCATTGGCGCGGCTGCAATTTTTACACATTGTAAAAAATCATCAGTATCCGGCAACGCGGCCGCGGCTAACCAGGAAACCACCACGCAGCCTCGCTCGGTTACCTCGTTTGTGCACCCTGGCGTATTAAACACGGCTGCCAATCTCGATCTGATCCGTAACCAGGTAAACAGCGGCGATGCCTCGCGCACGGCATCTTACCAAAAAGTGATCGATTTTATCACCAACAACCCTATGCCTACACAATTCTATTCAACGGTGTATGTGGGTTCCAACGGGCATACCAGTCCCTCAAAATCGCAGATCAGGAAAGATGCTATCCTGGCTTATGCGCTGGCTTTGCGTTTTGCAAAAACGGGCGACACCCAATGGTCTGATAAATGTAAGTTTATTTTGAACGGCTGGGCATCAACTTTCCAAAACTACGCGCCTATTGATGCTTCAGATAACCCGCATCAATCAGATCTCGAGGCTTCATGGACAACGCCAAGCTTCGTTGCCGCGGCCGAAATTATCCGTTATTATCAGCCGGGAGGCGTATCAGCTAATTGGGCGGCTTCAGAAATTACTACGTTCACTAATTATCTCAACAACGTAAAGGATAATTATATCAACCATACTTTCGGTGGTTATGGCTACAACTACAACAATAACTGGAATGTATCTGCCGGTTACGCTAAAATGGCCGTTGGCGTGTTTTTAAACAGCGCCAATGTATTTAATGATGGCGAGAATCAGCTTAATATCACCATGCCCGCCATGATCTTATCGGATGGTACCATGCCCGAAGAATGCGACCGTAATGATTGCGTGCACTATCAATATTCACTAACCGGTTTCACCTTCGCCGCCGAAATTGCTGCCATGCAGGGCGATAACTCATTGTATACAGCGCTTTCAAACCGGATCAGCTCGGGGTACGATTTTATGTACCGCTCATTTTTTCAGAATATCAGCTGCGATTATTGTTCAACTTCAAGCGCCGTTTACCCCGGTTTGGAGGTTGCTTACCATCACTATGGTACTTCCAATATGAATGCATTACGCACAGTAAATGGAAACGCAACCCCGGTTTATGCACCTGCCGATAACACTTTCGCCGGTTTTACTACTTATACCCACTATAATGTAGGTGGCGGCAATACTACGCCTCCGCCATCAAATAACCCGCCAATTGGCACCGTTATTTCGCTTAAAGGCTTCAACGGCAAATATGTAAGTGGTGAAAACGGCACTCAAGCCATGACCTGCACCCGCACCACAGCCGGCGATTGGGAACATTTTACCGTGCTTGATGCCGGCGCCGGCAAAATATACCTGCGCAGCATGGGCAAATATGTATCATCAGAAAACGGTACTCAAGCCATTACCTGCAACCGCACCACCCCCGGCGACTGGGAGAAATTTACCTGGGGCGTAAATGCCGATGGTACCGTAACCTTACAAGGCTTTAACGGCAAATTTGTATCGAGCGAGAACGGTACCCAGGCCATGACCTGTACCCGTGCCACTGCCTCGGGATGGGAGTCATTCGGGCTTAATCAATAACATACGTCCGCAATTATATCTACCTTGCCATAGCCCGCATACCGGGCTATGGTTTTTTTTACTCGGTGCAGGTGTGAGGCTTGGATTTAATCAGATAAATAATAGCTTTATAACAATTTAAAATTAACGCTCCCGGCGTTTTATAAACCCATTTTATGCTGATGAAAACCAGGCTGCTCCCTTTGCTTTGCTTCGCGATATTGATTTATGCTTCCTGTAAACAAGGTTCAACCAAAATTGAGCCTTATAGCGGCTGGCCGGCTTACGCAGGTTCGAAAGATGGCATCCGGTATTCATCAAACCAGGAAATTACCGCGGCCAATGTAGGGCAGCTTAAACAGGTTTGGATTTATAGCACACATGATAAGGATACGGCCAACCGCAGCCAAAATCAATGTAACCCTATTATGGTTGACGGAATTTTGTATGGCACCAGCCCCAAACTAAAACTTTTTGCCCTGAATGCCGCCACAGGCGA
This sequence comes from Mucilaginibacter celer, assembly GCF_003576455.2. Lineage (NCBI taxonomy): Bacteria > Pseudomonadati > Bacteroidota > Sphingobacteriia > Sphingobacteriales > Sphingobacteriaceae > Mucilaginibacter > Mucilaginibacter celer. The sequence goes on from NZ_CP032869.1 coordinate 1,478,317, forward strand.
ACAAAAATGGCTTTTCGACCCGGCCAAAGATGATACCACCAACAACGGCGACCCAATGGCTTACTACAAAGTGAGCCGTGGCGTTATCTACTGGCAAAATAATGATGGCGGCGAGAAGCGCATTTTTTACAGTGTAGGAGCTAAAACCTGGGCTATTGATGCTGAAAGTGGTACCCCGGTGCGGTCATTTGGGAACAATGGTTATTTGGATTTAACCAAAGATCTTGGTCGCGATACCAAATCATTTGTGGCAGGTACCACGCCGGGTGTTGTTTATAAAGATGTGCTGATAGTAGGCGACAGGGTTTCCGAATCGGCTGATGCAGCGCCGGGACATGTACGGGCTTATGATACGCGTACGGGTAAACTGCGATGGATTTTTCATACCATCCCGCAGCCGGGCGAGCCGGGGTATGAAACCTGGCAGGATACCGCGGCCTATAAAAAGTTTGGCGGGGCCAATAGCTGGTCGGGCATGTCGCTGGATGAAAAGCGGGGGATAGTTTATATTCCAACAGGTTCGATAGGGGGAGATTTTTATGGCGGCTTCCGTAAAGGAAAAAACCTGTACAGTAATTCGCTGCTGGCGCTTGATGCGGGTACCGGCAAGCTGAAATGGCATTTCCAGGTAATACATCATGATTTGTGGGACCGTGATCTGCCTGCCAACCCCAATTTGGTAACTATCGTTAAAGACGGCAAAAAGATTGATGCCGTGGCCCAGATTACCAAGCATGGCTATATTTTTATGTTCGACAGAACAAATGGAAAACCCATTTTTCAGATAGAAGAAAAATCTGTGCCAACCAAAGCGCTGCCCGGCGAGGAGGTATGGCCTACGCAACCTATTCCAACTTTACCACAACCTTTTGCAAGGCAAATGTTTAACCCGGAAGACGTAACCGATCGCACGCCCGAAGTTCATGCCGAAATGCTGGCTAAATATAACCAGGTTAAAAACCGCATCATGTTTACTCCCCCGAGTAAAGAGGGCGGCTGGATCTTCCCTGGCTTTGATGGCGGCGGCGAGTGGGGTGGGGCCGCTGTTGATCCCGAAACAAAAATACTGTACGTAAACTGCTCTGAAATGCCCTGGGCGCAGGTAATGATTGATGTACCTAAAGCCAATGCTAATGATAATTCGCCGCAGGCGTTGGGGCATGTAATTTATAATACCAATTGCATAGGCTGCCACGGCGCCGAATTAAAAGGTAACGGCACATCGTATCCTTCGCTGGTAAACATCGGCAAAAAATATAATGCCGATCAGGTAAACGGTATCATCACCAACGGCCGAAACATGATGCCATCGTTTAAACAAATCTCTCCTTCAGATAAAAAGAACCTGCTGGCCTTTTTGCTCAAAATCCCTGAAGCAAAGGCTGTTAAAGAAATTGCCAAAGAGCCCGTAAATAACCGGGTAACCAGCACGGCCACCGAAAAGAAAATGGTTGACGAAATTCCTTATGCCATGAATGGCTATAACCGTTTTTTGGATAAGTATGGTTATCCCGGCATAAAACCGCCATGGGGTACCTTAAACGCGGTTGATTTAACCTCGGGCAAGTTGCTTTGGAAAGTTCCGCTGGGCGAATATGCCGAACTGAGCAAAAAAGGGATTCCGGTTACCGGCACCGAAAATTATGGAGGCCCGCTGGTTACTAAAGGCGGCCTGGTGTTTATTGCCGCTACCAAAGATGAAAAGATCCGGGCCTTTGATAAACGCACCGGCAAGGTGGTTTGGGAGGCGCAGTTGCCTGCCGCGGGTTATGCTACACCGGCAACTTATGCCATTGATGGGAAACAGTACATTGTGATTGCCTGTGGCGGCGGAAAAATTGGAAGTAAGTCGGGAGATAGTTATGTTTGTTTTGGATTGTAGGATAAAAAACTAAATATGGATTTGTTTGAAAGTGTTTTTGAATTGTACGAACAGGTAAGGTTAAAAGCCGAAGCCGATTTTCAGGATCTGATTAAAACCCAGTACACGCAGCAATGCTACAGCGATAACGGTGCGTTTTGCCTGGTGCTGGAGATCTCGGTTTTGAAAAACAGCTCGGATGATGACTATGGCCTGCTGCTTTCTATCAACGCGCAAACAGAACCTAATTATGGCGGTATTAAACATGATACACCGGGGATTTACCTGATAGCCGAATTGCTGAGCGGCGATCATCAGCATCTCGAGGCCGTAGATGAAGTATTTTTTGACCCTGCTAATGAGGCGGAGGTTGAAGCGACTTATGGTAAAATAGAACAGTTTATTAAACCTTTAACGGGCAACATCAGCTCGATATTGGCCGGCCGTTATGATGTGCAGCCGGTAGGGGCGTGATGATAGTATAAGTTATAATGAGTCTTGCGCTCGTTTGCAACGAGCGCTTAACCTGGTTTCGCGATTGTATCGCGTGGTTTGCGTTTAAAACGCAAATCCATATTAAGCGCTCGTTGCAAACGAGCGCAAGTTTAAGAAGTATTTTATAAACTAAAACTCCTCCTCATAAACACTTCCGCCCGCCGTTTCAAGCTTATAATTTTTCACCTCACCCGGCCCCTCAAATTCAAACCTGATGCCTACTATGCGGCCCATGGAGTGGGCTTGTTTGTATTCGAAAATCTGTTTATCGTTCAAATAAACCCGCAGGTAGTGATCTTTAACAACACAGCGCAGGTTTTGAAACTGAGCCATATCGGTGCCAAAGGCGCTCAGGTCGTGGTTTTTGCCGCTTACCCAGTCTTCGCCGGTTAGTATACCGATATCAGCTATACAGCCTTTGTTTACCAGCGGGATGATGATGGCGGTACCGTTGCCTAAAATAGTAAGATCGGCCCGGGCGCAAATGGATTGCCCCGCGGTTGAAGTATTGCGGATTGAACAATCTAAACTGAAATTATCCGCATTAATGCCCGGAAATTCGCGGATGTTGGCAAACTTTACCAGGCTGTTATTAAACACCGGCGTACCCAGCTTTTGCTGCATCTGCCCGGCGGTAACGCCCATGTAGCCATCGCCCTTAATTTCGTCGGGCGATAAATAAATAGGCACGGGGTGGCGTTCAATGATGCCTTTCCATCCTTTGGTTTTGATAAATACCGAACTTTCTTTCCTGATGCGGTGATCTACAATCAGTTTAGCAATAAAATAACCCGGCTCATAATACATCGAAGTAAATTGTTTACCATCGCCCGGAACCTGTTCGCGGCGGTTAGGATCCCATGATTGTTGAATGAATACACTATCCGAATGAAAGGTGGAGGCATCGTAATTAAATACCACCGAGTTGGGCAGATCATCAGAAACTTTTTTACTGCTGAATTTTACTGTGCTTAAATCAAATGGTTTGTTCCGTTTGCTGCTCATGAAAAACAACGCTCCGAGTATAAGTAGCAAACTGCTGCCCATCCAGATGTATCGTAGTGTGCCTTTGGAGGTGGGGTGAGTAGTAGTTGCAGTAGCAGTGGCAGTTGCAGTTGCAGTTGCAGGGATTTGTTCAACAATTCCGTTATGCTGATAGTGTTGCCTGAAATCGCGCCAGCTGGTATAATCTAAAAACTGTGCGAGGGCGTTAAGGGTGGCGGCATTGGGGAAGCTATCGTAACGTACCTTGCCCCAAATTCTTTTTAAGGTTGATACGCTAAGCTGCACACGCGTTTTATCAAAAATTTGCCGACTCAACTGTTCAAAATCATCATTGCCCCAAATTTCGCTGTCGCCCCAGTTTAAACTGCGTTCAATAAGCTGCCGGCATAGCAAAAGCAATTGTTTTTCTTTTTCCATTTAGTTTACAGATGATATCGTGGTTTAAAAATCACCAAAAAAACGTTCTGAACAAACTTGAACTTAACTTGAAACGCATTGCGCGCTGTTTTACAAAGGTAGTTTGCAAGCTTTGGTTAATAAAAATCAAAACGCCCATGAGCAACAAAATTTTATTAACAGTGCTGATAAGCATGACGCTTGGCAGCAGTATTTGTTACAGCCAGCAAAAAAAACAAAGCTATGATATCAATAACCTGTTTAACCAAAACAAGCTGATCAAAGCCTACCCACGGCAAACAACCACCAGCCTAACCGACGGAAGTAAACAGGGCCTCAGTTTAGATGGTATTCTGTGGCTTAAAGATGTGGATTTTAAAACCGGAATCATCGATGTCGATTTGCGTGGCCGGGATGTTTTTCAGCAGAGTTTTTTGGGCATAGCTTTTCATGGTATCGATACCACTACGCATGATGTTGTTTATTTCAGGCCATTTAATTTTCAGGCAACAGACACCTTGCGGCGCAAACACGCCGTGCAATACATGAGCAGTCCCGATTTTCCGTGGGATAAATTGCGGAAAGAACATCCGCTGGTTTATGAAAATGAGGTTAATCCGGCACAGCAGGCCACAGCATGGTTTCATGCACGCATTGTTGTTGGGGCGGATGATATTGTAGTATATGTAGATCATGCCGATAAACCATCCCTCAAAGTAAAAAAACTCAACAACCGGCACAACGGACTTATCGGTTTATGGTCTTCCGGGCTGCCCGGAGATTTTGCAAATCTTGTTATCAGTCAATAATTAAACATCAATCATCATGAAAAAAATAATTTTAGCCATTGCGTTACTGGCAGGCCTTCAAACTTACGCCCAGCAAAAGTACCAGGTATATAATTTTTCGGTAGTAAATCCCAAACAATGGGTCATCCCCAAAAATGATACGCTCGATTATGAGCTGGGCACCTACCAGGGCAGTAACGCTTTAATCATCAAACGTAAAATTGGCAACTACAAATCGGCCAGCCTGGCCTATAAGCCGGGGTTAAATTTTAAGGATGGCATTATTGATCTGGATATTGCCTGCCCTGGCAAAGGTGGTTTTGTTGGATTAGCCTTCCGCATTAAAGACGCGCATCATTACCAGGTGGTTTATTTCCGCCCCGGATCATCAGGTACCATCAATGCCATCCAGTACATGCCCGAAAAAAAGGCCGAGTTTAACTGGTGGGATTATGAGGCTACCAAATACCAGGCGAAGGCCATTGTTCCACAAAATAAATGGTTTCATGTAAAAGCGGTTATAAAAGGTCGCCGGATGGAGGTTTATATAGATAACGCCGCCAAACCCGATATGGTGTACACCGAACTTGATGCATCCCTGCCAAACGGTGCTGTTGGCTACTGGCATGGTAACACCCAGATGGGTGCTTATAAAAACCTGGTTGTTAAAGCTTTTAATTGATACTGATGAAGAGGTTACTGTTGATGATCCTGATTTTTATAGCGGTTAAAGCCGGTGCGCAAACCATAGCATACGGTAATAACCCGGCAGCCGGCGATTATTTGAAAATGAACGACGGTACCAAAATTTATTATGAGGTTTATGGCAGTGGTAAACCGCTTGTGCTGTTGCATGGCGGCCTGTACGGCGAAATAGCCGAATACGAAAAACTGATCCCTGTATTGAGCAAAAAATTTATGGTGATAGCCATAGCTACCCGGGGCCATACCAAATCAGAAATCGGTCATCAGCCGTATACTTATGAGCTGATGGCTGAGGACGCATATTCGGTTATCAATCATATAACCAAAGATAGCGTAATGCTGATAGGCTTTAGCGATGGAGCAGTTATAGCCATGAACCTTACCCTGCGCCATCCTGAAATGGTGAAACGAATGCTGTTTGCCGGCGGGAACATCTCGGCCGCAAGCTATCGCCCCGGTGAAATGGATCAGCTTAAAAAACTAAGCGGCGCATCGCTTGAGAAAGACGCTCCTGATTTTGTACGTGAACGCAAAAAGCTGATGCCGGAGCCCGAACGCTGGCCTGAATTTGTTGAACTGCTTAAACATGCCTGGATCAATCAAACCACCATTATACCGGTGCAACTAAAAAGTATCAAATGCCCGGTACTGGTAGTAGCCGGCGACCGCGACCAGTATAACCCGGTTGAAAGTTTTGTAGCTATTTATAAGCTGTTGCCCAATGCCCAACTGGCTATAGTACCACAATCAGATCATATTATATTTTACAGGCAGCCGGCTTTGATGGAAACCATGGTTGTTGGTTTTTTACGTTGATTTGTCTACACTATCCGGACTTGCCAGGTTTTAAACTTCGCAAGTCCGGATTGCGTACGACTATATCGTTGTAGTAGAAAAATATGGGCCGGGCTGGCAAATCCCCTTGCTTTTATTGTTCCAAAATCTGCACTTTTATAACCTGAAGCACGTTTGTAAAAGCATGCCAAACCAGTTATACAATAGCCATGAAATATAAAAGCCTGCAATTGCCAGTATTGGCCCTGTGTTTATCTCTTATCACTTCGGGGGTATTTGCCCAAAATAGTTTTAAGCCACAAAAGGATGTTTTAGCCACTATTAAGAAAAACTTTGCCGATGGCGATGTGCAGTACAAATACATGGCTAAGCAATTTATCGATGGGCAGTTCCCTAAAACCTACCACCCCGATAAGGATAAATTTGAAACCAGTAACTCCAGTTGGTGGTGCAGCGGTTTTTACTCGGGCTCGTTGTTGAAACTATACCAGGAAACAAAAGACGCCGCTTTGCTTACCGAAGCCAATCATAACCTGAAGGGATTGGAAAAAGAGCAGTTTAACAAAGGCACGCACGATCTGGGTTTTATGATGTATTGCAGCTTTGGCACCGCAAACCGCGTTGAACCCAAACCTGAGTACAACGAAATTTTGATTAACAGCGCCAAATCACTTTCTACCCGTTTTAATCCAACTGTTGGTTGTATCCGCTCGTGGAACTCCAAACCCGAAGATTTTTTGGTGATCATTGATAACATGATGAATCTCGAGCTGCTTTTCAACGCCACCAAATTAACCGGCGATTCGAGTTTTTATAAAATTGCGGTTACCCATGCCAACACTACCATCAAAAACCACTACAGGCCCGATTTTAGCTCATACCACGTAATTAATTACGACGCCCAAACAGGCGCTGTAAAAGAAAAGAAAACCGCACAGGGTTTTGCCAATGAATCGGCCTGGGCCCGCGGACAATCATGGGGTTTGTACGGCTTTGTAGTGATGTATCGTGAAACCAAAGACAAAAAATACCTCGACCAGGCAAAAGGCATCGCTCACTTTTTACTGAGCAACCCTAACCTGCCTGCCGATAAAATTCCGTACTGGGATTATAACGCTACCAATATTCCTAATGCCCTGCGCGATGCTTCGGCTGCATCTATCATGGCTTCGGCACTGCTTGAGCTTTGTCGTTACGTTGATAAAAAAGACGGACAGGAATATTTTAACGTGGCACAAACTATCATCAAAAATCTGTCGACTCCACAATATAAAGCCGACTTAAATACCAACGGCGGTTTTATTTTAAAGCACAGCGTTGGCCACTTCCCGGCAGGTACCGAAATTGATGTGCCATTAACTTATGCCGATTACTATTTTATTGAAGCTATGCAGCGCTATAAGGCTTTTGCCAAATAGTGCTATATTTAACGCATGGCATTAGGTAAAGGCAGGTTAGAAGCATTTAGCGATGGCGTAATAGCCATTATTATTACTATTATGGTGCTGGAGATGAAGGCGCCGCACGGCGATACCCTTCAGGATTTGCGTCCGCTGATACCTACTTTTTTAAGCTATTTACTCAGTTTTGCGTACGTGGGCGTGTACTGGAACAACCACCATCATACCATGCAGGCGGTACGATCAGTAAATGGCGGAATACTATGGGCAAATTTGCACCTGCTTTTTTGGATGTCGTTAATTCCGTTTATAACCGCGTGGATGGGCGAAAATCATTTTGCGCGCTGGCCGGTGTTTTGCTATGGCGTTATATTGGCCATGAATGGTTTGGCATACCGCATATTGGCACTGGCCCTGATAAAGCACCACGGAGAAAACTCGTTAGTTGCCAAAGCTTTCGGCAATGATTTTAAAGGGAAAATTTCGATAGGGCTTTATCCTGTTGCTATTGCGCTTACTTTCGTAAATCCTACTTTCAGTATGGTGGTTTATGTAATTGTGGCGGCTATGTGGCTTATTCCTGATAGGCGTTTTGAACGCCTTTTGGGGGGTGATGGGGAAGGGGAGTGATCCTGGTTTTTTCTTGTAAAGATTTCTGAAGGCTTTTTGTGGTTGGTGAGTTTTAGGCACGCAAAGGCGCTAAGACGCAAAGATTTTTTGTGGGTAATTAGAGAGTTTTAAGTGCGCAAAGAAGCTAAGTTCGCAAAGGTTTTTTGTGGATAGTTAGAGAGTTTTAGGCACGCAAAGACGCAGCGACGCAAAGGTTTTAAGAATAGATAGTTTGAGATTTTTAAGCGCGCAAAGAAGCTAAGGACGCAAAGTTTTTTTTGTGGTTGGTTGGTGACTTTTAGGCACGCCGAGTAGGCAAGCGGGTGAAGCTCCCGCTTGCCTACTCGGCGCCTTTGCGTGCCTTGGCCGTTGTTGGTATTGTCACCAAAGCTGTTCGGAAGATATAAAAAAGCGGGGGAATTGTGCGATTCCCTCCCTTGGGAGGGTGTAGGGAGCGGTTTCTACACCCAGCATATTCGTCGGGCAAGGCGTAAAAACCCCTCCCTGCCACTGCGCAATCCATCACACCCCTCCCAAGGGAGGGAATGAAAAAATCTTCCGAACAGCTATGGTGTTGTCACCAACAACTTAGTACCCTAAAGTTTTCATTTCCACTAAAGCCGTAAGCATGGCGTAGTTGGTGAGTTTAAGCGCACAAAGATGCTAAGATGCAGAGGATCATCTGATTTCTATTATCCGCTGTCCGTAGACAGAGTCTGCGGATACAATATCCCTGAAGTTCACAACTACGATATTATCTCGAACACTAAACACAGCAGCAGATCTCGAATAACGGAGAAATTATGCAACAAGCTATAACCTATTATCGAAAAAAAACTTTGCGTCCCCGCGCCTTTGCGTGCTTAAAAATCTCAAACTATTCACCTCAGGAAACTTTGCGTCCTTAGCTTCTTTGCGCGCTTAAAACTCTTCAACCATCCACAAAAAACCTTTGCGTCCCCGCGCCTTTGCGTGCCTAAAAATCTCAAACTATTTACCTCAGGAAACTTTGCGTCCTTAGTTTCTTTGCGCGCTTAAAACTCTTCAACCATCCACAAAAAACCTTTGCGTGCCTAAAAATCTCAAACCATTCACCTGAAAATCTCTGCTCCCCATCTTTGTATGCTTAAAAATAATGCCACAACTAATTATTAATATTAGTTTAATCTAATAATTGCTAAATTTGAGTGTCTTCAAATTTAAACCTGTTAATTATGGGTAAGTTTTTTAACCAGATACTCGAGCAGCATAAAGATTTTGTTGCGCATCAAAAGATATTTTTTGTGGCTACAGCGCCGATGCTTACTGATGGGCATGTCAACCTGTCGCCGAAGGACAATGCCAGTTTCCGGATCCTTTCAAACACCAAAGTTGCTTATCTTGATATTATCGGAAGCGGCAATGAAACTGCGGCTCACCTGTTGGATAATGGCCGCATTACATTTATGTTTTGTGCGTTTGATGGTCCGCCGAATATTTTACGCTTTTATGGAAAGGGGAGGAGCGTGCTTCCGGATAGAGATAGTCATGAATGGAATCAGCTTTGTTCAAATTTTACAAGCCATATAGCTACACGCCAAATCATTGTGGCCGATATTGATATGGTGCAAACCTCCTGCGGTTTCAGCGTACCGCTTTACGAGTATATGGGCGAACGTGATTTTGCTGTAAAATGGGCTCAGACTAAAGGCGAGCAAGGTTTGGAGGATTACAAACAGCAAAAAAACCGGATTAGCCTTGACGGATTACCTACGCCGTTATATTAGCTTAGTGTATTTAATACATACGTAATAGTTAAACAATACGCTTTTACGTTTTGTGAAAAATCTGTTTCAAAACAATTCTGTTGCTTTTTAGTTATATGATGGTTTTCATCGATATAATTATTATGTTGCAAATACTGCGAATTTTATAATATTTGCAACACCAACATCAACCTATGTTTGAAATAACTCAATTAAATGAGAAGGAACTGCTTATGCAGGTGGCCGAAGGTAATGAATTTGCCTTTCGCCGTTTGTTTGCAGCTTACCATCAGCGTTTAGGTGTGCATATTTTCCGCATTACCCAATCAACCGAGCTGGCCGAAGAGGTGGTACAGGATGTATTTCTGAAAATTTGGATGAGCCGTGAAACCCTGGCCAATGTTGATAATTTTAAAGCCTACCTGTTTGTTATCTCAAAAAATCACGCGCTTAACTGCATGCGCAAGGTTGTAAAAGAACAGCTTTTGCTGAAGAAACTTGAAGCATCCAATGTGGTGCCATTTAAAACCGATAGTAACGAGGCCGATCAGTATTATAATTTAATTGACGAAGCCATCAATCAGCTGCCTCCCCAGCAGCAAAAGGTTTACCTGATGAGCAGGCATAAGCGGCTTAAGTATCATGAAATAGCCGATCAGATGGAAATTTCGCGCGAAACCGTGAAGAAATATCTGCAGATAGCCACCACTTCTATTAAAGATTATGTGCACGAACACATGGAGGCAATTACCCTTGTTATGGCGCTGATAAACTTTTTTTATTTTTTTTAAAAAGTAATACCCCCCTTTTTAATTAATTGGTGTCATGTATATGAGATTCGCCCCAATCTCAATTTGCCAATTATACCGTTACCTGAAAAACACCTGCTATGAGCGAACTTTACGTTAGGCTTAATTATTTATTCAATAAATATTACAACGGCATAGCGACGCCCGATGAGCTTGATGAGCTTTTTGAGATCATCCATTCATACGCCGACGATGCCGAACTTGCCGCGCTCATTCAACAGGCCTGGGATACTCTCGGCGAACATGATCCGCTTTTTAGCGATGAAAAGAGTGGAGCTATGCTTGATCATATTTTAAAAGATCATACCTCGCAGGCTGAACCAGAATCCGGTAAAAAACATCGTAATCATTTGCCGTTACGGAAATTGAGTATAGCGGCTTCGCTTGTGTTTTTAGTTGGTTTTGGTGTTTATATTTTCCGTAGCCAGAAGAAAGCTGAGCCATCATCAAAAAAAAATATAGCGCGCAATCAGCCAAAAAATGATGCCCTGCCCGGCGGCAACAAAGCTATATTAACATTAGCTAACGGCAAAACCATTACGCTTGATAGCGCGCAGAATGGTTTACTGGCACGGCAAGGCACCACCCAAATAAACAAAACCCGTAACGGCCAGCTTGTATATAACACAGACGGAGCCACAAGCGCCAAACCCCAGATAAATACGATCAGTACCCCCCGGGGCGGGCAATACCAGCTCATTTTACCTGATGGGAGCAAGGTTTGTTTGAATTCGGCATCGTCGTTAACCTTCCCAACCTTTTTTACAGGTAAAACGCGTGATGTTAGCATTACCGGCGAGGCTTATTTTGAAGTTGCTAAAAACCGTAACATGCCTTTTGTAGTTAAGAGTAACCAAACCACCATAGAGGTATTGGGTACTCATTTCAATGTAATGGCTTATAGCGACGAAGCCGAAATGAAAACCACCCTGCTTGAGGGATCAGTAAAGATAAACAACGGCGGCGAAAACGGGGTTTTAAAACCCGGGCAACAGGCGGTGTTAAATAAAAATGGAAAGATGAAAGTGTTGAGCGATGTTGATGTAGACGAAGTGACTGCCTGGAAAGACGGCATTTTTCAATTTAACGGGATAGGGATTGATGCCATTATGCGCCAGGCTGCGCGCTGGTACGATGTTGAAATAAGCTATGAGGGGAAAATCCCTAAACGGGAATTTTCCGGCCGCATATCGCGCAATGTAAAAGCGTCCGAATTGCTGAACATGCTTAGTTATGCCGGTGTAAAGTTTAAAATTGAAAATATGCACATCACCGTGTTGCAATAACCGATATATAACAACCTACTGTATTAAACAACCAATTTTTAACAATTTAAACAGCCCTATGATGGAAGAAATACAAAAGATAAGTTAGCCGCAACAGTGGGCCATTATTGGTAAAACGGTTTACTAAGCGTTTAAACACGCTTTTTACCTCATCCATTACCATATAAAAAAGCCGGAGAGTATTCGCAGTACTTCCCCGGCGTAATGATCTGGGTCCCAAAAAAGTACAATCGATGAATTGAAAGTTAATGTTTAACCCAAACTCTACAAACTTATGAATTTTAATTCTAAGGCTACGCCTTTGGCGCGGCCTCAATTACGCAAATTTATATTGGCCATGAAGCTAACTGCCTTTATTATAATTGCGGCATTTACCAGCGTAAGCGCCAAAAGTTATAGCCAGATAGTTACTTTGCATGAAAGAAACACTACCGTTGAAAAAGTACTCCGCTCGATTGAAAAGCAAACCGGTTATCATTTTATGTATGATAAACAGGATGTTTTAAAGGCAGGAACCATCAACATCGAAGTTGCAAACGTATCTATACCAACAGCGCTTGATCAATGCTTTAAAGATCAGCCGCTTACCTACAAAATTTTTGATCAAACCATTGTTGTAAAAAAGAAGGATGAGCCGGTTGCAACTAAGGTAGCGGTCGATCCTGTTAAAATTACCGGTACCGTTAGCGATGCCAAAGGGCCTATCCCAGGTGTTACTGTTAAGGTAAAAGGTACTAATGTTGGTGCCCAAACCGATATTAATGGTAAATACACCATTAACGCTCCGGATGGTAACGGCACATTGGTGTTTACATTTATCGGTTATACGGCCAAAGAAGTTCCAATCGGCGGTAAAACCCAAATCGACGTTACTTTAGCCGAAGAGCCAAAGGCACTAAGCGAAGTTGTAGTAGTGGGTTACGGTACTGCTAAAAAGGTTGATTTAACCGGATCTGTGGGCAGCGTTGGTTCAAAAGAATTACAGGAACGCCCTCAAACTAACCTCGAGCAGGAACTTGCCGGTAAAATTGCCGGCGTGAACGTATCGGTTAACTCGGGTGCACCGGGTGGCGATACCAAAGTAAGGATCCGTGGTTACAGCTCGATCAACACCAATACTGATCCGCTTTACGTAGTTGACGGTGTTGTTTGGACAGAAGGAGGTAACTCTATCAATCCAAATGATATCGAGACTATCAACGTATTGAAAGACGCCTCGTCTACAGCCATCTACGGTACGCGTGGCGCTAATGGTGTAATCCTCGTAACTACAAAAAGGGGTAAAAAAGGCGACGGTGTTGTTAATTACGATAGCTATGTGAGCGTAAGCAACATGTTTAAAGAAATCCCGGTGTTAAACTCCAAACAGTTTATGGAGGTTGAAGATCAATCGTACGCCAACATTCAAAAATACGATCCTGCCGGATGGGCCGCCGGTAATTATGCAAGCCGTAACCCGGTATTGCAACGTACTGCGTTGATAGGCAAGTTGTTTGATCAAAACCTGAACCCGCTTTATGATGTTGACTGGCAAAAAGCTACAACCCGTTCGGCTGTTAGCCAGAATCACAATTTGAGGTTTACCGGCGGTACCGAAAAACTTACCTATGGCTTATCTCTCAACTATGTTGATGACGAAGGTATCATTATCAATAGCTTTCTGAAACGTTATAACGCACGTTTAACGCTCGACCACCAGGTAAAACCGTGGCTAAAAGTAGGTGCTACCCTGAATTATAACTACCAGGAAGGCCGTAACCAGGGCCAGGGCACAGGCGGTAATAACATTCCCCGTATGTTGATTGAGATGGTGCCTTTCATCCCGATCAAGTACCCCGACGGAACCTACGGTAAACGTACTGATTACCCTAACCTTGAGGGTGGTGATAACCCGGTTGCGCAGGCCAACGAGATTCAATCGCTTACCAAAAACAGGATTTTTAGCGGTAATACTTATGCCAATATCACCATTTTACCCGAGTTGGAATTCCGTTCGGTGGTAGGTGTAACTACAGCCGCCAACTACTTTCCGAGTTATAACTCAAGTTTGGTAGGCGGTTCTCTTATTGATCAAAGCTATAGCAATGCCTCGATAAGCGAGAACAACAATACCTTTTGGCAATGGCAAAACTATTTCACCTACAATAAAACGTTTAATAAAGTGCATTCTTTAAACGTGGTGTTAGGTACTGAGCGCCAAAATTTTGCTCAGGTAGGTTTAAGTGCATCAACCAGCACGCTATCAGACGACTTTTATCAATATTATAACCTTGGCGCAGGCATTGTGCCCGGCCGCCCCGGTTCTAACTATGATGCATGGCAAATGCAATCGTTTTTTGGCAGGTTGAATTATAGCTACCACGATAAATACCTGTTAACGGTGACAGGCCGTGAAGACGGTTCATCACGTTTTGGTACCAATAAAAAATACGGTTTCTTCCCGTCGGCAGCATTGGCATGGCGTGTTTCGCAGGAAGATTTCCTGAAGGATAATAAAACGATCTCTGATCTGAAAGTAAGGTTGAGCTATGGTTTAACCGGTAACTCCGAGATTGGCGAGTATCGTTCGCTGGCCAATATCAGCACTGTAAATTATGTGTTTGGCGGGGCTCCGGCTGTAGGTACAAGCCAGACCTCTATCGGTAACGAAGACCTGCAATGGGAAAAGACCCGCGAGTATGATTTCGGCTTTTCACTGGGGTTATTCAACAACCGGTTAAACATCGAAGCTGATGCCTACCTTAAAAAAACCCAGGCCTTGTTGCTTGATGCCCCACTACCCGAAACGAGTGGCTTTAGCAGTGTTTTAAAAAATATAGGCAGTATCCAGAATAAAGGTATCGAACTTACTATTAATGCAACTCCGGTTCAATCGAAGGATTTTAGCTGGAATACCGCTTTCAATATTTCGTTCCTTAAAAACAAGATCCTTAAGTTAGGAGCATCAAATGATGATATCTTCCTGGCTCCAACCTTCCTTTCGCAGTTTAACCTTATGCGCGTAGGTTTGCCTGCCGGCAGCTATTATGGTTATAAAGTGTTAGGTACCTGGGGCACCGCCGAAGCCGCCGAAGCTGCGAAATATGGTTTGCTTCCCGGCGATTTGAAAATTCAGGATACCAATAATGATGGTAAAGTAACAGCTGATGATAAAGTGGTATTGGGAAAATCAATCCCTGATGGCTACGGAACTTTCAGTAACAACTTCCGTTACAAAAACATCGATCTGGGTGTCGATCTGCAGTTTAACTACGGTAACCAGATCATGAACCTTACCCGCCACTCGGGCCAGGACCGTACCGGACAAGCCAACAGTTACGCCACCGTATTAAACGCCTGGACGCCAACCAACCAGAATACGAGCATTGCACAATGGAGACCTGCTTATGTGCGTTACCAAACCGAAATCTACTCAACCAAGGTTGAAAGCGGAAACTTTATCCGTGGCAGGGCGGTAACATTAGGTTACACATTTGATGATAAACTGGTTAAAAAAATAAAACTGAGCCGCCTGCGCATTTATGCGCAAGCTCAAAACCTGTTCCTGATCACCAAGTATACAGGTTATGATCCGGAGGTTTCAACCTATAATGGGTCGAGCAACTTTACTCAGGGCATCCAGTTTTATGATTATCCAAAACCACGTACTTTCCTGTTGGGCTTAAATGTTAGTCTTTAATTAATGTTAAAACGTATAGTTATGAAATTTAATTTTAGAAAATATAGTGCAGGTGCTTTTTTACTTATCCTTACTGTTGCATTAAGCAGCGGCTGTAAAAAATACCTCGACGAAAAAAATAAAGGCAACTTTGTTAAAAGTAATTACTTTCAAAGCGCAAACCAGGCGCAAACCTTTGTTAATGGTTTATACCAGGTAATGTACTTTTTTCAGAACGGTGATGCTTATGGGGAGAGCCCTTTCATTACTATGGAGTTATTTGCGGGGCACGCAACCTCTTTAGGTCAGAGTGTTAATAACGGTAATGTGATTAATCAGCGTACCGACCCTGTTAACCCTGGTTTCGAAACCGTATGGTCAAATTGCTTCAAGGGGATAGCTAATGCCAACCTCGCAATTGAAAATATTCCCGGCATCAACCCGATGGATGAAGGTCTTAAAAAGAAGCTGATAGGCGAAGCTTATTTTTTCAGGGCTTTTTATTACTATCATTTGGTGCGTTTATACGGCGATGTTCCGTTGATATTGCAGAGTCAAACAGTCAACAGTCCGGATTTATATCCATCACGGTCACCTGTAGCCGATGTTTACAAGCAAATTATCGCCGATTTGCAGGCAGCCGAAGCTTCTGGCATGCCAAATACCGATGCAACCGGTCGTGTATCGTTAGGTGCTGTTAAAACTTTATTAGCCAGCGTATATTTAACAACCGCAGGTTTCCCGCTTCAACAAACAGAAAACTATGCTAAGGCGGCTGAAGAAGTAAAACCTGTTTTGGGCTGGTATTCGTTATTCCCTAACTACGCATACCTGCATGATAACGCCCACAAAAATCAAACAGAGTTGATTTTCCAGATCAATTACCTTGCGGGTACATCAACCAATGCTATTGCGCAGTTAACAGTACCATTTAACCTGCTGGTTGGCGTTTGGGGCGACCACCTTGGCGCTATGATCCCTACAAATCAATTTGTAGCCAGCTATGAGGCAGGAGATTTGCGTACCCAGGAAAGGCAGTTTTATTTCTCAAAATACCCTCAAAGCGACGATACCACAAAAATTATCAATTTTGGTGTTCATGCGCTTTACAAGTATTTCCACGTTGAAAGCTCAGTTCCAAACACTGCTATCAGCGGTAAATGTGATGAAAACTGGACTTTGCTGCGTTTACCGGAAGCCCAGTTAATTTATGCTGAAGCGTCGAACGAAGTAAATGGTCCTACAGCTGATGCTTATGCCGCCGTTAACGCTATACGTGCACGTGCAAAACTGGCTCCGTTAAGCGGTTTATCAAAAGATGCCTTCCGCCAGGCCATCTGGAGAGAGCGCTATCATGAGCTTGCTTATGAAAACAAGGCTTATTTTGATATGCAGCGTACCCATATGGCTTACCTGCCGCAATCAAACACCTTTGCTGATCCTACAGCATCGCAAACCGAGCAGGGGGTAACCTTTAAAGCTCAATATTATTTATGGCCTATTCCGCAGCGCGAGCGAAATACTAACAGTAAGCTTACGCAAAACCCGGGGTGGTAATAAAGTTTAATAAATAAAGTATATAAAAGACTGGCAATACCCTGCCAGTCTTTTATATTTACGGCCACTAAAACGTTTAACCAAAAAACACAATTAAATATTAGCGCATGAAAAAAGCCCTGGTACTTATCACCTTCCTGCTATCAGCCGCAGGCGCCTTCGCGCAGCAGGTAAATAAGGTTACCGATCCCGTTGAGTACATTAACCCGCTGATGGGTACCGATTCGCATTACGATCTATCAACCGGTAACACTTACCCGGCCATTGCCCTGCCATGGGGCATGAACTTCTGGACACCGCAAACCGGTGCCATGGGTGATGGATGGGCGTACACTTATGATGCCCACAAAATCCGCGGATTTAAGCAAACTCACCAGCCATCGCCGTGGATGAATGATTACGGCCAGTTTGCCATTATGCCGGTTACCAAACATGCCGCGGTAAACCAGGATAAAAGGGCAAGTTGGTTCTCGCACAAAGCCGAAACTGCAAAGCCTTACTACTACAGTGTTTACCTTGCCGATCATGATGTAACTACCGAGATTACGCCAACCGAGCGTTCGGCGCAGTTCAGGTTTACTTATCCTAAAACTGATAGCTCGTTCATCGTTATCGATGCTTTGAACAAAGGCTCATATGTAAAGATCAGCCCCGATCAGAAAAAGATTGTTGGCTACTCAACCAAATACGCCCGTGGGCCGCTTAAAAACTTTAAAAACTACTTTGTTGTTTATGTAGATAAGCCGATCACCTATGCGCATACCTTCAGCGATACGGTTCAGTCTGATGGTTTGGAACTGAAAGCCGAGCATGCCAGCGCTTTAATCGGTTTTAAAACCGCGCAGGGCGAAAAAGTTCACCTGCGTGTAGCCTCGTCATTTATAAGCATTGAACAGGCCGAACTTAACCTGGAGCGTGAGCAGGGTAAAGACAGCTTTGATGTAACTTATAAAAAAGCTAAAGACACCTGGAACAAAACCCTGAATCATTTACAGGTTGAAGGTGGTTCGGTTGATCAGATGCGTACTTTTTACTCATGCTTTTACCGCATGGTGTTTTTCCCGAACAAATTGTACGAGATTGACAAAGACAATAAAATTGTTCACTACAGTGCTTCAACAGGTAAAGTATTCCCTGGTTATAAATTTGCCGGTACCGGTTTCTGGGATACTTTCAGGGCCTTATATCCCTTCCTGAACCTGGTTTATCCATCTATCAATAAAGAGATGCAGGAAGGCCTGATCAATGATTACAAAGAAGGCGGCTGGTTGCCAGAGTGGTCAAGCCCTGGTTACTCGGCAGTGATGATCGGTAATAACTCGGCTTCGGTTGTTTCTGAGGCTTACCTGAAAGGTTTGCGTGGTTATGATATCAATACTTTGTGGGATGCTTTGGTGCATGGTGCCAATAATGCCGGTCCGCAGGCTACCGGTAGGGAAGGTGTTGAGTATTACAACAAATTAGGTTATGTGCCTTATGATGTGAAGATCAATGAAAACGCCGCCCGTACTTTAGAATATTCGTACGATGACTTTGCCATCTATAAATTAGGTAAAGCGTTGGGCAAACCCGAATCAGAAATCGGCATTTATAAAAAACGTGCCATGAACTACAAAAACCTGTTCGACCCGGAAACCAAACTGATGCGTGGTAAAAACCAGGATGGCACTTTCGAGAAACCATTCAGTCCGTTTAAATGGGGTGATGCCTTTACCGAGGGTAACAGTTGGCACTACAGCTGGAGCGTGTTCCAGGATATGCAGGGTTTGGTTGATTTGATGGGCGGCCGCCAAAAATTTATTATGAAACTGGATTCGGTATTCAGCATGCCGCCGGTATTTGACGATAGCTACTACGGCGAAACCATCCACGAGATCCGCGAAATGCAGATCATGAATATGGGCCAGTATGCGCACGGTAACCAGCCTATTCAGCATATGATTTACCTGTACAACTATGCAGGCGAGCCTTGGAAAACTCAATATCACGTACGTGAAGCCATGGAGAAACTGTACAAAGCTACTCCTGATGGTTATTGCGGCGATGAGGATAATGGCCAAACCTCGGCCTGGTACGTATTCTCGGCCATGGGTTTCTACCCGGTAACCCCAGCCAGTGATCAGTATGTTTTGGGTACACCGTTATTCAAAAAGCTAACCATCAATCTCGAAAACGGTAAAAAGATTGAGATTAACGCGGCCAATAACAGCCCGGTAAATAAATATATCAATACGCTTAATGTTAATGGCAAGCCATACGGGGTAACCTGGTTAAGTCACTCCGAACTTAAAAAAGGCGCGGTGCTTAATTTTAACATGGCACCTCAGCCTAATAAAACAAGAGGTACAAAAGTGAGCGATGTGCCGTATTCATTGAGTACAGAGAAATAGTACAAGCCCCCTAACCCCCTGAAGGGGGAACCATAGCGGATATTTATAAACAGCAAAAGGCGAGGGTTTTTCCTCGCCTTTGTTGTTTATTCCCAATACCTGCTAACCCGTGGTGTAAATAGCGTAAGTTTATAACTTACGTCACCTGAGAACCGGAAATTCTGTCTGAATCAGAATTTACAGAATTATAAAATTTTCAGAATTGAAAGTTTCCGCGGAACAGCATTCTGTTAATTCAAAAATTCTGTAAATTCTGATTCAGACGATATCAATCGGTGCAATCCCAAAAACAAAAAATCGACGCAATCAACGTAATCAAAAACCATCAACGGTCAAAATCGGTGTAATCAAAAAATAATCGGTGTAATCCCAAAAAATAAAAAACCGAAATCGAACATCCGAATTCCGAAATTAAGTCAATGCCATTCCTCTCTATAAACAAACTTCGGCATCTGCCAGTTATATTTAATAGAGAGCAGGCGTAGTGCCAATCCAATAACACAGGCCACAACAATAGAAATTCCAACCGGAACACTCAAATATTCCAACCCCAAATACGCCGCCCCCGTAACAATGGACGCACTGGCATAAACTTCCTTTCGGAACAAAAGGGGCACCTCATTACAAAGCACATCGCGCAGTACCCCTCCGGCGCAACCTGTTATCATGCCGCTTAGCAATACAATAAGCCATGGCAGGTTAATCTGCTCGGCTATCTGGCAGCCGATGATGGTGAATACTACCAAACCCAGGGCATCGAGATAAAGGAAAAGCTTTTTCATTTTGGTCATTAACCGGGCAATTACTGCGGCTAAGATTGCCGCCCCGGCGGTGATCACCAGGTATTCGGGGTGTTCAACCCAGCTCATGGGGTAGTGGTTAAACAAAATATTACGCACCGTACCGCCACCAAGGGCAGTAACCCAGGCAATGATACAAACACCAACCCAATCCATATCGCGCCTCCCGGCAGATAGGGCAGCCGTCATGGCCTCGGCAATAATGGCGATTATGTAGAGTAAGTGGAGCATATTTGGAATATTTGAATATAACGTCCGTCATTGCGAGGAACGAAGCAATCGCACGGAAGCAAGTCCGCCCTGTATAGTTCGCGATTGCTTCGTTCCTCGCAATGACGATAGTTTTAAGGTTCATTCGTTATTGGGATAGACCTGGCCGCCCAGTTTTTTCCCTCCGCAAACCGCGCCACCAGCATCCCGGCCACAGTATCCCCGGTAGCATTCAATAAAGTAGCCATCGGGTCAACCAATGTGCCGATAATGATTGCAGGAGGTAGGGCTTCGGGCGGAAAACCATAAGCGGATATAAACAGCAATTCGCCAATGTAACCACCGTTAGGGATGCCTCCCTCAACCAAACTTACCAAAACGGTCATGGCAAGCGCAACGATGATAGTTTGCGGATTATCAAAACTTTTACCAAACAGGGCGAACACTACCGCCATTTTTACAATAGAAGAAATGCTCGAACCCTCTTTATGCAGCGTGCCGCCCAACGGAATAGTAATATTAGCTATAGCATCAGAAATCCCCATCTTTTTAGCGGCATCCATATTGGCCGGGATAGTGGCAATACTGCTGCAGGTACCTACCGCCGTGGCCGATGGTATGATATTATTACGCCAGTAACGTTTAAATGCGCCCACCCCTCCGGCTATAACAGCATATAAACTAAATATCACCAGGTAATAAAATGCCCCAACGCTGTAATATACCGCCATCGATCGCGCATAACCTCCAAACAATTGCGGCCCGAACACGCCCACCTGGTAGGCAAAGTAAGCACCCAAACCAACAGGCCCCATTTTCATGATCAGCACAAAAATGTTTTTGAATACCTCGTTTCCGCTATGAATAAAGGCCGCAAAAGGTTTACCCTTTTCGCCCGCGTTTAAAATGGCGAAGCCGGTAATTACCGCGAAAATGATCATGGCCAGCATGCTTTTGCGCGATAGCAACTGGTAAAACTCGCTGGTGGTGAACAGGCTGGTAAGCTGATCGCCAAAAGGTTTTTTAGTGATAGCCTCCGTAATTGGGCTGGCCACCAAATGTTGATGGATAGGGAAAATCCAGATGGCTACAATGGTAACAATAGCGGCAACCAGTACGGTACCAACAAACACCAGCGAAGTGATACCTAACAGCCTGCCAAGTTTTTGTGAGCCATCCAAACCGGCGATAGCCGATGCAATGGCAAAAAATACGAGTGGAACAACAGCTGTAAACAACAGGTTTAAAAAAATATCGCCGATGGGTTTAATCACCTCTACCTTATTGCCCAAAACCGCGCCGGCAATACTGCCTATGATGATACCCGTTATAAGCAGGATGATGCCTTTATAATTTTTAAACCAGCTGTTCATTGTGCTAAGATAATTGTTAGGTTTTGTTTTGGTATAGATAATTACACCGGCAGTGGTGATTGTGACGGGTGAATAGCAATAGTTGACTTGCATAGTTGGACGAGGCACCTACGGAGCCGAATCAGGCCGATGTTATGGGCTATAAACACAATACTCCTAACGGAGTGGCAAAAAAACACTATTCCCTTAACATAAAAGCCATGCCAGGCACCCCATCGGGGTATCGTGTTTATAGAAAAATAGTTAAATAATTGGGGCTCCATAGGAGCCTCGTGTTATAAAAGCGTCAACGTTTGATTTTACTTGCTTTTATATTCACATCTCCCCTAAATTAATATCTTAGCATCCCATTATAATACTAAATGCAGGTAGAACAAGCCGGGGCCTTCATCCTCGCCAAAATAAAAACAGAATTAGCCGATTGCTTCCATTACCATAATGCCGATCATGCGCTGGATGTTTACGCCGCCGCCAAACAACTTGCCGCAGGCGAGGGGATAAGCGAACATGATACGCAACTATTATTAACGGCGGCCTACTATCACGATTCGGGTTTTTTGTTTGGCCAGGCTGATCATGAAACCGGATCGTGCAAAAACGCCCGCCAATACCTGCCTGATTTTGGTTATAATGAAGATGAGATCGACCATGTTTGCGATATCATTATGGCAACCAAAATTCCGCAAAACCCTCATAACCACCTGGGGCAAATAATTTGTGATGCCGATTTGGATTATTTGGGCCGAAATGATTTTTTTATCCTCAGTAAAAGGTTATTTTCGGAACTTGTAATTACAGATCACCTTGAATCAGAACAGGCGTGGGATAAACAGCAGGTGAAGTTTCTGCAAAACCACCGCTACTTTACCCAAACAGCGCTCAGGCTCAGGGATAAATGTAAAAACGAACATTTAACAGCTATCACAAAACGACTATAAAATACTGCCATTAATGACACAGCCGGGTTTAAAAATTGAAGAAGTTATCAAAGATGTAGTAACAGTAATCATCGGTATTTTATTCTGCGGTTTCGCCCTCAAAGGTTTTTTGGTGCCCAACAGCTTCTTTGATGGCGGGGTAACCGGCATCTCACTGCTACTTCACGAATTATATCATTTCAACATCGCTTTCGTAATCATTATTGCTAATATCCCTTTTGTTATTATGGGGATGTTCCAGGTTAATAAATCGTTCGCGCTTAAAACGCTGGCCTGTGTAATTGGATTGGGGTTGTGTTTGCAATTTGTGCATTATCCGGTTATCACATCTGATAAACTGCTGGTATCCATATTTGGCGGCGTGTTTATGGGCCTCGGCGTAGGTTTATCCATTAGGGGAGGTTGCGCTTTGGATGGTATCGAGATTTTGGCTTTATACACCCTTAAACGCAGCAGCTTTACCATCAGCGAGATTATTTTAGGTATCAACATCATCATCTTCCTGGTGGCCGCGGTTGAACTGGGCCTGCCTACAGCATTATATTCTATTTTAACTTACTACACGGCATCCCGCACCATCACCTTTGTTATTGATGGTTTGGAGGAATATACGGCGGTAAACATTATCTCGGGCCAAAGTGAGATCATTAAAGAAAAACTGGTAATGGAACTTGGTCGTGGTATCACTATTTACAAAGGCGAGCGTGGTTTTATGAAAGAAAGCTTTGATGTTCACCAGCCGGTTGATATCATTTTTACCGTAGTAACCCGTTTGGAAGTGCGGAGGTTAAAAAATCTTGTACATCGTATCGATCCTAAGGCATTCGTATTTACCAATAGCATTAAAGAAGCTGCGGGTGGGGTATTGAAGAAAAAGGTGAGGGACCATTGATTTAAGTCGGAAGTCTTAATTTGTAAGTCTTTTCCTTTACGGCTACACTCCTGCGTTCATTTATTGTAAAAACCTAAACTAAAAATGAAAGAAGAATATTGGGTATTTGGAGGCGCATTACTTTTCCAGTTGGGGATACTGCTGTACCGGTATTATCAAAGAAGGAGTTACCGCAAGACTGGCGAAGAAATAGTAAATTCAAACTATGACAGCTATCTTGAATTGAGGAACGAAACGTTCGCGCTGAAGGCTGAAGATTTAGGCATAGCAACGTTTGATGATAAAGAAACTGCTTTCGCTTTGATGATGGAAATGCATATTGGTTCTGCTTTACAAACTCTTGTTGCGTTTGCCGATGGTACAGTATGGATATTTAACTCCAGGAATGCCCGTAAAAATATTGGGGATAGTGACGCCGCAGATTTACGCCTGGCTGCAATAGATGCCATGGCGACAGCTCAATATCATTTTGCCCGAATGAGAAGACAGGATGTCGGCGCGCTTCTTCCGGGGCACATCAAATTTTATATATTAACCAACTGTGATAATTATTCGGCAGGGGATACGATCAAAGCCATACTCGACGAATCATCACCATGGACCGAATTAGCTAAAAAGGGTTTCGCAATAGGCGATGAACTGAATAAGATTGCTGAAAATAATCCAACCAAACGGGTTGTTTACCCGAAAACTACGGTGAAACGTGGTAAACCGGCAAATTTTTAAAACTTGCGTTCCCCTTTAAACATAATCTTGCGCTCATCTCTGATGAGTGCTTAATGTGGTTTTGCGTTTGTAACGCACGGCCGATGTTATTGCAAGGTTAATGGCACGGAAGTTGAAAACTTCAGTTGTTTTACACCACGGGTTACGCTGCGCTAAACCCGCGGCAGATAGTTTTGACTTTCAACTTAAAACTTCCGACTTAAAACTTAATCCACCACCTCATAAATCTCCACCGGCTTAGCTTTATTCTTCAAAATTACCTCGCCAATTTTATTAAGGGCGAACGAGCCTTTGGCTTTTTCATAAACATCGGCACTAACGATGATCTGGTTGGCCTGTGCCACCGTTTGCAGGCGCTGTGCCAGGTTCACGGCATCGCCTATAACGGTATAATCCAAACGTTTTAATGTGGCCGAGCCGATATTACCCGAGATCATCTCGCCCGAGTTAATACCAATGGAAACCGAAGGCGTAAAAGTTTTATCGCCTGCCTGGATGTCATCGGCCCCGTGCATTTTATCCCGTACGGCAAGAGCCGCATCAATGGCCCTGTCCAAATGGTATTCGCCGCGGAAAACAGCCATTACGGCATCGCCCATAAATTTATCGATGTGGCCGTTTTGGGCAATGATCTCCTGCACCATTACATCAAAGTACTTATTAATCATGCTTACCACTTTGTCGGCAGCCACATGTTCTGTAATGGCGGTAAAACCGCAGATATCTATAAACAGCACCGTGGCATCAATGGTTTCATTGCTCAGCAGGCTGTTTTCAAACTCCTTGTGCGTCATAAAATTGAGCACGTTCTCATCCACATACATGCGCAGGATATTGTTTTCCTTGATAGCCTGCATGGTTTTTTTTAGTTCGATAACATGCTGCAGCGTTTTTTCGATGGTGATGTCGAGGTCTTCAAAGTTTACCGGTTTCACCACAAAATCAAAAGCGCCCCGGTTCATAGCCGTACGGATATTATCCATATCGCTGTAGGCGGATACCATTATCGCTTTTAAAATGGGGTTGGCATCGGGCAGCTTGGTAAGCAGGGTGAGGCCGTCCATCTCGGGCATATTGATATCGCTTAGTACCACATCAATATCGGGGTGGGCGGTTAGTTGCGTAAGCGCTTCAAATCCATTTTGGGCAAAAACAAATTCATATGCGCCTTCACGGATTTTTTTTCTGAATTTTTGCCTGATCAGTAATTCCAAATCCTGCTCATCATCTACAACCAGTATCTTGGCCATTATTGCTCTAAGTGTTTAAGTTTGTCTTTCAAGCTGTTAAAATCAAGCGGCTTGGTTAAAAAATCGTTAGCACCAAGTTGCATCGATTGCCGGTAGTTTTCATCGTCGCCGTAGGCGGTTATCATCATTACCACCGGCGGCGGTTTTTCGTAGTGCTGACGGATGTTGCGCAACAACTCCAGCCCGCTCATGCCGGGCATATTGATATCTGATAAAATAAGGATCACCTGCGAATGGTGCTCTTCCAAAAAATGAAGCGCTTCCTCGCCCGATTGCGCGAAGTTAAATTCCACCTCGCCGGTTTTTATCTCTTTCCTGAAACGTTGTAAAAACAAGGGCTGAACATCGGCCTCATCATCAACGACAAGTATTTTCATAGTGCTTCAAAGTTAAGTTTTTGCCGGGCTTTATTGGCCCTTAAATGTAAAAAATGCCTATGCGGCCTCAACGTTGCCCGTGGGCAGCGTAATGATAAACCGAGCGAACTGACCCTCGGCCGTTTCAACCTTTAATTCGCCGCCATGGCCTTTGGTAATAATATCATAACTCATGGATAAACCCAACCCGGTGCCCTGGCCGGTAGGTTTGGTAGTGAAAAAAGGCTGGTAAATTTTATCCAATACTTTTTGCGGGATGCCGGTACCATTATCTTCAACTGTAATCTGTACCATGTTAGCGCCCGATGCCGATTTGATTTTTTGAGTGTTTACCGTTACCGTAGGTTCATATCCTTCAGCCAATGACTTCTTCTTTTCTGTAACAGAATAAAACGAGTTGTTGAAAAGGTTTAGCAACACGCGACCCAAATCCTGCGGGATAGCCTCAATTTTACCCAGTTCCGGATCGAAACTGGTTTTCATCCCGGCGTTAAATGACTTATCCTTAGCCCGCAAACCATGATAACTGAGGCGCAGGTATTCGTCGGCAAGAGCGTTAATGTCGGTAGGTTCTTTTTTACCTGTTGTGGCCCGCGAGTGCTGCAGCATGCCTTTCACAATGGCATCGGCACGCTTGCCATGCTGGTTTATTTTGCTCAGGTTTTGGGTGATGTCGCTAATAATGTCATCAGCTTCTTCCTTCACATCATCGGGCAGTTTATCCAATATCTCTTCTTTTAACTCCTCTAAAAGTTCGATACTTACCTCGCTGAAGTTGTTTACAAAGTTTAGCGGGTTTTGAATCTCATGGGCTATCCCGGCAGTAAGCTCACCTAAAGAAGCCATTTTTTCGGATTGGATCAATTGGGCCTGGGTACTTTTCAGTTCGGATAGGGCCAATTGCAATTCTTCGGTTTGCTTGGTCAACTCTGCAGTACGCTCCCGTACCTCACTTTCCAGGTTTACCTTCATGGCGGCCATCATGCGGTTTTGTTCCTGCTCGGCAAAGCGCTGGCGGCGTTCGTTTTCGAGGGCTTTGGACTGTTTACGGTTAATCATCCATAACGAAAATGCCCAGATCAGCGAAAATATCACCAAACTCTGTATAGTATTTTCGTGGTTATCGTAAAATGTTGGGAACCATTTCTCCAGTATATCGCTTATCAAACCCGCAACCGCATACGGTATCAGGGCAAAAGCAAGCTGCTTGCTCGATTTTAGTTCGTCGATATAATAAGGGGCTATAACAACGCCTAAAAAATACAGGTGTGCAAAAACCAGGGCCACCTTGTGGGCGCTGAAGCTTACATCGAAAAAGAAAATGCCGATTGCAATGAAATAGCCTATGTTAAGATACTTGTTCCATTTTTCAACGAGGCCATCGTTTTTCAGGTTTTTCCTGAATTGCGTAATTACAAATACCGCCAGAAAAGGTTCTAAACTCATGTAGGTTGTTTTGCGAATTTTATAAATGCGAAGCCGAAATTTAACAATTTTACACCAATAATTAAATAATGGCTGCAATTTAATCAGCCCGCAAAACAAATTACCATTAATTATAAGCCGATTAAAAAAATATAACGATTATTGGCCCGGAATAAAAGCAGGGGTGTGTTTACTGCCATCAATTTGTCAGTGTTCCACTTTTAAAAACGGGTGTTCCAGAAATTGAATTCCGGAAATCATGATTCTTGATTATCAGTTAGTTAAGTTTTTTATTTGAAAACTGGAACACTTAACTAATTGATTATCAGTAGTTCGTTTTTTGCAAAGTGTTCCACTAAAAAACTGGAACACGCCGCTTTTTTTGAATTATTAAACCTATCTATATAAAAAATGAGTACATATAGTATGATCAATACCATGCGCTGGTATGGCCCTAATGATCCGGTTAGTTTGGCCGATATCCGCCAGGCTGGTTGCACTGGCGTAGTAAGCGCTCTGCACCAGGTACCCAACGGTCAGGTATGGAGTGTTGAAGCCATTAACGAGCGCAAGGCCATCATCGAAGCTGCCGGCCTTACCTGGGATGTGGTAGAAAGCGTACCCGTACATGAAGCCATCAAAACCCAAACCGAGGGCTATCAGCAATACATCGAAAACTACAGGCAAAGCCTGCAAAACCTGGCGGCCTGCGGTATCCATACAGTTACCTACAACTTTATGCCGGTACTGGATTGGACCCGTACCGATTTGAGTTTTACAGTTGAAGACGGTTCCAAAGCCCTCCGCTTTGAAAAAGCCGCTTTTATAGCCTTTGATGTATTTATGCTGCAACGGTCAGGTGCCGAGTTGGAGTACACCATTGAAGAACTTGACCGCGCCAAAGCCCGTTTTGACGGCATGACAGATGATGATAAACAACTACTGCAACGCAATATCATTGCTGGCTTACCAGGCAGCGAAGAAAGTTTCACCCTCGATAAATTCAGGGAAGCCCTGGCCGCTTACGATGGCATTGATGCCGAACGCTTAAGGCAAAACCTCATTTACTTCTTGAGCGAGATTATGCCGGTTGCCGATGCCAGCAACGTTAAAATGGTGATCCACCCGGACGATCCGCCGTATGCTATTTTAGGTTTGCCAAGAGTAGTAAGCACTGCCGAGCACATCAACGCCCTGATTGAAGCTGTACCCTCGTTAAACAACGGCCTGTGCTTCTGCACCGGAAGTTACGGAGTACGCCCCGATAACGACCTGCCCGCCATGGTTAAACAATTTGCCGACAGGATCAACTTCATCCACCTGCGCAGCACCCGCCGTAATGAATTTGGCGATTTTTATGAAGATAACCACCTGGAAGGCGATGTGGATATGTATGCCGTAGTGAAGGAACTGGTACACGTAATGCAGCAACGCAAACTCAATATCCCGATGCGGCCCGATCATGGTCACCAGATGCTGGATGACCTAAACAAGAAAACCAACCCGGGCTATTCGGCCATCGGTCGCCTGCGTGGGCTTGCCGAGTTGAGAGGGCTTGAGTTGGGCATTATCCGCTCGATGGAATAAAATTGAGAGCTTATAAACAGGAAAGGCCCCGGCATTATGCGGGGCCTTCCTGGTTTATGATCGGTTGGTTTTAGCCCATGTTGTAAAAAAACTGTTCGGCTACAATTTTGCCGTCCTTTACTTCGTAAACAGCAATCTCGTTCATCGGGATACGGCCGCCTTCTTTGTAGGTTACGTCCATATCCATAGTTACAGCGAAAAAGTTGCCGGTAACAATTGGGTCAGATACTTCGCCGCTGTGTACCTCTTGCACCGTAGAGTACCAGTATTCAGTTTTGCCTTTAACAGCTTCTTTACCTTCGGTAAGTTCCATTGGCGAGCCTGCAGGTTCGCGGCTTACTATGTTATCGGCATAAAGTTCATCAATAGCCTGGGTATGTTGGCCTTCGCGGCAATATTGCACTAATTTTTCTGCTACTTCGGTGGTGGTCATAATCTGTTGGTTTTAATTGTATGTAATAAAGTTAGGGATAAACACTTCAAAGCCAATGCCTGTTTGGTTTAAATTTCTGTTAAGTTTGATAGGGTTATGTTGATTTCGGAATTTGGATGTTCGATTTCGGATTTAGAGCTGTCTTAATTTTATGCCTCGCTGCAAAAAACATTAAAAAAACTTTAAATTTTATGTAACCATTTCCCACCGCCGAAGTACTTAAGGTATATTACATAATTACAAACTGATTGAACACGCTTACAGATAACGCCATTATGCTAAAGGTGAAAGCCGGCGACCTTGACAGGATGGGCCTGTTATTTGAGCGCTATAACCGTCAGCTTTATGGTTTCCTGTTCCACATGACCTATCAGCGCGAACTGGCCGAGGATATGGTACAGCAGGTATTTTACAAAATGCTGAAATACCGCCACACCTTTACCGGTACGGGCGAATATATTCACTGGATGTATTCCATTGCCCGCAATGTACTTAAAGATCACTGGCGCAAAAACAAGCTGCAGATACAGCATGAAGGGGTGGAAGCAGCCGAAGCCATGGCCGGTGGCCTTGTACCCGACGAGCAGTTTGAAAAAAAACAAGCCAAAGCCGGTCTGCACCGGGCCATGGAAAAGCTAAGCGAAAGCCAGCGCGAAATTTTGGCGCTGAGCCGTTTCCAGGAACTGAAATGCCAGGAAATAGCCGAGATACTGGGCATGACGGAAGGCACGGTAAAAGTGCGCATTCACCGGGCCATGCAGGAGCTTAAGAGTATTTATGTAAAAACAGAACGATAAAACAGTATAAAAGATGAAATGTGAGCTATACGAGGAACTGTTTACCGGTTGGATAAACAAAGAACTAAGCACCGAAGAAAAAGGGGTACTGGAACGGCATATCGCGGGTTGCGATAACTGCCGCGAAGAATTGCTTGGTCTGCAAAAGGTGTGGGATACCATGGGAGAAGTTGAAACTCCCGAACCATCGGCCAACATGGGCGTTAAATTTTATGCCATGCTGGATACCTATAAGCAATCAGTAAAAGAGCAAAGAAGTTTTTGGGCAGATGTTAAATACCACATCGGCAGGCTTTGGGAATGGCAGCCGCGCTGGCCCATGGCTTATAATTTTGTGATGATATTGATTGTAGCCGGAGCAGGTTACCTGTTTTTTGGGAAGGGCAAAGCTGATGATCAGGATAAACAATTGAAAGCTTTAAGTTCGCAGGTACATGAGTTGAAGCAAACCATGATGCTGGCCCTGTTGGAAAACCCTTCGGCATCCGAAAGGATCAGGGGCGTAAGTTATACCGGCGAGATCAAGCATGCCGACAAACAGGTGATAGATGCACTGTTAGCTACATTGAATAACGACCCCAATGTAAATGTACGCCTCAGTACACTTGATGCATTAACCCATCTGGCCGGCAGACCCGAGGTTAGAGAAGGGCTCATCAAATCAATCATTGAGCAGGATTCGCCGCTGATGCAACTGGCCATTGCCGATGTGATGCTGAAACTGCAGGAAAAGCGTTCGGTAGGTTCATTCAAAGAACTGCTCAAGCAAAAGGATCTGGACAACGGCGTACGCAACAAGATCAAACAAACCATAACTCAACTTATTTAAAAATAAACCACCATTATGAAAAGATCACTATTGCCTGTTTTAACAGGTTTGGGGCTTTGCCTTGCCCGGATTTCGGCACATGCGCAGGATTATAAAGAGCATATCAGCAAGCAGTTTACCTTGCAGGGAACTGCTTCGGGCACTACACTGGCCATCTACAATATTTTCGGTTCGATAACCGTGCAGGGATACGCAGGTAACCAGGTAACTATGGAAGTAGACGAAACCATCAGGGCCGATGATCATGCTGAAATAGAGAATGCAAAGAAAGAAGTTAAACTTGGGTTTTATCAAAAAGCAGACAGTATAGTAGCCTACATTGCCGAACCTTATGATACCCGCCCACGCCAAAGCTGGCGCCGAGACGACCAACACCGGCATAATAAATATACCGTTAAGCTTGAATATGTAGTAAAAGTGCCTTACGGTATCAATCTGTGCGTATCAACAGTAAATGATGGTGATGTGGAGGTTAAAGATGTGTATGGCGCGTTGAAAGTAAATAACGTAAACGGCGGCATAACTATTGCCAATGCAAAAGGTACAACCAATGCGCATACCATCAACGGCCCGCTAACGGTTACTTACCTGTCGGTGCCGCCCGATGCATCAAATTACTACACGCTAAACGGCAAACTGGAAGTAACCTACCCGGCAAACCTCGCCGCCGACCTTGAATTTAAAAGCATGAACGGCCAGTTTTATACCGATTTTCCGGATACGGAAGTACTGCCTACCCGCGTAAGCAAAACCGAATCAAAAAGCGGAGCCGGCACAACCTACAAACTCAGCAAAAATAATGGTGTCAGGATAGGGGCAGGTGGCAAACTATTCAAATTTGAAACCCTTAACGGGAATATCTATATCAAAAAACAACAATAAAATATAACAACATGAAAGCTATAAAATTTACAAGCACCCTAATGCTAACCCTGCTGCTAAGCGCGAGGCTTTGGGCACAGGACGGAGATAAAGGACAATTGGTAGTTCCCCTGAGCGAACCAGGAAAGCCTTACAAACTTGATGTAGGCCTGGTTAACGGATCAATCACTGTTACCGGTTACGATGGCAAGGACATTGTTATTGATGCCCAGGGCGAAGAAAGAAAACACCGCGAAAAAGAAACGGCTCCGGGCGGAATGAAGCGCTTGTTTGCAGGTAGTAATCTTGATGTACAGGCTCAGGAAAACAACAATACGGTAAGTATTCACGGCAGCCCCATGCGCACCACCAATCTAACCATTAAAGTGCCCATGAACAGCACCAGCGTTAAATTATCAACAGTAAATAACGGTAATATTATTGCCGGCAACCTTAGCGGCGATCTGGAAATCAGAAACGTTAACGGTTATATTAAGCTGAACAACATTGCAGGGTCGGTTGTGGCCAATACCGTAAACGGGAATGTTGAGGTTACCTTTAAAAGTATCGACGCGAAAGCGGCCATGGCTTTTTCAACGCTGAATGGCAAGATTGATGTTACCTTCCCGGCCAGCCTGAAAGCTAACGTCAAATTAAAATCAGACCAGGGCGATGTATTTACCGATTTTGATGTGGTTACCGAACAACGCAAGCCGGTAATTACCAAAAACGGTGGCGAAAAAGGCATGTACAGCCTGAAAATGGAAGATTGGGTGTACGGTAAAATAGCAGGTGGCGGGCCGGAGCTGTTAATGAAAACTACTTTCGGCAGTATTTATATCCGGAAGGCGAAGTAAAGGTAAATGTAGAACATAGTAGCCGTCATTGTGAGGAACGAAGCGATCCCCGACTTACAGAGCCGATCTGCATAGTTCGCGATTGCTTCGTTCCTCGCAATGACGGTTTAGTTTCAGTCTGAGACGGGAAAACTCAAGCAGAGCCAACAAAAAAGCGACTGCCCTCCTTGCAAAGAAACGGCCGCGCCTGTTCTAACCAATTAACATTATCCTAAATATTTTTTCAACTCCTGTGCGGCCTGTATAAACAGGGCTTTGGTTTGCGGAATTTCGGCAAGGCCGTTCAGCAGGCCAAAATCATGAATTACATCATTGTAGCGAACTGTGGTTACGGTAACACCGGCTTTATCCAGTTTACGGCCGTAAGCCTCGCCCTCATCGCGTAAAATATCGTTTTCGGCAGTTTGGATCAGGGTTGGGGGCAGGCCTTTCAGTTGCTCAATCGTAGCCTGCAGCGGTGCCGCGTAAATTTCTTTACGTTGTTCAACGGGGATATACTGATCCCACATCCATTGCATTAATGATGAGGTAAGGAAGCGTTGCTGACCATACAACTGGAACGACAGGTTGTCGAAGTTAGCATCGGTAACAGGCCACATCAGTACCTGCACTTTAAATTCGGGACCGCCTTTTTCTTTAGCCAACAGGGTAGTAGCGGTAGCAAGGTTACCACCTGCGCTGTTGCCTACAATGGCCAGGTTGCTGCCATCAACGTTAATTTCGGCACCATTGGCTGCTATCCATTGTGCTACGGCATAAACTTCATTTAAGGCCTGCGGATATTTGGCCTCGGGCGATAAACTGTAGTTAACAAACACGCCCGTGTAGCCGGTTAGTACCACCAAATCGCGCACCATGCGTTTGTGGGTAGGGTAATCGCCCAAAACCCAGCCGCCGCCGTGGGTGAACATAAAAACGGGAGTGACAGATGCAGAGCCTTCGGGTTTTACAATGTTCAGGATAACGGTATAGCCATCATAAGTAATGGTTTTTTCCGATTCTTCGATACCTGAATAATCAACCGCAAAGGCGGCCTGTGCGCCAACCAATACCTCGCGGGCATCAGGCACCGGGAAGCTTTCGAGCGGCGGACCGCCGGCATTTAAAGGCGCTAAAAATTTTTTTACCGCTTCAGACAGGTTTGGATCGGTTGCATAATCAACCGCATGGGTTTGTGGAGTTGCAGATGTTTCCATGTTAGTGTTTACATTTGAATGATTTGACTGCCTAAATGCCAAAGTGGTGCCGTTTGTTTAAGATGTTGATATGTAGTTTGTTGTGTTTTTTTTGTCCTCGCAAATGTGGCGGTATTTCGTCAAACCGCGACTTGATGACGAATAATGCAAATCAGTTAAACAATAGTAGTTATCATAATCATAATATTGGCAGCCCGGAATGCGCTATAACTTTGCTGTTGCCATGATTGTATCTTGCAGCAACTATTTTAAAGTTTAATATTGCTTCCCAGTGCTTTTTTAAAGAAAAAGACGTTTTTGTAATTATATTTATATTTATCTACTATGAAAATCAGAATAAAGGGCAATTCGTTAAGATACCGGCTTACCAGATCCGACACCGCAACATTAAATAGCAAAGGCTACCTGGAAGACAGATCTGACTTTGGCCTTAAAACGCTTGTTTATGCTATTGCTGTAACTGATGATGACCGGCTTTCGGCAGATTACACCGGAGACACAATCCTGTTAAATATGCCTAAAAGCATGGTTGTTGAATTAATGGAAACAGAAAAGGTTGGTTTCGAAGATCAAAACGGCCCGGTAAGCCTGCTGGTTGAAAAAGATTTTACCTGCCTGGATAATACCGGCGAGGATCAAAGCGACAACTATCCTAATCCGTTATTGGTGGCAAATAAAAGTTAAGTGCGATGAATAAAGACAACAAAATACCATCGGCCGAAAATCCTTTTAAGCTTTTAAATTTAAAATCGACGGGGGTGAAGAAGTGGGCGGCAGGAGTTCCAGCTGTGATGGCTGCCTTTAGTGATTTATTTGAGGAGGGGGTGCCTGTTAGAGGCACAAAGGCACTTTTTAAAATGAACCAAAAGGGAGGCTTTGACTGCCCCAGCTGCGCATGGCCCGACCCCGACGATGATCGATCGGTCGTAGGAGAATACTGCGAAAACGGCGCCAAAGCCCTTGCCGAGGAAGCAACCACCAAAAAGGTTACAGCTGCCTTTTTTAAGGAAAATTCAGTTTATGATCTGGCCAACTTAACCGATTTTGAAATAGGCCGTTTTGGCCGTTTGGCCGAGCCGATGTATCTGCCCCAAAATGGCACTCATTATCAGCCCATAAGCTGGGATGATGCTTTTAAAAAAATAGCAGAGCATTTAAATGCGCTCGATTCGCCCAATGAAGCCGCGTTTTATACCTCGGGGCGCACCAGCAACGAAACATCTTTTTTATACCAGCTTTTTGCCAAAGAGTTTGGTACCAACAATATGCCCGATTGCTCAAACATGTGTCATGAAACATCGGGTTTTGCCTTGCTTGCTACCCTGGGTGTTGGAAAAGGGACCGTTAAACTGGATGATTTTTATGATACAGATGTTATTGTAATTATAGGCCACAATCCCGGTACAAACGCCCCACGAATGATGAGTGCCCTTGAAAAGGGGAAGCGGAACGGCGCAAAAATTATTGCTATAAACCCTGTACCCGAGGCCGGCCTGATGGGCTTTCATAATCCTCAGCACCTTGATGGGGTTGTAGGGCATGGAATTTCGCTGGCAGATCTTTACCTGCCTGTAAAAATCAACGGCGATATGGCACTATTAAAGGCCATCGAATTGCTGCTGCTTGATTTTGAGAAAAAAAGCCCCGGCCAGGTATTTGATCTGGATTTTATTGCCAAGAAAACGATTGGTTATGATGCGTTTATTGAGCAGTTTAATGATTATAATCTGGAAAAACTGGCCGAGGAAAGCGGAATTTCCCCGGCCGATTTATATCAGGCCGCCCAAATGCTTGCCTTTAAAAAGCGTATTATTTTTTGCTGGGGAATGGGCCTCACCCAGCAGCCCAATGGGGTGGATATGCTTAAGGAGATTGTTAATTTGCTGTTACTTAAGGGCAGCATAGGTAAACCGGGTGCCGGAGTTTGCCCCGTACGCGGGCACAGCAATGTTCAGGGTAACCGCACAATGCTCATTAACGAAAAACCCACCGAAGAACAACTGGACCGGCTGAAGGAAGTTTTCGGCTTCGAACCTCCGCGCCAACACGGGTACGATGTTGTGCGGGCCATCAAAGCTATGCATGCCGAAAAGGTAAAGGTGCTGTTTTGTATGGGAGGAAACTTTTTATCGGCAACGCCCGATACAACCTATACCGCCGAGGCATTGAGAAAACTGCGTTTAAGCGTTTGTGTTTCTACCAAACTAAACCGTACCCACCTGGTACACGGGCAGGAAGCTTTGATATTGCCAACCCTTTCAAGGAGTGACCTGGATATTGTTAACGGCGAGCCCCAGTTTATCAGTACCGAAAACTCGATGGGGGTGGTTCAGTCATCTAAAGGCATCCTGAAACCGGTATCTGATCAACTCATTAATGAAACGCAGATTGTGTGTCGCATGGCTATGGCTACGCTGGGTAGCCGGTCGGTTATTAACTGGCAGCTTTACGCCAATAATTACGATGCTATACGCGATATTATAGCGCGATGTATCCCCGGTTTTGAAGATTACAACACCCGTGTGCGCCAAAGCAGCGGTTTTTATTTACCCAATGCTGCGCGCGAGGGAAAATTCATTACTAAAAAATATATAGATCGTGCACCGTTTACCCTAACTGCCCTGCCCGAAAACCTGCTTGCCGGGGATGAATACATGATGGCCACTGTACGTACCCACGATCAGTTCAATACCACAATTTACGGGCTTGAAGATCGTTACCGGGGTATTAAAAACGAAAGGCGGGTAGTGATGATGAATCAAAAGGATATTGATAAAGCGGGCTTTACAGCAGGCCAAAAGGTAGACCTTTTTAATTACGACGATGATATAGAGCGCATAGCGCCGCTGTTTGTAATAGTTGCTTATCCCATCCCCGAAAAAAACACCATGACTTATTTTCCCGAAACCAATGTATTGGTCTCTATTAACAATGTAGTTGCCGGTAGCAATATGCCAGCATCCAAATTTGTGAAAATCAAGATCAGGAAACATAATCCAGCCATTTACCAATCGGTAGATAAAATGCTGGAAGATGCGCATAGTGTTGCCGGTTAATGATTGGGGAGTTTTGTCGGCAAAATTTAAGATAGGGGATCGTTTTACCCCGGCCTAACAGGTTTTTAACAGAAAAAAACAAACAGCATAGCTATAAAGTAGGGCATGGTTGCAGTATCACCATTTGACTGTTAAGTAATATCGATATACACCTGGCAAACGGGGTAAAAGCAGGCTTGGTAACGGCTTGCAAAGGAGTTTTGGGTTGGCAGGCTGTAAAACAAGTGGTTGATTATGAGTTGAAAATGTGTTTTAATAAAGATAGTGATCTGAATTAGGACAAACGATGGGACTATTTATTTGATGAATGTAAAATTAGCACCCGATAGTAAGTTTCGGACTGTTTTTTTGATAAATATCCCATCATCTGACAGTTGAGCAATATGCCAAACCATTTTTGTGCACTATATTTGCCTGCAGATCACCTATTGCAATTGCATTATATATGATTAAGCTTTTTATCGTGGGATTTCCGCGGGATATGGAAGAGATTGAGCTTGTTGAGCTGTTTAGTGCCTACGGTACGGTAAACACCGTGCGTATCATTACGGATAAAGACAGCGGAATAAGTAAAGGTTACGGATTTTTAGAAATGTTAGATGAGGCCGGCGCTCAGCGTGCCATCGACGCCATGAATGGTGCCACCATCGACGACCGGGAGATCAGCGTACGCATAGCAGAGCAAAAACACCAGCCACTTGCCAGGCAACAGCAGTTTGCCAAACCCAAACCGGCATTTAACAAGGTTAAGCCCCAGGGTTATAACAAACCCCGCTACCCGCGCGAAAACAATACCCGCCAGGAGTTTGAGCCGGCTGCACCCGTAAGGGCAAAACGCCCGCGCAGGCAACAGCCGTAATTTTTAGCTCTTTTAGCTGTAAAGTACGTTGGTTAAAAACTGATTCCTGAATTTTCCCTGCGGATCATATTCGGCTACTATTGCTTTAAATGCCGCCATTTTTTCATAGCGGGCAGCAAGTGTTTTAGCCGGCATGGTAAAAATCTTACCCCAGTGTGGCCGGGCATTAAACGGCGATAGCTCCTTTTCAATTTGCGGCAGCAGTTTCATTACTGCTTCGGTTTCCTGTTTCCACGTAAAATGTATCGCCACCGATTTTTGATGATGTGCCGGGCTCATCCATAGCTCATCTGCAGCTATGGTGCGGATTTCGGTGATAAACAAATGCGGACTGATCTGCCTGCCTAAACGGGCAACGGCCTCAATGGCTTCTACTGCATGGTTAAAAGGCACAAAAAACTCCGATTGCAGTTCTTTTCCGCTGCTTGGCGTGAAGCCCATTTTAAAGTGGGGTAAACGCTCGTACCACGGTCCGGCTACGCCCATTTGTTCGGTGCAGTTTTCGGCAGAGAGAGCTATGATGGGATGTACATTTTTTGTTGCAGCTTTTGCGCCGTAAAATTCTTTAAGGTTTTCGTCTTTATCAACGCCAATCCGGCTTTTTATCCAAACTTCGTTGATGCTATCGGTTTGCCAATCGGTAAATAAACTTACGCTGTAACCGGCGGATACTATGGCTTCAAAATGTTGTTTTAACTGGCTCATGGGCAGGCCGGTAAAAACATGCTGTTTCATCATAAAGGTAGGTTGTATTTGGAGCGTAACTTTAGTAAGTACGCCTAAAGCCCCTAAGCCCACCACGGCCGCATTCAATTGCTCGGCGTTTTTTGATTTGGATAGGTGAACGATGCTGCCATCAGCCTTAACAATTTCTAACCCGGCAACCGCGCTCGAGAGGTTGCCGTTTTTAACGCCCGAACCATGCGTAGCCGTAGTTATTGACCCGGCAACCGAGATATGCGGCAGCGAAGCAAGGTTATGCAGTGCAAAACCTTCTTTGTGCAGGTATGGCGCAAGCTCGCCGTATTTAATGCCGCCTTCAACAGTTACCGTGTGGTTTTGCTTATCAAGCGATACTACTTTATTTAAATCGCGGGTTGAAAGCAGGTTGTCCTTGCTATCGGCAATGGGGTTAAAGCAATGCCGGGTACCCAAAACCTTTATTTTGTTATGCTTTTTAACCAACTGCTGCACCTCCTCAACCGATTTGGGATAAAATACATTACCGGTACTGAAAGTTAAATTACCCGACCAGTTTTGCAGCCTCGGTTGTTGTGCCCATGATTCGAGCGGGGATAATAAGGGAGTTGCCATTAAAGTTGTACTTAATTTAATGAAAGTTTTTCTTTTCATAACTAATTGGTCGATACAAGTTAGCTAATAATTAACCGCAAATGCAAAGGTTTTTTGGTCGGCGAGATAAAAAGATGCAATGCTAATAGTTTTTGATTTTTTTTAATAAGTAAAATTTAGATTATTAAATTTTTTACAAAGTTTTTTGTAATTTGCTCAAAAAATGGTCTTGTTTATTATCGAATTTTTTGTGATTGGTTGATAATAGTGATGTTTTTGATAAATTGACCTGAAATATTTTAGTAATAACAGGTGAAAGAACTGCACGCTTCATTTATTCCCGGTATTTATACCGCCGCAAATTTATCCGAACTGTCAACCGCCCTCGATTTGCTTGAAAAGCACCACGTGGATAATTTATTGTGGACTGATACCGGTTACAAACCGGAGGTTAGTTTTGCTATTGCTTATACCGACGCGGGAATAGGCATTAAATACTTTGTGAAAGAGCAATATACCACAATGGTTTACAAAGCCATAAATGATCCTGTTTACAGGGATAGTTGCGTAGAGTTTTTTATTGGTTTTGATGCAGATGGCAGTTATTACAACTTCGAATTTAATGCGCTTGGCACCGCGCTTGCCGGCTACGGTATCAACAGACATGGCAGGATGGAAGTTCCTGCAGCAATAGTTGGCAAAATCAATGCGCTGAGCAATATTCAATTTGCCGAAGGTGATGGAATGCTTAATAGCTGGAATCTTACTTTGCTGATCCCGTTTGAGGTGTTTATCCATCATGATATCAAAACACTAAGCGAATATGAATGCCGGGCAAACTTTTATAAATGCGGGGACGACCTGCCCGAACCTCATTTTTTAAGCTGGAGCAACATTCCCAACCTTGATCCCGATTTTCATTTGCCGCAGTTTTTTGGCAAAATCAAATTTGTTTAAGTCAACCCCCTAATCAAAACAATATACTATGGCCCAAACAGCAAGCCCGGCAATCGAATCCGCAGAAAAAAAATCAGCAATAAACCCTATTGTAATTATCGGCGCCTTATTTTTCATTTTTGGTTTTGTTACCTGGATGAACGGCACTCTCATCCCTTATTTAAAAATAGCCTGCGAACTGAGCACCAAAGAGGCTTATTTTGTAACCACCGCTTTTTACATCGCTTATGTGGTGATGGGGATCCCGGCAGGCAAAACCATCAAGAAATTCGGCTTTAAAAATGGCATGGCCATCGGGCTATTTGTAATGGCAGTAGGGGCTTTGATATTTATACCTGCAGCCATTACCCGTACCTACGGCATATTTTTAATTGGCTTATTTGTGCAGGGCACCGGCTTAACAGTATTGCAAACCGCCTCAAACCCTTATATCACCATTTTGGGCCCCGCCGAAACAGCTGCCAAACGCATCAGCATTATGGGCATCTGCAATAAAATAGCCGGTGCTTTGGCCCCGGTAATTTTAGGTACGGTGGTGCTCGCCAATATTGATGCCATAACAGAAAAGCTTAAAACCCTAAGCACGACCGAAAAAGCGCTTGAATTAAACCAGCTGGCCTCGCGGGTGATATTGCCCTATGGCATTATGGTAGTAGTTTTGATCCTGCTGGCGGTGCTTATTTATTTTTCATCACTGCCCGAAATTAATACCGAGCACGAAGATGAAACTGTGGCCGCCGCCAATACCAACAAAACAAGCATCATACAGTTCCCGCACCTGATGCTTGGTGTAGCAACCCTGTTTGTTTATGTGGGTGCCGAAGTTATTGCCGGCGATACCATTTCGCTTTACGGCACCTCGCAGCATATTGCCTTATCAACTGCTAAGTTTTTTACTTCGTGTACCCTTGTTTCTATGATTGTGGGTTACCTTTTTGGCGTGTTCTGTATTCCAAAGTTAATTACGCAGCAAAAAGCCCTTGTGGTTTCGGCTGTTTTGGGGGTTGTTTTAACCATAGCTACCTTACTCACCCATGGCTATGCATCGGTATTATGTATTGCGTTGCTTGGTTTGGCTAATTCATTAATGTGGCCTGCTATCTGGCCGCTGGCATTGGCCGGTTTGGGCAGGTTCACCAAAATAGCCTCATCATTATTGGTGATGGGTATAGCCGGCGGTGCCATTCTGCCGCCATTGTACGGTTATTTCGCCGAGAAATTTTCACCGCAATCAGCCTACATTATGCTGATTCCAATTTACCTCTTCATACTTTACTACTCTACGCTGGGTTACAAAGCAGGTAAAAGTGCCGCCGTGAAAAGCTAAAAGACACAACAAACAATTACGACGCAAAACGGCCGGGTAAAATCAAATTACCCGGCCGTTTTATTTGCTTTTATATGTATGTAGTTGTTTAATAGGGTTTTATAATTAACCGTATTTCGTTTTTTTATTGTTGCAATAACGAAATATAGTTATAAATTTAATATTGGTTTTTATTTAAGCTATTGATTATTAGTGTTTTGTGTTTTTGGTTCGATAGTTGGAACTAAAAGGATGAAATGAACAACATTTGCCAGTAAATTAGTTTATAACTTTTGATAAACTATCTGTAAAAATCTATGTGAACAACTTAAAAATCAGTGTTATGAAAAGCCTAAAGACTTTCAAAAAAATGAACCGCACATTAACTAAATGGGTTATCGATCTGCATGGCAAAGGCTATACCGACGATTTTTTGCAAGTTAATAACCAAAGGCTGCGCTGCATTCAAAACAGTGAAGATTTCCCGATAACCGACCTGAACATCAAAGTGATTGACCAGGGTTTTGACCAGCTTACCCAAACCTACAAATATATCCACACCATAGAAACTATGGATGGCGGCAAAGGCCTGCTGGTGGTTGAAGATGTTTGCCCGTCGCTGCTCGCAAACTGAAAAATTCTTTTCCGGATGTATAAATGCTGTAACTGCTGGCTACCAGCTGGCGCACGCGTATCGCGTGTGCCCCCGTATGCTTAGTCATCACAATGCAAAGCCCCCATATGCTTAGTCATCGCAATGCACAGCGTATAGCTATTCTAATTACACAAACACACGCGACACACCTGCGCCGGCAGTTGCGGAGTCATAATTTCAATTCTCGCCTGATACATGCTTCCGTGTAATCCCTAACCTTTTCATTTTGCTGTTTAAGGTTGTTGAGGGCACATCCAGTAACTCGGCTGCTCCGCCTGGTCCGGCAATGCGCCCATTACATTTTTTCAGCACCGCTAAAATATAATCGCGCTCGTTTTCATCAATTGATTTTACGCGCTGCCCGTCCAGGATAACGGCAGGGGCGCTTGCAGGTATAGCCGACGCTGTTGCGGGAGTGCCCGGCAACATCATTTTTTCGATCACATTACCGCGGGTTAAAAGCACGTACCGTTCAATCAAGTGTTCCAACTCGCGTACGTTGCCCGGCCAGTTGTAGGCCATCAGGTCGGCCAGGGCTTGTTTGGCCAGGGCGAGTTTGGGCCTGCCCGCCATGGCCGAATATTTTTCGATAAAATGTTCAGCCAAAACCGGGATATCGTCTTTCCTGTCGCGCAGGGCCGGCAGCAGGATAGGGAAAATGTTTAAGCGATAGTACAAATCAAGCCTGAATTTACCTGCCGCAACTTCTTTCTCAAGATTACAATTGGTGGCGGCAATTACACGCACATCTACTTTGATGGTTTCCTTTCCACCTAATTTCTCTACCTCTTTCTCCTGCAAAACCCTTAATAGTTTAGCCTGCGATTCGAGCGGCAGCTCGCCAATCTCATCCAAAAAAATGGTACCGCCCGATGCCTGTTCAAATTTACCGGCCCGCTTATCAACCGCACCGGTAAAGGCTCCCTTTTCGTGACCAAACAGCTCAGATTCTATCAGATGGGTTGGTAAAGCTGCACAGTTAACCACCACCAGCTGCTTTTTACTTCGGGGCGATAACTTGTGGATACATTTGGCAAAGCGCTCCTTACCGGTGCCGCTCTCGCCTAAAATCAATACGGAAGTCTCCATAGGCGCAACCAGGCTTAAATGATCAAGCGCGGTAAGCATAAGGTGGCTGCTGCCTATGATGCCTTCAAAACCTTTAGGCTCGGCTGTTTTTGTTGGAGATTTCGCTTCGGCGGCAACCTGTTTCGGTGCGTTGATCTTATTATCAGCCAAAATGCCCTCAATGGCTGCCGATAATGAGCGTTGTAAGCGGTTAATGAGCGTTAAATGCCTGTTGCCATACGTATCGGGTTTGCGACTATAAAATGATAAGGTAAAACCCGCGCG
This sequence comes from Mucilaginibacter celer, assembly GCF_003576455.2. Taxonomy (NCBI): domain Bacteria; kingdom Pseudomonadati; phylum Bacteroidota; class Sphingobacteriia; order Sphingobacteriales; family Sphingobacteriaceae; genus Mucilaginibacter; species Mucilaginibacter celer. Next base: position 1,521,846 of record NZ_CP032869.1, read on the forward strand.
GCCAACAACCGGAATATACATAACCAAATTAGAAACCATTTGAAAGGTTTTGGCTATCAGCTTTTTTGCCGGGTTATTTTGGGTTAACCTCACAAACTCCCCGCCGTTAAACCAGGCCGATGTTTTATCCTCGTCGGTAGCTTCCTGTAGTTTAAGCAGTTCGTTACGTTTGAGGCCGGTTATGTTCAGCAACTCGTCAAAGCCGATAGTTTGATAGTCGTTAAAGCCCAAGCGTAAAAAACTCAGACCCTCATAGGGTACAGCATCAAGGTTTTTCATGCCTATGGCCAGGTAATCAAAGGAGATGTGGGGCTGCATGGCTTTGGCTATGCGCAGCAGTTTCTGGTTCCAGTCGGTTGTATCGGCAATAATATCGTTTAACGAGTTTTGCAACATCAGTTCGTTGTTGCGCTTCACAGTCATGTTTTGTTCATGAAGGTACTGGGCAATCTGCAGGCTCACCAGCACATCCTTTTCGCGGAATGGCTTTACCATAAAACCGTAAGGGTTAGTGGCCTTGGCTTCTTCCAGTATTTTTTGGTTGGAGTTGGCCGAAAGGTATACAAAAGCAATATCCTGTTCGGCAAGCTCTTTAGCCAGATCGATACCGGTTAAAGTGCCCTGTAAATGGATGTCGAGCAAAACCAGCTGAGGACGATATTTTTTAATGATGTCGCGGGCTTCCTCAACAGAATCGGCAATGCCGCAAACATCATAGCCTGCCTTTTCAAGCGTAAACTGTAAATCGTTGGCAACTATAAATTCATCCTCAACAATAAGTATCCTTTGGCCCATGGTATATGTGTTTTTTTTAGTGATCAGATTGCTTTTATAAATTTATCGGCAGTAAACTCAATTATTACTTTAACTCCGTTATCGGTTTCAATTTTAAAGGTGCCGCCCACCTGTTTGCTTAATCCTCTTATCAGGCTCATGCCCAGTGTTTTGCTTTTGGTAATGTCGCCATCTGTAGCTATGCCCGGGCCATCGTCCTTTACGGTTAAAACGTAGGTGTCATGATCGCTTATTTGCATGCTTACGCTTATTTTTCCCTCGCCGCCATCCTTAAATGCATATTTAATGGAATTGGTTATAGCTTCATTCAAAATCAGCCCTAAAGGTACGGCGCGGGTAACATCAAACTCGGCGGCAACAATATCTGTTTCAAAAATAATTCGGGTACCTGTATCAAAGCTTTCGCGCAGGTAATTAATTAAATCATTAATATAAGCCTGCATATCCACCAAAGCCAGATTTTCTGATTGATAAAGCTTTTGATGAATAAGCGAAATAGACTGCATGCGATGTTGGCTTTCGCGAATGGCATTGAAAGCCACATCATTGGTGATATAATTTGACTGGGTATTAAGCAGGCTGATCACAATTTGCAGGTTGTTTTTTACCCGGTGATGGATTTCCTTCATCAGCCATTCCTTTTCCTCCAGTAAGTTATCCTTTTCATTTACAAGGTTGTTTAACGAGCGGTTTTTCTGGCTTATTTCGTTTTGTTGTACCTGTAGCTGTTTGTTAACCCGCTGCTTTAAACGGTACCTGTTATAATTTAAACCCAGCAGCAGGGCAAGCAAAACAGCACCGGCAATAATGAGGTTACGCGTGATACGTTCCTGCTTAATATTGGCCTTTTGCAATTGTTCCTGTTTGGTAAGCAGTTGGATATTCTGCTCCTTTATTTTTAACTCCTTGTCTTTTTTTTCTGTTTGATATTGTATTTCAAGCTGGGCTATTTCCTGGCTTTTTTTCTCATTTAACAACGAATCGCTCAAAGTTGTATACTTTTTATAGGCTGCAATTGCATCGGCATATTTAGCCTCGGTCGAATCGAGTTGAAACGTTAGGAGGTATGATTTGGCAAGGTTGGCCAGTTTATGATGCTCCTGGCTTAAGGCTCTGAAGAGGGCTATATGCTCACGCGCCGGCTTATCCTGCGTAAATTTGATATAGAACATCGCGATAGCATGCTGAACCAATTCCTGCGGGCCGCTATGCTGATCAATTTTTTTTGATATTTCCAGTTGCTTGTCGCAATACACCTTTGCTTCTTCATACCGGTTCAGCAAAACATATACGTTAAGCAGCAGGGCATCAAGGGTGGCAAGCTCGTCGTTATTTTGAGGTGGATGATTTTTCTCCAGCTTTTTTAAAACTTTGAGGGCTTTTTCAAGCTGATTATACTTAAGATAAATTACCGCGAGATTATTGGTTAGCAATACAATGGAGCCGTAATCATTATATTTTTCGGCAACCGCCAGCGATTTTTCAAAATAGAGCTGTGCAAGCGGAAATTGTTTGGTAAAATAATACGTAAGGCCAAGGCGGTTATAAATGGTACATAACTGCATGGTGGTATCGTTAACAGCCTCGGCGGTTTTCACGGCAAGCAAGCCGTATTTAATGGCCTCCTTATAATTTCCCAACGATCCGTATACATTGCCTAACAAATCGTAAATGCCCTGTAGTCTGTTGTAGTTAATGGATTGATATATTGCAAGCGAGTTTTTCAATACGGCCACCGATTCGTCATTGCGCCCCATTAATTGCAAAAAATCGCCCTGCTCTTTCAAAACGCTCGCCTCACGTTCTTTTGCACCGGCCTGGCGAAACAATGCTGCTGCCTTTTTCCAGTAACCAGCCTTAACAATAAAATCCTCGCCCTCCAGTTGCTGATGCAACAAGTCCAGTGCCATAGTGGCTTCGGCGGCGTTTGTAAATAGTTTATTGGTAACAAAATGGTCGATGGCTTTCTGAGCCTGCTGGTAACTGTTTTTTTTATCCTTGCGTAAAGCGAAGGTTTTTGCCGCTAAAATATAGCTGTTGCCTAATCCCTGGAGGTAGCCGAGTTTGGTACCTAAATTTTGAGCGCTTAAACTATAAGTTTGTGCGCTGTCGGCCTGGTTTTTTGACAAATAGAATTCGCCGGTTTGCAATAGTATTTTAACCCTGTTGCTATCCGGGCTACTTTTTTGTAGCTGTGTTTTTAACACCTGTAATGATAACTGCTGTGCAAATCCGGTTAAAACAATAGTAAGTAAAATGCCCGTTGCCAGGCAGGTTTTAAAAATCAACCGAAAACGTTTTGTAATATGGCCCATTATCCTGCTTCATTACATGAAGCTTTTTTTTAATTGTAAAGCTTTGTATATACAAATAATATACCCTGATTTAAAGTTGTTGATTTTGAGCTTATTATGTAATGTTGATCCGGTTATTACTACTTTATTTCGCGGCGGTTACTTTATTTCGCCATTTTGGGGCGGTTAATTCAGGTTTGGTTTCAACAGTTTTTCATCTTTAAAATCAACACTGATGCTTACACCGTTATCATTTTTAAGGATGAGGCTGCTGCCGATCTGTTTACATAATCCCCGCATCAAATTCATCCCTAAACTACGGCATTTAGCCATCTCAAAATCATCGGGAAGGCCAACGCCGTTATCACTGATGCTGAGCCTGAAACTGTTTTCTTCCACGCAGCATAACGAAATGCTGATACAACCGTCAATCTCGTTCGGAAAGGCATATTTAATGCTGTTGGTAATGGCTTCGTTAAGTATAAGGCCAATGGGCACGGCCCGCGATACATCCAATTCCAGATCGGTAAGGTTTTTCTCAAAGCAAATGCGACGGCCTATATCAAAGCTTTGGCTCAGGTAATCAATCAGTTCATTAATGTAAATATGTGCTTCAATCAAAGCCCTGCTTTCTGATTGATAGAGTTTTTGGTGAATGAAGGCGATGGACTGCATGCGGTGCTGGCTTTCGCGGATGGCCGCGTGCGCCCTGTCGTCATTCAGATAAGCAGATTGGGTATTGAGCAAACTGATCACAATTTGCAGGTTGTTTTTTACCCGGTGATGGATCTCTTTAATCAGCCATTCTTTCTCTTCCAGTAAAATGTCCTTTTGTTGGGCAAGCTCAACAAGGGCCTCGTTTTTATGATTGATCTCGTCCTGCTGGGCCTGCAGCTTTTTATTGGCAATTTGCTTAAGCCTGTACCGGCTGTAAATTACGCCCGATAGCATAAACAATACTGCCGCGCCGCCAATGGTTATGTTTTGTGTTAAATGTACCTGCTTAAGGTGGTTGCGCTGTAACTGATCCTGTTTTTTTAACAGGGCAATGTTCAGCTCCTGATCTTTAAGCTGCTTGTCTTTTTTTTGGGTGTGATATTGTGCATCAAGACTGGCTATTTGCTTACGCTTAGCTTCTTCCAGCACTGAATCTTTCAAAGCGGCATAACTACGAAAATGAGCCAATGCAGCAAGATGATTTCCCTGCGCCGAATCGAGCTTAAAATGCCAGAGGTTGTTTTCGGCAAGGCCGGCTGTGTTGTGGCTTGCTTTATTCAACTCGTTGTGTATGGTTAAGTATTTATCCGTTTCGGTAAACTGCCTTGTGGCCAGGTAGTAGGGGATGAGCGCCTTGTAGGCGGGGATTTGTTGCAGGGTTATGGTGCCGCTTTTTTCTGTAATCTGCTTTAATTTGTCTGCATATTGCTTGGCCTCTTCATCGCGTTTCAGCTGCATGGCAGCTGCAAGCATCCGGCTGTATAAACTGATGCTTTGAGCAATGTTTTTTGATGGAAATTGCGCTTCAAGATTCTTTAGGTAATTTAAGGCCTTTTGAGATTGATGAAGACTGATATATGTATCGGCAATGGTTGATAATATAGAAACGCGTGACGAATCGGGCTTGCTGTTTTTTAGAGCAAAAAGTTGAGTATTCAGTTTTGAAGACGTAGTTGATTGTCCCAAAACGGATAACTGCGTAAACCAAATAATTGTGAGGATAAATAACAGCTTCATTAACTATAACTAAAATACACAAAGCGGGCCAAACGCCCTCTTTGCTTGGCAAAAATGGACTTTTACCATGTATCAACAAATAAAGTACTCATTTTTAATAAGTAATTGCATAAGTTTTTGATTGTTGATTCTGGGTGTTGAAATAACCTGGCATAATTTATAACAAGCATACATGCGGAATATCGCGTGTTTCGTTAAAAGTAACGAAATATGGCGAGTGGTATCAAGCCCGTTAATTACCTTATTTCGCTTGCTGTAATTCGCCACGTTACGAGATAAAGTAATCTTAAACTTTTTTTTATTTTATAAGTATTTGATTATTAGGAATTTGTTTTATTGGCCTTTCGCTTGCCTTTGTTATGTTAAAACAAACAAACATGGAGCAGGCAATATCATACAAACGGACCTCAAACACCATTGTTTTTATAACAGGTGCCTTTGTAAGCAACACCTGCTGGGATAACTGGAAGTTATATTTTGAAAGCCGCGACTACCAAACCCTTGCGCCGGCCTGGCCCCACAAGGATGCACCTGCTTGTACCTTACGGCAAAGACAACCCGATGAAACTATCGCATCGCAGCGCCTCAGTACTTTAACCGCCTACTTTGCAGATATTGTAAAGCAACTACCGCAAAAGCCTGTGCTTGTTGGCCATTCGTTGGGCGGACTTATTTTACAGCTATTAGTGCAACTGGGGCTGGCCGCGGCCGGGGTGGCTATCCATTCGTTACAGCCTAAGGGGGTGTTCACTTTTAAGTATTCGTTTTATAAGGCCGGTTGGGGAGCGCTGGGATTTTTCGCACCGGCAAAAAAATCATACCTCATGTCGTTCAGCGAGTGGCAGTTTGCCTTTACCAATGGCATGAATTACGAACAGCAAAAGCAAGCTTACTATGATTTGCTTACGCCCGAATCAAAGCTGTTGGTTCGTGATACAATTATCAATGCAGCAAGGATTGATTTTAAACGCCCGCATGCGCCCTTATTATTCATGGCCGGCAGCAATGATAATTTTATTCCAGCATCGCTTAACTACAGCAATTTTAAAAAGTATGCCGATAAAAACTCTATAACCGATTTTAAGGAGTTTGAAGGCCGTAATCACCACGTGCTTAGCCAGCCTTCCTGGCCCGAAAATGCCGCCTACATAGCCAATTGGCTTAATAATCTGCCTTTACAATAACAACACAACATATATCAACAAACAAAACCCAAATAATCAAAAACAATGAAAACAACAAAAACGCGCATAAGCGCACTGCTGGTAATATTAATTACCCTATTCTCATTCAATGCTATGGCCACAGTTAAACCTGCCAATCCGCCTTCAGGTTTTAAACACCAGTATGCAACGGTAAACGGGGTGAAAATTCACTATGTAACCGGCGGCAAAGGCGAGCCTTTATTACTTGTACACGGTTTTGGCCAAAACTGGTACATGTGGAACCGCCTGCTGCCCGAGCTTTCCAAACATTTTACCATTATAGCTCCTGATTTGCGCGGCGTTGGCGAATCAGAAAAAACGGCCGGCGGTTATGATAAAAAAACGATGGCTGTTGATTTGCACGAGCTTATCAAAAAATTAGGTTATAAAAACATTAACCTTGCAGGGCACGACATAGGCCTGATGGTAGCTTATGCCTACGCGGTACAGTTCCCTTCCGAAGTTAAAAAAGTAGCTTTAATGGATGCCTTGCTTCCCGGCATTGAGCCGGTTTGGAGCCAGGTAAGGGCACAGGCCTGGTGGTTCGGCTTTTTCAGCCAGCCGCACTCGGGCGAAATTGTAGCAGGTAAAGCAGGCTTATTCCTTACCGATTTTTGGCCGGTTGTGGGATATATCAAAAAACCTTTCACCAAAGCCGAAACAGCCGAGTTTATCCGCGCTTACTCGGTACCAGGCGCCACTACCGGTGCATTTAAATGGTTTGCCGCTTTTGAGCAGGACGCCAGGGATAACGTTGAATTTGCAAAAAACAAACTGCCGATGCCTTTACTGGCTATGGGATCTGATCATTTGGCCGGCTCATTCCTGGCCGCGCACTCTAAACTGGTGGCAGATAATGTGCAGGAAGTTATCATTAAAGATTCGGGCCACTGGATAGTGCAGGAACAAACCGCCCAGGTACAAAAAGGCCTGCTCGATTTCTTTCTGGCTCAATAAACAATTGGCTATAAAGCGTAACGTTTATTAATTATATTTTATCTAACAACCGGAGGCTTTAACAGCTTTCCGGCTTTTTATGCAATATGCCCAAACCCGATACCATTAAATATCGTGTAAAGCCTTCGTAAATTATCGATATATGGTAATTAACTAATGGCTTTATTTTGTTAATTATTTTATTATCAGTAATTTAATTATATGGCATATAAAGTGCATAAACTTAAGCGATAAAAAATTATTAAAACATCTAAAAAAGCTACTATGGAAATGTGTATATTTTTATTTACCCGCTTTGTGTTACTTGCCTGCCTTGCTGTGCTTATTTATATGATGATGCCAAACTACGCTGAACAAAATAATGATGGCTGGGATTAGGTATAAATCTTTTATTGGTAATTTTTATTAACTAATACTAAAACCTTGTGCATGGTTTGATTGTTGTTTTTTCACCAATCATAAAAACCGTTATATGGAAAACAGAAACAAAACTGCCTGGCCTGAAAGCCTTATCAATACCAGCGAAAATTATGAAGTTGAGTATTGGGCAAATAAATTTGGCGTACGCCCCGAAAGATTGAAAACCGCTGTTCGTGCTGTTGGAAATTCGACAACAGCGGTAGCCAAGTTTTTAAGCAATAAATAAAAAGCAGCTATGAGCCTGGAAAAGTATGTAGAGAAGCGCGATTTCAGCAAAACTAAAGAGCCCAAAGCAGGCAGGAGCAAGGATAAAAATCACCTGATGTTTGTTATCCAAAAACACGATGCCTCAAGGCTACATTACGATTTCAGGCTGGAGATGGATGGCGTACTTAAAAGCTGGGCTATCCCCAAAGGCCCCTCCACCGATCCCAAAACCAAGCGCCTGGCCATGATGGTTGAGGATCATCCCTTTGATTACCGCAACTTTGAGGGCATTATACCCGAAGGGGAATACGGCGGCGGTACTGTGATAGTTTGGGATGAAGGCACTTACGAGCCTATCGAGGCAATTAAAGGAAAAAAGGCACAGGAAAAACACCTGCTGAAACAACTTGAATCAGGCTCGCTCAAAATAAAACTTCACGGCGAAAAGCTGGAGGGAGAATACGCCCTGGTTAAAACCCACGGCATGGGCGAAAACGGCTGGTTGCTGATAAAGCATAACGACGAGTTTGCATCTGAAAAAGACATCACCAAAAAAGATAAATCTGTACTATCGGGCAAAACCATCCAAAAAATGGAAAAAACCAGCGAAAAGGTTTGGCAGCATGGCCACGAGGAGGATGTAGAAAAGCCAGCGAAATCAACAAATAAAAAAAAAGAAGCAACTGAACCGGTTAAAAAAATAGCTGAAAAAATTGACACGGATAAGCCGGAAAGCTTTGATGTTGACGCCTTGCTAAAGAAGGCACCCAAATCAAAACTTCCCCAAAATATCAAACCGATGAAGGCTACCCTGGTTGATGAACCTTTTGACGACCCGGACTGGCTTTATGAAGTGAAATGGGATGGTTACCGCGCTATTGCCATTATTGATGATAAAGGCAGTGCCGAACTCGTTTCCCGCAATAACCTCCCTTTTGATAAATATTATCCCATCAATAAACTACTCAAAGCCTGGAAAATTAATGCGGTTATTGACGGCGAGATCGTGGTGTTGAACGATAAGGGCATATCCGATTTTGGTGCCCTGCAAAACTGGCGAAGCGAGGCTGATGGTAACCTGGTTTACTATGTTTTCGATATCCTTTGGTACGACGGAAAAAACCTGATGGACCTACCGCTTGAACAACGCCAGGCTATCCTGAAAAAAATATTACCCCAAACTCACGATCAGATTCGTCAAAGCGAGGCTTTTAAGGCCAACGGTATCGAGTTTTTCAATGCGGCCGAAAGGATAGGGCTGGAGGGCATTATCGCCAAAAAAGCCAATAGTGTTTATACTTCTGATCTGCGCTCAAAAGAATGGCTTAAAATTAAGGTTCATCGCCGGCAGGAGGTGGTTGTTGCCGGCTTTACTAAAAATGCCGGAACCTCAAAGGCTTTTAGTGCGTTGGTATTGGGTGTTTATGATGATAAAGGTAAACTACAGTATGCCGGCAAAGTGGGCACAGGTTTTTCAGATAAACTGCAAAAGGAAATGATGGCGCAGTTTAAGCCGCTTATTACTGATAAAAGCCCTTTTGAGGTTGAGCCGGACGTAGATAAGCCATCGCGTTTCAGGCCGCAGCGCTTAGGGGCGAAGCCAACCTGGCTTAAGCCCCAATTGGTTGCCGAAGTTGCATTTGCCGAAGTAACCGGCGATGGGGTATTCAGGCAGGCTTCGTTTAAAGGCATGCGAACAGATAAAAAAGCAACAGACGTTGTGCTTGAAACCCCAAAAGATACCGCCGAAACTGTAACGGAGGCCGATGGAAAGGATGTTCACACCAAAACTATTAAGCCCGTGAAAGATACCGACCGCAAAACACTACTCAACCCCAACGACGAAACGCAGGTACGCAAAATTTGCGGGCATGAGCTGAAGTTTACCCACCTGAGTAAAGTGTATTGGCCCGAAGATAATGTAACGAAGCGCGATATGTTTAATTACTACTACCAGGTAGCCGATTATATTTTGCCTTATCTGAAAGACAGGCCCATGTCGCTTAATCGGTACCCCAATGGCATTCATGGTTCAAGCTTTTATCAAAAAGATGTGAAAGGTAAAGCGCCCGAATGGGTTACAAAAACTTTTCCGTATACCAACGGCGAAGGCGAACATAAGGAATACCTGGTTGGTTCGGACGAATCATATCTGCTTTGGATGGCATCGCTGGGTTGCATTGAAATGAACCCATGGTTTAGCCGCGTGCAGTCGCCGGATAACCCGGATTATTGCGTGATAGACCTCGATCCGGATAAAAACACTTTCGACCAGGTGATTGAGGCCGCACTGGAAGTAAAAAAAGTATTGGATGCTATCGATGTTCCGGCATGCTGTAAAACATCGGGTTCTACCGGGATGCATATCTATATCCCATTAGCGGCTAAGTATGATTACGATCAATCGCAAATGTTTGCAAGGCTGATTGTGAATATCGTACATAAACAGATCCCTGATTATACCAGCCTGGAACGGATGATAGCTAACAGAAAAGGTAAAATGTATCTCGATTTTCTGCAGAACCGTCCGGGTGCCACTATCGCCGGACCATATTCGCTAAGGCCGAAGCCAGGCGCTACCGTCTCGATGCCGCTGCACTGGGATGAGGTAAAACCGGGCCTTACCATGAAGGATTTTACCATTTTCAATTCTATTGATCGCCTTAAGGAAACAGGCGACTTGTTTAAAGATGTTTTAGGTAAAGGGATTAACTTGGAGGAGGTTATTAAGAAGGCGAAGAGGGTGTTTGAATAAGGCTACAGTATCAAAAAATACTTCGTTACGAGATACGAAGCAATCGCGAACTATACGGGGCGGACCTGCATTTGTGCTATTGCTTCGTTCGTCAATGACGCTCGGAGATATTTGGTCAACTTATCAGGATGTCAAATCAATATCGGCCGCCGATAAAACCACCCCATGATGCGCATTCACCACACCATTGGCATAACCATTTTGATCAATAAACATTTTTTCATTCTCAATCACAAAATGAGCACCGTCTACTCTAAAGTTTCCTTTAATAGTTAACACATGATCGGGGTGCTGCGCATGGATCTCGTTTAAAACATGGCTCGACAAACCGGCATATTCATGCGGGTCGAACTGGTAAACGTCTAAAACAGGTTCGGCATGGCCGGGCTCAAATATTTTTATGCGCCCCGGTTTTACAGTAAGTTCAATATTAGCGCCATTGACATTGCTGTTGGCTGCTATTTTATCACATTGCCTGCCGGGCTGGTAATGTTGGCATCAATTGTAAGCACACGGCCCTTACTGTCATCATAAAATGATAAAACCCTTAAAAACTCAATATTGCTGAGCCCGTCGCTATAGGTAAGCGTGTTTTGTTCGCTCAAAAATATGGTAGTCCCAAACATGAATGCGTGTTTCATAACGGTACGGTTTATTGGTTAATTGATTTAGATACAATTATTAAAACCGTAAAATGTTTTAGTTATTATTATTCATTAAAGGATAAGTTGAGCAGGTTTATTAAGCGTTATTATAAACTGCTCAGTTTAAAATAACCGAGGTTAATCTTGTCTTCCGGTAAACCTGTGTTGGGTATGAGTACTATCTGATATTCTGCCTTTTGCGTTGCGCTGAGAATATCCTCTACATTATAAATATCATCCACATCAATACCGTATTTATCATCAATATGCGAGTTTGCTCCATTAAAATGGTTATGCTTAAAAAAGTATGTTTCTTTGGCGTTTTTTGATGCCGAGGCGAAATCGTTTTGAACAGTAAGTACGGCATAATGCTGCTCTTCAAATTTATCGGGTTGATAGCCGCCCAAATTGATAAAGAATAATTTACTGTGTTGCCCAATACTGTTATCGCGCGGCTTAATTTCTACTTTATAACCATCAACTGTATTAACCTCGCGCCAGGCATCAATATGGATCCTTTCGGGTTCGGGCCCAAAAGCCTGTATTTCCGGAATCAGATCGCGAAGCGAAGCCGCTATCCCAAAAAAAACATCATGTTGTTCGGTATGCCGGCCGGATGGCTTGCAGCCCAATAAAAGCATAAAAAGTTTCAGGTTTTCCATCAGATAAAGGTATTATATGGTTAAGCCCAAAGCAAAGCCATTTGTCAAACTACTATCACAATGCTATAAATTGGTAATTTGTTCAACGCCTGCTGCATTTTTTACGTTAGTTGATTTGAATACGCATCGTATCAAAATTATTATTCCTACATGAAAAAAATCATTTGTTCATTAACCGTTTTACTGGCGGTTGTTTTTAACTCTTATGCGTCGGTACCAAAAAAGGTACTGGATACCGCTACCTTTGCCACCGGCTGCTTTTGGTGTACCGAAGCCAAGTTTCAGCAATTAAAGGGTGTCGAAAAGGTAATTTCCGGCTTTTCGGGCGGCCACGTTGCCAATCCATCTTACGAGTTGGTTTGTACCGGCACCACCGGGCATGCCGAGGCCTGCAACATTATTTATGATCCGGCAAAAATCTCGTATGATGAATTGCTGGCTGCTTTTTTTGTTGCTCATGATCCTACACAATTAAACAGGCAGGGTAATGATGTGGGTACACAATACCGATCGGCTATATTTTATCATAATGCTGCTCAAAAGCAAAAGGCGCAATATTATATCAGCAAGCTTAATACCGAAAAGGCTTATAAAAACCCGATAGTAACACAGGTGGTGATGTACAAAGCTTTTTACAAAGCCGAAGATTACCACCAAAACTACTTTAATCAAAACGGCGAACAACCTTACTGTAAGTACGTGATCCAGCCCGAGTTAGAAAAATTTAAAAAAGTATTTAAAGATAAACTGAAGCAATAATGAAAAGGATATATGCATTAGCAGCGCTGTTGCTTTGTTTTACAGGGGCATTTGCCCAGCAACTGAAAACCGAAAAGGGGCATGAGAAAAATCCGTACTATTCCAATACGGATACCAAACATTTAAATGTATCAAACGCAGAGTGGAAAAAGATTCTGCCGCCAGCTTTATATGCTACCGCGAGGGAGGCCGCTACCGAGCGTGCATTTACCGGACAATATTGGGATAAAACAACCAAGGGTACTTATTACTGCGCTGTTTGCGGCAATAAATTATTTCGATCGGATGCCAAGTTTGCCAGCGATTGCGGCTGGCCGAGTTTTTTTGAGCCCGTGCGCAAAAACAGTGTTATTTATAAACAGGATAATTCATACGGCATGAGCCGTACCGAAGTGCTTTGTGCCCGCTGCGATTCGCACCTCGGCCATATTTTTGACGATGGGCCACCGCCAACTTATAAACGTTTTTGCATGAACTCGGTATCGCTTGATTTTGTGCCCGATGGGTTTGCCAAATAGATTGGTTAGTTACCGAATTAATATCAAAAAAGTCACGTTAAAGTAAACGTGACTTTTTGTTTTACAGGCCTTGAAACAAGTGTGTTTAACTTGCGTTGTTTAGTCATCAATCTAAATAACACCACTTATGGAACTGCAGAGCCTTAAAGATATCGCGAAGCAAATGATGGCCGGCAACAAAGGCCTTTTAGCGATGGACGAAAGTGTATCAACCTGTAACAAACGTTTTGCTGCCCTGAATATCCCGCAAACCGAGGAGTACCGCCGCAAATACCGCGAACTGATTGTAACCACGCCCAAACTGGAGGAAGCCATAAGCGGGGCCATTTTGTTTGATGAAACCATCAGGCAAAGTACAGCCGATGGTAAAATGTTTATCGAGATCCTTAAAGAAAAAGGCATTATCCCGGGTATAAAAGTTGATGAAGGTGCCATTAGTATGGATGGCTTCCCGGATGAGAAGATAACCGAGGGGTTGGATAATTTACATAAACGCCTTGCCGAATATTATAAATTGGGTGCCCGCTTTGCTAAATGGCGCGCGGTGATGACCATTGGCAATGGTACACCAACAAGCGGCAGCATTAAAGCTAATGCATTTTTGCTGGCCCGTTATGCTGCTATATGCCAGGAAGCAGGCATTGTACCCATTGTTGAGCCCGAAGTTTTGATGGACGGCAGCCACTCGCTTAAAACCTGTGCCGATGTAACCAACGAGGTTTTACATACCGTATTTAATCAGCTTTACCAGCAAAGGGTTAATTTTGAGGGGATGATATTAAAACCCAATATGATAGTGCCGGGCCTCGAATCGCTGCAGCAGGACGGCGCGGATGCGGTGGCCGATGCTACCATCAGTTGCTTTTTAAGATGTGTGCCAGCCTCGGTGCCGGGTATTGCCTTTTTATCCGGAGGACAATCGCCGGAGTTGGCCTCAGAAAGGCTAAATGCCATGCACGTGCGCTTTAGGGATAAAATGCCCTGGGCTTTAACTTTCTCATATTCAAGAGCGGTACAGCAACCCTGTTTAGAAAAATGGGACGGCAAGGATGAGAATGTTGCCGAAGCCCAGCGACTATTATACGAACGTGCGCACATCAATACCATTGCGCGAGATGGAAAATATACACCTCAACTGGAGCATCAGATGGCATAAACAAAGAAGCCGCTTTCATTTTGAAGGCGGCTTCTTTGTTTTATGGTTTCAGGCAGATTAAAGACCCTTTACACCAAAATGCGTATAGGTAGTAAAACCTAAAAAGGTATTATCGATTGGTACACCAAGCGGAGCCTGCAAAGCCCGCAGATATTTCAGATTTTCAGTTTTATAGTAACCATAAGCTACTTCAACTCCGGGAAAAATCCGGCTGTTTAAGTCGCAATAATCACAGCCCGTTTTCCGCTCAAATGCTTTGCGCATAAAATCATAACCCAGGCTAATGTTTTTTGAGCTGAGCTCCCACAAGTTGTTATCACCCTGTATGCGGGCAAGTGCAGCTGCATAAGCATAAGCGGTTAGCGAGTATTGATAATGCACACAATCCTTACGTACACAAAGCTCGGGCAGGGTACCATCCGGCTGAATGATATTGGGCAGCTCACGCACCATCAAATCGTACCCGGCCCGGTAAACGCTGTCGGCATCTAAAAAAATGCCGATAGCCATTTTGGCGTAACCGGCCGATGAATCCCAGTTGTTTTTATAATCGGGGATAACATTGATGTAGTTATCTTTTACGTTGATTAGGTACTTGCCAAACCGCTCAATATCTGCAGCGGCCCAGCCGGCTGATTTTCCCTTTACCTTGTAATGCCTGATGATCTCGGCAGCGGCTACAAAGCTGGGCGTTGTCCATGAGGCTTCGAGTGAAGGCTGTTTGGCATTGGTTTTTCCGGGGAGCAGGCCGTAATCCTTAAACGCGTAAGCCCAGCCATTAAGCAGGCCGATGGCTTTTTTTGCATAACCGGTATCGCCTGTATTGGCCCAGGCCAGTGCGTAAGCATAAACCAATTCACAATCTTTCCTGATCTGGGTTTTTGATGGCGATGTGGCCCCGTTCGATCCTACAACTATCGTGGCAGGGAAGGTGGTGGGGTATTCATGATCTTTGATAAAATCGAGAACCTTTTGATAGGCGGCGGTGCGCATGGTATCGCCGGCTTTGAGTTCTGCGGCAATCTGGTTTAAGCTTGATCTGGTATTTAGGATGCCGGGGTGTATAAATTTGGTTTTAGGGGAGGGGGGTGTTCCTGTGCTATCTGTTATTGAGGCTTTTACATTTATGCAAAATACGGATAATGATAGCAGGAGAGTGGTTAAAAACCTGGTTTGGGTCTTCATTAGGTCTATTTAGTGATTGTTGGTGGAAGTTGTTGTATTAAAACTTCTTGTTAAGCGGTTTGGTTAAATAAAACAAATGTCATTTCGACGAACTGCGAGGGCAATAGAGCGGACGGGTGAGGAGAAATCTTGTACGCCCAGCTTCGAGCCTTGCATAGTGGCCCTGTCTCGCGTATAAGATTTCTCTTTCGCCTCCGCACTCAGTCCACCGCTGCTCTATCGAAATGACATTTTTTCAAAAAAAATAGCACAATCCCCGCTTGAATTTATTGGGAATGAACTTACTTATCCAATCCGCCCCGCCTGGTAGCCTTTACCTGCGCCGGCCACTTAACCCCCTCGGTTTTGGTATTAACGGTTTTAGCCGGATCCTCGCTTGCCATATAAGCTAAAATAGCCGCTAAAATGGCGTTGTTTTTCAAGTCATCAAACACCACTTTATCATAGGTATCGCGGTTGGTGTGCCAGGTATATGATCCGTAACTCCAGTTGAGCGAACTCAGCGAAAAGCCCGGAGCACCTACAGCTACAAACGAAGCAAAGTCTGAGCCGCCGCCGCCCGGTTGGCCCGGGAATACGGTTTTGATCCTGTTTTTAATAGTATCTGGCACGGCATTAAGCCATCTTGTTAAATAATCTTTAGCCTCAACATAACCCTGCCCGCTCAGGTTAACCACGCGGCCGGTACCGTTATCCTGGTTAAACAGGGCCTGCAGGTTTGCAACAATTTCGGGATGATCTTCAACAAAAGCGCGCGAACCATTCAGGCCTTCTTCTTCGCTACCCCAGTGGCCAACTAAAATGGTACGTTTTGGATGAGGGTAGAATTTTTTCAATAAACGCATCGCCTCCATCATAGTCAAAGTACCTGTACCGTTATCGGTAGCGCCGGTACCGCCATCCCACGAGTCGAAGTGGGCGCTTAGCATTACGTATTCATTTGGTTTTTCGCTGCCTTTAATTTCGGCAATGGTATTAAATGTTGGTACAACACCCAGCTCTTTCGATTCGCAATGAATGCTGATCACCGGTTTATCGCCGCCTTCCACCAAACGGTAAAGCATACCGTAGTCCTCTAAAGCTATATCAACTGTAGGCACTTTTTTGGTATAGGCCGAAAAAATCTTATCAACCCCAAAACCCGCCGACCAGTTATTGGTTAAAATGCCTACTGCGCCGGCATTTTCTAAAGCAACGGGCAAGGTGCGGGTAGTGAACCCTGTTTTGCTGATGCGTTTTTTCCAGGCATCAGTTTGGGCGGTACGCTCGGCTTTCATTTTATCGAATGATTCTTTCAGCGCAAATTCCTGCCAGTTATAGTCGGGCCTGCCGGTGGGCTGGCACATCGAGATCATTACAAATTTACCTTTTACATTAGGCAGCCATTGCTGAAAGGCTGCCGAATCGGCCAGATCAGGTATGATCACAATCTCCGCAGTGGTGGTTTTTTTACCCATGCCCGGGCTCCAGGCCAGTTGGGTGCCTTCAAGCGATTTTACCCTTGGCGATATCATGTCAATATGCGATACGCCGCGTTCCCATCCACGCCATTCGCCCCATTTTTCGTTTTTGGCTTCTATGTCCCAGCTTTTGTATTTGGCTACGGCCCAGTCATTAGCCTGTTTCATTTGCGGTGTACCAACCAAACGCGGCCCAATGCCATCAAAAAGTTCGTGCGCCAGCTTTTCCAATTGGGAGTTACTGGTTTCCTCGCGCATGATATTATTAATAACCGGGTTGCTTGATTGGGCCGAGGCCATGCTGCCGTAAAGCAGCATGCCTAAAACAAATGGCCTTGCCTTACCAATAAGGCTGCAGGTAGGAGAGTAAAATTGTTTCATAAAGCCTAAATTATGAAAAAGCGGGCGAGGTAATACGTTTTATCCGGATTGATATTTATAAGTAACATAATTATTGCAATGTTTTTAATAAGTACTTACTTTGCTATCGTAAAATATTAAGCACCTTGTCATGAAAATTCATTTGTTGCCCATTGGTTTATTATTGCTGCTGATGAGCTGCAGGCAAACAGCAAAACCTATAAATACGAAACAGGCAGATACCGCCGCGATTATACAAAAAGCAGATACCACCCAAAATTTGAAAGAAGCCGGGCCTGTAATTATTGATGATGCTGATAGCCCTCCGGATAATGGCTGGACTGATTCGTTATTGACAGCATATCTTAAAAGCTCGCACAACAAATTAATAACTATGGCCGTGGCCGATACGTCAATACACGAAGAATGGCTTTTTGATAGTGTACGACCGATGGGCAAATCAAAATACTTTGTTTACAACGTTGGCCATGATTATAACAATGGCGATGGTGTTGTTTTTGCCTCGGATAGCTGGGTTTTTATTGATAGTGCAACCAGGAAACTTTATGAATCGCAGCCTGATGAAAGTTTAAAGGAGTGGAAACAGTAAGTTAAGTTGATGTAGCTGATTTGTTTGCTGGGTTTTAAAATTGTGTGTTTAAGTTAAATTGTTATTCTGGAATTAACATTAGGTTTACACGCCGCCGGTTCTTTTGCAAAAACTAACCTGTAACAAATTACCATGAAAAAACAATTTCTCGGCGCTATCGCGGTTTCGGCCGTGATGCTTTCTTCCTGTCACGACGATCATAAAATACAACCATTCACCTATCCGGATATGGCCGAGGCTGCAAATCCGGCTATCCTTTTTACTACAACGGGTGGCGTAAATGTGTACAACGGGGGCTTTGGCTCGGCTGTTGCAGCCGATCCGAAAGAGAAAGACGTGTTTTACCTGTTAACCGACCGCGGTTCGAACGTGGCCGGAGTACCGGCTAACTCCATCGTCATCGGCAAACCCGATTTTGATCCGCAGATAGGTAAATTCAGATTAAAAGATAATAAACTTGTCCTCGAGCAAACTATCGAACTAAAAAATGCTGCCGGGCAACAGTTAAACGGTCTGCCAAACCCGGCCGGCATGGGTGCATCGGGCGAAATTGCTTATGACCTGGCCGGTAACCAGCTAACCCCGAGTGCAGATGGCATCGATTCGGAAGGTTTGGCGCTTGACGGCAAGGGCGGTTTTTGGGTGAGCGATGAGTACGGTCCGCATATAGTTCACTTTGATGCCACAGGTAAAACCATCGAGCGTATCAATCCTTTTGGTACTGGCACCGGCGGCCGTAAAATTCCCGCTGTATTTGCAACCCGCCGCGCTAACCGTGGTATGGAAGGTTTGGCTATTACGCCGGATGGCAAAACATTGGTAGGCATGATGCAATCGCCGATGTATAACCCTTCAAAATCAGCCGTAAGCAATTCAACCGTGTTGCGCATCCTTACTTTTGATATCGCAACCGGTAATACCAAACAGTATGTTTATTTAATGAACGATAAATCGTTAACAGGTGTTAGTGATATCACCGCTGTAACCGCCACCACATTTTTAACGGTTGAGCGTGATGGTAACTTCGCAGGTTCAGCAACCAGTCCGGCAATGTTTAAAAAAGTATTTAAAATTGATATCAGCAATGCTACCGATATCTCAGACCCGGATAATGGTGCCAACGGTAAAAAATACGGCGGCAAAACTGTTGAAGAATTAAATGATATTACCGGCCTGCAGTCGGCAGGTATTGTGCCTGTTACAAAAACACAGGTGCTTGATCTGTTAACCGATATTAAACCTGTTTATCCGCATGATAAAGCCGAAGGTTTAACCCTGTTGCCGGGTAATATCCTGGCCATCTCAAACGATGATGATTTTGGCGTGGTTGACAATGGTGCGAATGGTTTCGCGACAAAAATATTACCTGCCACCAACTCGGTTGATCGCAACCGGATCTATTTTGTCAGGCTAAAATAGTACTAACGCCCAATTTCTGATAAGCAAGCAAAGCTCCTTGTATACCAGGGGGCTTTGCTTGTTTACAGGCATATACTTTAAAAAATTTTCTTTTTAATAATATGTTCGTTTTATTGTTAAAGTAACATTTATTGTGTAGTTAAAATTTAACATTAGCCTGTATTATTTTATCGGAACAGTAGTTTTTTATTGACTTTATTGTGTGTTTTTTATTTTTAAATAATTGATTTACAAATATTTAAAAAATAGAATTTACTTTTTTTAATGTTGTTAAATTCGTACAAAAAGTAACTCATATTGTATTACAATCGATTGTTAACCCCGGTTAGTTTTACCTGTGCCAAAGTCACCGTACTATAAAGTGTTAAAAAGTGACTTTAGTGAAAACCAATTAACAATTTAAAGTAAAACGTATGAGAGGAAAACTACGCATCAAAAAAGTGGTGGCTTTGATCTGTACCGGCTTATCATTTATGCTGATAAGTTTGGCGGCCCAGGCCCAAACTAAGCTGGTAACCGGCAAGGTTACCAGTGCAGACAATGGCCTGCCCTTGCCCGGTGTTACCATCAGGGTAAAAGGCAGTACACAGGCCGCCGGTTCAAAAACCGACGGTACTTATTCAATAACCGTTGGCAATAACGAAACCCTTATTTTCAGCTTTGTAGGCTATAACAGCCAGGAAGTACCGGTGAGCGGCCGTTCAACCATCAATGTATCTTTAGCACCCGATAACAAGGCGTTAACCGAAGTTGTGGTTGTAGGTTACGGCACTGCCAAACGTAAAGATTTAACAGGCGCCGTGAGTTCGGTAACTGCCGAGCAGATTGCCAAGGTGCCGGTTACCAGTGTAGACCAGGCTTTGCAAGGCCGCGCATCGGGTGTGCAGGTTACCAATAATGATGGTGCGCCGGGCGCAAGTGTAAGCGTACTGATCAGGGGTGTTGGTAGTTTGGCATCCAACGGTAACGAACCGCTGTATGTGGTTGACGGTTATCCCATTACCGGCGGCCTTAACAATATCAACCCGAGCGATATTGCCAGCATCGATGTTTTGAAAGATGCTTCGGCCACGGCCATTTATGGTGTAAGGGCTGCTAACGGCGTTGTAATCATCACCACAAAAAAAGGACGTAAAGACGGCGGCGTGCAGATATCGATAGATGCATACGGCTCGCTGCAATCAAAGCCTAAAAAATATCACGTACTTAACGCACAGCAATGGGCTACGTTGGCCAATGAAGATCACGCGTCGGAAGGTAATTTTACCGAATTACCTGAGTGGGCAAATCCATCGGCGCTTACCAATGTTGATTGGCAGGATGCTGTTTACCGCACCGGCTCAAAACAAAATTATAACCTGGCTATCCGCGGTGGTAATGAAAAAATTCAGTCGGCTTTTTCGGTTGGTTATTACGATCAAAAGGGCATTGTATTAGGCTCGTACTTTAAAAGGCTAAACCTGGGTATGAATATTGATTATAGCGTAGCTAAATGGTTAAAATCATCAAGCAGCGCCAAATACTCAAGGCAGGATCAAAACAATCCTTTTGGTTCGGGTTCGTTACAGCAGTTAACCCAGCTAATCCCAACATTAGATGGCGGCAACAAATTAACCAACCAGATAAAGGATAACAAAGGGAACTACGGTTTTTATAACCCGGTGAACATCTACACCAAAAGCTGGGGTAATCCATTGTACACTATCGAACAAAACGATTACAAAAACCTGAATAACTACTTTTTGGCCAACAGCTCGCTCGAAGCAACGATTATCCCCGGGTTAAAAATTAAAACCAATGCGGGTGTAAACGTAAGTGATTATTCGGGTCACTATTTTCAGCCCGAGGATTTGCGCTGGCAGGAGCAATATGGCCTGAGCGGTGCTAACCAAAACTCGGTTTACTCGCAAAGCGCCAATAATACCTTCGAGTGGCTTTGGGAAAACACCATCTCGTACGATAAAACTTTTGGTAAGCATACCATCAATTTTGTAGGCGGTGTTTCGGCCCAGTCAAACACTTATCGTTACATGACCGGTACCGGCGATAAACTGATCAATAATGCGCTGCGCGATCTGGCCCAGGTTAATGATCTGGTAGTTACCGGCAGTGAATACACCACAACATTTGCCTCGCAGTTTGGCAGGTTAAGTTACAAATACGCCGACAAGTATATTGTAACCGGTACCGTTAGGCGCGACGGTTCATCAAAATTTGCACAGGGACACCAGTATGGCGTATTCCCTTCGGGTTCGGTAGCCTGGAAAATTAAAGAAGAATCTTTCCTGAAAGATGTCAACTGGATCTCTGATTTGAAGGTAAGAGGCGGTTATGGTGAGGTTGGTAACCAGGGTTCTATCCCGCTGTTCCAATACGATGCCTTGTACTCATCGGGTGGTGCTGCTACTACCGGTACAAACGTGGGTTATCCCTTTGGCAAAAACGGGGCAGATGGTGCAATTTATCAACCAGGTCTGGCACCAACACAGCCGGCGAATAATAATTTACGCTGGGAAACTGATTACCAAACAGACATAGGTTTAGACGCTGCCTTCCTGAACGGCGACCTTACCTTTACCTTTGATTATTACAACAGGCGCTCGAAAGACTTTTTATTGAACCTGCCTGTATCATCACAAACCGGTTTCAGCCAAAACCTGGCGCAAAACGTTGGCGAAATCAATAACAAAGGTTTGGAGTTTGCTGTAAACTACAACCACAGCTCAAAGGAGTTCAGGTATGGCATCGGTTTAACATTTTCAACCGTTAAAAATAAGCTGGTGAGCATCAATAAAAGCTTAACATTTATTGATAACCTAACTACGGTAACAGGCTTAAACGCCAACGGTTGGGGCCAGTTCAGCGAAACCAATATCGGCCAGCCGGTGGGCGAGTTTTTCGGATACAAATCATTAGGTATTTTCCAGTCGCAGGCGCAAATCAATGCGTTAAATGCGGCTGCAGCTGCTAAATTTCCGAGCAACCCATATTATTGGAAAAGCGTAACCCAGCCGGGCGACCGCTATTATGCTGATACTAACGGCGATGGCCAGGTAACCCCATCAGACAGGACAAGCCTTGGCAGCCCGATCCCGAAATTTTACGGTGGTTTAAACCTCGATTTTTCGTACAAGGCTTTTGATATTAACGCCTATTTCTATGGTTCGTACGGTAACAAAATCCTAAACTATCAGCAACGCAACCTCGAAAGCTTCCAGGCACCTGGTTTTGTTGGTGTGGAAAACGTTGGTTATGACTACTATGTTAACCACTGGACATCAAGCAACCCATCAAACCGTTACGCCAGGCTTACTTATAATGATGATACCAGCGCCAATAACGTACCATCAAGTGTATATGTTGAAAACGGAAGCTACCTGCGTTTAAGAAACTTAACCTTCGGTTACTCTTTACCATCAGATCTGGCTAAACGGTTAACGCTGTCAAAAGTGAGGATCTATTTCTCAACCCAAAACCTGTTCACTATTACCGGTTACAAAGGTCTTGATCCTGAAATTGGTGTATCCAGTGGTAATGCTACGGCTTCGGGTATTGATGCAGGCAACTATCCTACATCTAAATTTTACACCCTTGGTTTAAATGTGACTTTTTAATCAGGCAGAGATAAAACAGTAAAGAAATGAAAATCAATAAAAAATATATCACGTTAATGGCCCTTGGTGCTACCCTGTTGGTACCCCTGAGCTGTAAGAAAAACTTTCTGGACCAAACCAATTATACCCAGCTTAATAAGGATGCTTACTTTAAAAAGGCATCGGACGGTATAGCGCTGGTTAACTCCATTTATGATACCTATCAGAATGCCGATCTGTTAAAAAAATCGATCTGGTATTATGCCAACTTTCAAACGCACGATTTTTTTAACTGGGGTAACGACCGTTTTTACAACTATTTCGCCATCCCTACCGATTTCGGGCCAATCCGTACTTTTTGGCAAAGGGCTTATGTAGGTATAGCAAGGGCAAACTCGGCCATTGAGATCATCCCCGAAATGAAGGCTAAAGGTATTTTGGATGCAGCCCTGGGCGATCGCCTACTTGGCGAAGCCTACTTTTTACGCGGCATGACCTATTATTACCTTGCCGGAAGCTTTGGCGGCGTGCCGCTCGAATTAAAAACAACTACCGATGGTTTAACCCCACGCAGTTCGCAGGATGATGTGTTTAAACAGGTTGTTGCCGATACCAAACAGGCTGCCACCCTGCTGCCATGGCGCGAAGATTTGCCTGCTTCTGAACTGGGCAGGGCTACCAAAGGCGCAGCCTTAGCTTACCAGGGCGCTGCCCAGATGTGGCTTAAAGATTATGCAGGTGCGCTGGCCAACTTTAACCAGATGGATAGCCACTATGCCTTGTTACCAAACTTTATTGATGTTAACGAGTACGATCATCAAAATAGTGTTGAATCGGTATTTGAGGTGCAGTTTGAAGTGGCCGGTACCCAAAGCTGGGGCGCGGGTAACGAGGTAGCCTGGATTTCAGATTTTGGATGGCCCGAAGAGGTATCGAACTTTGGTTATGATTATGCTAATCCCGGCTTGTATTATTCATTCCAGGCGGGTGATAAACGTAAACAGGCAACCGTTATAGGTCCCGGCGATCAGAATATCAGCCCCGGCATTATCGGTCGCGGTGGTATTAAAGTATATCCGTTGGTGGTTGGCGGTTTCGCCAATTCCGATCCTAAAATTAAAGCAAAATACACCGGTGATGATGGTAAAATTATCAATACCTGCGGTACGCATGCCAACCCATGGTACGGGTCGGACGGCGACGGCTTGCGCACCGGTTTCTATTGCGCAAAAATGTGGCGCGATCCTAACCTTGATGCAAACTCGGGTAACTCAACAATTTTCGGTGCCCAAAACCAGATTTTGTTAAGGTATGCCGAAGTATTATTGGATAAAGCCGAATGCCAGATCCGCACCGGCGATCAGGCTGGAGGCCTGGCTACTATTAAGCGTGTGCGTGACCGTGCATGGGGCGGCACAGCGCCTGCTGTAATGCAGGATGGTGCTAACTATGATGGTTCGCCCTCAACGCCAATAACTGATCCGTTGCAAATGGTTTACAGCGAATATCGCCATGAACTTTCGGGCGAATATTCGGTGTTTTACAATTTGCGCAGGGCCGGGGTAGCGGCCGAGTTTATTAAAAAAGCTTACGGTACGGTTGATAATAATACCAATATGATTGTTAACCCAAACACGGCCGATGCTAAGCTCGATCCGGATAATGGTTTGAAAATGCATGGCTTGTATAACACATCGTTACCTGCCGGCAGAGATCTATATCCTATTCCGCAGGTGGAACGCGGGTTGAATCCAAACCTCACGCAAAACCCTGCCTACGGTAAATAATATATCTAAATCTATCAAAAAAGGCTTTCTCTTTAACGAGAAGCCTTTTTTGTGTTAATGATTATCTTTAAAAAATAAACCGCCCTAAATTGATGAAGAAACTTTTATACGCCTTTATCGCCCTGTGTTTATCTGCAGTGTTCTCCTGCAAAAAAGCCACCCTTTTTCAGCAGGTTTCCTCATCGCATTCGGGCATCCATTTTAAAAATGAGATCATCGAAAATGATTCCATCAATCCGCTCGATCTGGTGAATATTTACAACGGCGGCGGCGTAGGGGTGGGCGATTTTAATGGCGATGGTTTGCCCGACCTCTACTTTACCGGCAATATGGTATCGAGCAAACTCTACCTCAATAAAGGCGATTTTAAGTTTGATGACATTACCGATGAGGCCGGCGTAAACGGAGCCGGGCGGTGGAGCAGAGGTGTTGCCGTAGTTGACATTAATAACGATGGACTGCCCGATATTTATGTTTGCAATACCATCAATCCCGATTCGCTTAAACGGCGCAATATACTGTACATTAATAAGGGAAAGGATAAAAACGGCATTCCGCACTTTAAAAATGAAGCAGCGCAATACGGTTTGGAAGCCGGTGCACAATCAACCATGGCCTCGTTTTTTGATTATGATAATGATGGCGACCTGGATATGTACCTTACCGTAAACAGTGCTACCGCCAGCTACAATCCTAACCTGTTTGGCTCGGCAAACTATACCGCTAACCATAGCCGGGGCAGGTTGTATCGTAACGACTGGGATGCTACGCTAAAACACGGCGTATTTCATGATGTATCGGTAAAGGCAGGCATCAATCTTGATGGTTACGGCCACGCCGCCACAACAGTCGATTTTAATAACGACGGGTGGAAAGACATTTATGTATCGGATGATTTTATTTCAAATAACATCCTGTATATCAACAATCATGACGGTACGTTTACCAATCGCACCAAAGAATACTTTAAGCATACCGCCTACAACGCCATGGGACAGGATGTGGTGGATATTAACAACGATGGCCTGCCCGACGTAGTTGAGCTGGACATGAACCCTGAGGATAACTATCGCAAAAAGATGATCCTCGGCCCAAACAGTTATCAAACCTATCAAAGCTTTGATCATTACGGTACCCAGTATCAATATGTACGTAATACCCTACAGCTAAACCAAGGACCGCGATTGGGCCAAAATGACAGCATCGGCATGCCCGCCTTTAGCGAAATAGGTTTTTTAAGCGGTGTAGCCCAAACCGACTGGAGCTGGACGCCCCTTATCATCGATTTTAATAACGATGGCTACCGCGATATGATAGTAACCAACGGTTTCCCGAAGGATGTATCCGACCGCGATTTTATGACCTACCGCGAGCAGGCCTACGCTGTTACATCCAAGCAAAAAGTGCTGGAACAGATTCCAGAGATCAAATTGCATAACTATGCCTTTATAAATAACGGCAACCTCACATTTAGCGATGTTAGTAAAGCCTGGGGACTGGGTTTGCCTACATTCTCGAACGGGGCGGTATACGTTGATCTGGATAACGACGGCGCTATGGATATGGTAGTGAACAATATTAATGATGAAGCCCTGGTGTACCGCAATACCTCACGCGATGATAAAGAGAGTAACAGCGCCACGCATTACCTGCAAATCAGTTTTACCGGCGAAAAGCAAAATGTAAATGGTTTTGGCGCAATTGCCGAGATTTTTTATGATAAAGGCAAGAGGCAGATCTACGAAAATAATCCTTACCGCGGCTACATTTCAACGGTGCAGGATCTTGCTCATTTTGGTTTAGGCAAGGTAACGCAGGTTGATTCGGTTGTAGTGAAGTGGCCCGATGGGAGGATGCAAAAACTAAGTAATGTAAAAGCAGATCAGCGCATTAACATTAAAATAGTTGATGCTAATGAACACTATATTTTTAACCACCAGGCCACCGTTCCAAAAGCTGTTTTTAAAGAAGTAACCGATTCTATCGGCTTGCATTACACGCACAAAGGCAGCAGTTTTATCGATTTTAATATCCAGAAATTACTGCCGCACAAACTATCCGAATATAACCCGGCCCTGGCTGTGGGGGATATCGATGGTAACGGTTTTGACGATTTGGTTATTGGCGGCACTGCATACGACCAGGCACAGATTTTTTTCCAGATGCCCGACGGTAAGTTTAAACGACGCGATTTACTTACGGGCAACAATAATGCGGCTCATAGTTTCAGAGACGGCGGTTTGTTACTGTTTGATGCCAATGGCGATGGCAAGCTTGATTTATACGCCACCGGCGCTGGTTACGAGGCAGCCGAAAACAGTCCTGAATACCAGGACAGGCTATATATTAATGATGGTAAAGGCAATTTTACTTTAACTGCGGATGCCTTGCCCATTAATAATACCAGTAAGCTTTGCGTAAGGGCCTGCGATTATAATAAGGATGGCAAGCTGGACCTGTTTGTATCGGGTAGGGTAGCACCCTGGAAATACCCTAACCCGGTTTCGAGCTTCGTTTTTAGGAACGATAGTGAAAATGGTCACGCTAAATTTACTGATGTAACAGCAAGTGTAGCCCCTGCGCTTAAAAATGTAGGCATGGTTTGCGACGCTATTTTTACAGATTATGATAACGATGGCTGGCCCGACCTGGTTATGGCAGGCGAATGGATGCCTGTAACTTTTTTGAAAAACGAGCATGGCCGGTTTGTCAATACCACCCCACAATCGGGCCTGGTTAATAAATCGGGATGGTGGAGTTCGGTAGTGGCCGGCGATTTCAGACATACCGGCCGCACAGATTATATTGTGGGCAATTTGGGCGAAAATAGCTTGATTAAAGCTAATGAGTTACAACCGGTATCCATTATTGCCGGAGACTTTGATAAAAATGGCAACTATACCGCTATACCCTCCGTGTTTTTGCCCGATGCCAACGGCGATAAAAAAGATTTTCCGTTATATGGCCGCGATGATCTGCTGAAGCAGATGATCAGCATGAAAAAAAAGTTTACCAATTTCCGCTCCTATGCCTCGGCTACGATGGATGAATTACTCTCGCCCGAGCAAAAAGAAGGAGCTTTACGCTTAAAGGCCAATACATTGCAGTCCTGTTTTTTACGCAATGAGGGCAATGGTAAATTTACCATGATCCCCTTGCCTGTTGAAACACAGGTATCTGTACTGAATGGTATGGAAACCGGTGACTTTGACGGCGACGGAAACCTTGATGTGGTAATTAACGGCAACGATTTTGGCAGCGATGCAACCATTGGCCGTTACGACGCACTGAACGGCTTAATGTTAAAGGGCGATGGTAAAGGCGGTTTTAAGCCGTTAAGCATCCTGCAAAGCGGTATCTATATCCCGGGCGACGGTAAGGCCCTGGTAAAAATGCGAGATAAAAACGGACATCCATTATTAGCTGCCAGCCAGCATAACGATGTGCTGAAGCTATTTAAACCCGCTATAAATAATAAAACTATCCCGGTTAACCCTAACGATGTTTACGCTTTGATCAGGTATAAAAACGGTAAAACCTTAAAGCAGGAATTTTATTTCGGTTCGTCGTTCCTTTCGCAATCGGCACGATTTGTTGAGATGACTGATGCCGTGCAAAGTGTAACTGTGTTTGATGATAAAGGGAAGAAGCGGGTGCTGAACTAAGTGTTGCCTTAAAAATCTGATAAAATCCTACCAATTATTGATTATACATTATTCACAATCGATTGCGAAAAATTATTATATTGCATGCAATTGTAAGGTTGACAGTATCTCGTCGTCCTTGCGCCAATAAACCATATTATACCAACATCAATGCATTTCCTTAATCTGTCACCCAAGCTGTTTTGCAGCAAAAAGTTTTGGATGCTGCTGGGTTGTGCGCTGGGGTTTCAAAACCTCATGGCGCAAACGCAGGTGCCGCTTACCGATCTTTCTTTTTTTGATAACCCTTCGCCCAACTGGAAAACAGTTTCGGGCGTACAAGCCGATCTTGCACAAAACGAGGTTTTGACAGCCAAAGACGGCACCGGCATTTTGGTTAACCTGCCCGGAAAAAAGGGTGCTAAAGACCTGTTAACCAAAGCTACCTACGGCGATATGGATCTTGAACTGGATTACATGATGGCTAAAGGCTCCAACTCGGGCATTTACTTACAGGGGCGGTATGAAATTCAACTGTTGGATAGCTGGGGAACGGTAAACCCCAAATCGGGAGATAACGGTGGTATTTACGAGCGCTGGGATGATAGTAAACCCGAAGGGCAACAGGGCTATGATGGCCATGCACCAAGGCAGAATGCCAGCAGGGCACCGGGTTTATGGCAGCACATCAAAATTTCGTTCCAGGCCGCGCGGTTTGATGCTAACGGGCAGAAAATCTCAAACGCCAAAGTGCTGTACGCCTGGCTCAACGGTGTACTTATCCAGGATAATGTAGAAATGGCCGGGCCAACCCGCGGCGCTATTGATGCTAAAGATGCTGCACTCGGCCCTTTACGCCTTCAGGGCGATCACGGGCCGGTGGCTTTCCGCAATATTAAAATCACCACGTTTGATAAGCCTCATCCGGTACTTTCCAATCTTAAATACAAAATTTATAAAGGTGCTGAACTGAGCAATGATGAATTAAAAAAACAGAAACCTGATGCCGAAAGTGGTTCAACCAACCTGTCGTCAAACCAGGGTAAGCTTACAAATGATTTTACATTGATTTACACCGGCAATATCGAAGTTAAAGAAGCCGGCGAATACGTTTTTAAATTAAGTGTGCCCGGCGGTAAGGGATCTTTTAGTATCAATGGCAACAGCGCTGTTGCTACGGCCGATAACAGGGGAGAGGGCAAAATACAATTGCAGCCCGGTAATCACCCTTTTGAACTGCGGTACGCTAAAACGGCCGATTGGGCGAGGCCTGCTTTGGGGCTTACCGTATCAGGCCCGGGCATCCGCGAATATTTATTAAGCGACGCCAATGTAAGTAATAACGACCCGGTTGATCCGATTTTGATTAACGCTACATCAAACACAGTTTTGCGCAGTTTCTCTGATCTGCCAGGTGGCATCCGCGTTACACATGGCATCAACGTTGGCAGTCCTGAACTGCTGCATTACACTTATGATCTGGATAAAGGCGTGATTGTGCAGCTGTGGCGCGGAGGCTTTTTAGACGCTACCCCAATGTGGCATGACAGGGGCGACGGCTCATCGCGCCCGGCTGGTTCTGTTCAGTATTTGGGTAAACCGGTTCCTGCTATCGAAAAGTTAAGCGATGATAAGGCCGTGTGGGCTTTGGATACCGCAGGTACAGGTTTCAGACCCAAAGGTTATGTTTTAAATGCTGATGATGTGCCGGCGTTTAAATATGTTATTTACGGCTCGGCGGTAAATGATGCAAGTAGCGTAATGCCTGGCGGGCAGGGCATCCACAGAGAGGTATCGCTGCAGAATGCCACCGATGGATTATATTATTACCTGGCATCGGGCAGTATCGAAACGCTTGGAGATGGCTTGTACGCCATCGATGATAAATCATATTACATCCGCGTTGATGACGCCGGTGGGGCAAAGGCGGTTATCAGGCAGATGGGCGATAAACAGGAGCTCATTATCCCCATAAAAAATAAATTAACCTATTCCATCATTTTTTAAACTGCCTTAATTATGAATACAACATTAAAACATAAGATAAAAAAAGGCACGTTTTTATTTACGCTGATGATAGGTGCCCTGTTAAGCGATACAAAAATCATCTTTGCGCAGGCCGAATCGCCTAAGGAAGATGATTTTTTTAAGATAATGAAAGTGCCTGCCCCCGAGGGTACCATACTGGAGGTTGGCGGTTTATGCACCCTGCCCAACGGCACGCTGGCGGTAACTACGCGTCGTGGTGATATTTTTATGGTGGAGAACCCTACCGGCCAACATCCTTTCTTCCGCAAATTTGCCTCGGGTTTGCACGAGGTTTTAGGCGCTGCCTGGAAAGATGGTGCTTTATACGTGGTACAACGCGGCGAGCTTACCAAACTGGTAGATACCAATATGGATGGCAAAGCCGATGTATTTGAAACCATTTATGCCTGGCCGTTATCGGGCAACTACCACGAATACAGCTTCGGCCCCAAAATAGCGCCTGATGGTTCGTTCTTTGTGACGCTGAACCTTGGCTTCCCGCCCGATTGGTGGCACCCAAAAAGCTTTGTGCCATACCGTGGCTGGGCTTTAAATATTAAGGAAGATGGTACGGTTACACCATGGGCTGCGGGTTTTCGCTCTCCCTGCGGTATCAGTATGATCGACGGTGAATTATGGTATTCGGATAACCAGGGCGATTGGGTAGGCTCGGGAAGTATCATGCCCATTAAAAAAGGTGCTTTTATGGGCCACCCTTCAAGCTTAGTGTGGACCGGCTTGCCAAATTCTCCGTTAAAACTAACTTCCGAGCAATTCTTCGCCAAAAACAACCCGCGGATTGAGTTTGATAAAAATGGCCAGCCCTTTAAGCCACAGAATATTGTAAACGAAAAGTTTAAAACCGAATTTGAGGCAAAAAAAGAAATCCCGGAATTACAACTACCCGCTGTTTGGTTGCCGCATGGCATTTTAGGGATTTCCAATTCCGAAATTGTTAAAATCCCTCAAGGCGCGTTTGGCCCTTTTGAAGGCCAGTTACTGGTATGTGATCAGGGACAGAGCATGGTTGACAGGATTTTCCTGGAAAAAGTGAACGGCGAATACCAGGGTGCCGCATGGGCATTCCGCAGTGGCTTTCAGTCGGGTATTGTAAGATTAGCCTGGTTGCCGGATGGCTCGCTGGCAACAGGAGAAACTAACCGGGGCTGGGGATCGGCAGGGGAGGCTACCATGGGTTTACAGCGTTTGGTTTGGAATAATAAAGTTCCGTTCGAGATGCGTGCTATCCGCGCCATGCCCGATGGTTTTGAGATAGAATTTACCAAACCGGTTGATAAGAAAGTAGCTGAGGACATTGCTTCTTACTCGATAGAAAGCTATATCTACAAATATCACGGCGTATACGGCAGCCCGCCGGTAAACACCGAAAAATGCCCGATTGTAGGTGTAAAAGTATCTGCTGATGGATTAAAAGCAAGGCTGATAGTTAATAACCTGCGCAGGTATTATATCCATACCATTACGCTTGGCGCTATTCGCGATAAGGAAAATTATTTTAACCTTGTACACCCCACAGCCTATTACACTTTAAATAACATCCCCGAAGGGCAAAAACTTTCGATGACGGAGGTAAGTACAGTTAATTCGACTAAAGCGACAACTGTTGCGGATGCAAAAAAAGGTACACCGGGTAAAAAGGCAATACCGGCTAAACCGGCAGCACCTAATGCTATACCTACTTATGCCGAAGTACAGCCTTTGCTGCTTAAAAACACCTGCCTCTCGTGTCATAACGCCACCAAACGGCAGGTAGGTCCGGCTTATGTTGATGTAGCCAGGCGAAAGTACAGTGTGAACGAATTAGTAGCGCTAATTCATAACCCCAAACCCGAGCACTGGCCCGATTATTCAACACCGATGCCGCCAATGCCGCAGGTGCCTAAGGAAGAAGCCCGGAAGATTGCTTTGTGGATCAAGTCGCTGGCTAAATAAATTAAAAAATCAGCCTTAATTAAATTTATTGAATAATGAAACGTGCATTTATAATAACAGCTTTATTGGCAGGTAGCGCTTTAATAAGCTTCGCGCAGCAAACTGCAAAACCCGAAGATACCGAGATCTGGTCGCCGGTGCCTGCTGTAGTTACCCCTGGTAA